>JAFDDT010000008.1 GCA_019310725.1 Deltaproteobacteria bacterium | reverse complement strand
TTTTCCTGGGGATGTCTATTTCTTATGATATTCATCATGCAAAGTGCCTTTTCCAATCCATCTCCGCGTCCGTAGTTCCATATTTCATCGGGTTGGGCTAAACGGGTGCCATCGTATATGGAAACATTTTCCATCACACGAAGTTTCTCAAAAACTTCGGATATGTCCATGGTGCGGGAGTCTTCAATACAGACGGGATTTCGCTCTAAGGCCGCTTTAACAAACGGCTTCCATGGCGCTTTTGACATATCTCTATATGCCATGAAGGCAAGATCAGCCGTTTTATTTTTGTTTCTGAATGAATCTAGATAATCAATAACGTGTTCTCTGGATGAGCATCCATCTATCTGGATTGGTTCTGATGGTATCCACTTTTTGTTCTCCTCGGGCAGTATTGGGACAGTCTTACAAAACTTTAGTAACTCGCCAATCACCTCCTCTATGTTCCAAAAACAGTGATGGAGGTGTTTTTTTAGTTTTTCGAGATCGCACGTGTCATCTATAGCTATCCGGTTTTCCTTGAAAAATGCCTCTATTTCGTCAAAGATTATCCTGTCTGGAAGGGGACTGGTATAGAATTCGTCTTCATCAATCTCATGGATAAGCATTGTTCGGGTATTGTCACTTACTTTGAATTTGCTGCTGTGCTCGTAATGGTAAACCTTTTCGGCCTCAATATACCGCGGCTTTCCGCAGCAACTGTGAACAATTTGAAAGCATTTCTGTAACTCTCGTTTTTGCCGAAGAAAATTGCCAAGAATTTCGAAACTAATATCGGTTGTGAGGAAGGCCTTGAGCTTATCGCGAAACTTTCTATAAATATCAGGATCTATCGTGGCCTCGTCATACATGGTATGCACATAGCCGGTATTATGGGCTACGATTGTCACCCGCTCATTTTCAATGGCACGCCGTGCTTTCGCTGAAAGTTCTGCCCCGTTAAACCACATATTTTTTGTTATGATCCGCCGGTTATTAGTGATAATTCCAGCGCCTATATCTATAAAATTTTGTGAATGTAATGGTGTGGCCATCATATAAATATCGCCTAACGGTATGCCAGCAACAACAAAGAGGGCACTTGCGTACAAAGACGACAGGGAAACGCATTCGCCTGCACCGGTCAGGTATCCCTCTTTATGCCGAAAGGCCTCCATGGCCTCCAGAGTTTCGGTCTTCCAGTAAGGAATGACATCTGAGTCATATTTATCCAGGCCAAAATGCCTTCGTATATCGATGTCGAAATAATACCTGTCACCTTCATAACCGAAGAGGGCGTTGCTGTGTTTTAGAACTGTTTCGTCGATGAAATCTGAGAAACGCTCAAGTTCGGTTTGCTTGGTGGTTAGCCCCCACGTATCTAAATCGAGGTTAAAGGCGAAGTTATCCATAATGTACTGCTTGAGGCGCAGGATTCTCCGATAGGGGGTGATCCTGTGGATCTTCCTAAACCAGGGATCGTCACGCCATTCCCAAAGACGGGGAGACATGATATTTGCAAGCACCAGAGAGAGCATCAACTCGGGAAAGATAAATACCTCCATATCTGAAAGGGTTACCGCAGAGGAATATTTCTCAACGGATCGTGGATCATGCATGAGATGTTGAAAAAAGGCGCGACGTCGCTCGCGGCCATGAGAAGGCACCTTCTTATCAGTATTTCTCCAGTCTGTTTTGCGCAGTTCAGACAAAGGCCCTATGTCACGCTCGATATCTATCAGAAATTTACAAACTCTTTTTATATGCATACCACCTTTAATATAGAAGTCTCATTTTAGCCGGGGCTGGGGATGTTTCCGAAAAGCAATATCTTAAAAAAGATTCCACAGCACTTTCAAGTGGCCAAATATTGGGGTTTACTCCTGGGAGCTAATGGGAATCACCTCTTGAACATTGTTAAACCCTCTTGAACATTGTTAAACCCGAAATATTTGGCCACACTCTACTGAAATCAATAGATATTGCTTTGAGGAAATTTCTCCAGCCCTACCATGGTATTGAGTTTGTAAATTTCTGATGGAGGGAATTTTTGAAAAACTAGATTCATTAGGCAAGAGGATTGAGGGCACCCAAAAGTAATATGAATTACTTACGACAACCAGACGCTGGCAACTCGAAAGACCTCTTAATAGAATTGATGATCCAAAACCACACAGGGGGCTACAAGTCAGCACTTATGAAAATCAATAGGCTGAGCCTAGATGTTTTCCATAGCCCCATATGCGCCCTGGATTCTGTCTCGAAGTACAGAACAGAGCCTCTCCAGAATCTTAAATCCGAGTTGAAAATTACACAGCATTATCTCTCTTAGTGCTGGACCCTTAATTACAACTACCTTGGTGGCTTTTCTGCACCTTGCAGATGACAATAAGGTATGAGTTTCTCCAAGCAGGGTCGACCAGCAGCCCAATGCCCTTCCTCTGCCCAGGAGGCTGATAATTGCACTCCCCTTACGTGTGCCTAAATCAATGGATCTCTCTAAGAACACATGCCCTTCAGCGATTACATAAAGGTTATCCCCGAAATCTCCCTGTTGAAGCATATTCTCTCCAGCCTCGTATGTTTCCACGTGACCAAGGCTTGCTATCTTTTCAATCTCATCCCTCTCTAAGCTCCTGAAGAGCTCACAATTCTCTAAGACGTCCACAATCTTTGGCATATCCATAATGCTACCCCCAAAAACTGCTTATTTACTTTCACCTTCTATGGGGGTTGTAAAAAAATGTCAATGGAAAAGAAATAATCTCGGCTCTCGCTATAAGCCGAGGCTTGAAATAAGTTAACCCCCATCTTTTAGCTATGAAAGGGAATCACAAAGCTTTTCCCAAATCATAGGCCTTCTCAAGGGCTTCAGGGTGTTCTTCTACCGCGCGTTTAGATTCTATCCCTGGAAAAAAAAGACCCCCTGAATACTCAATATTTAAGGTATCAAAAAAATATCTGGCTATCATCTGGGCACCTTTGAAGAGGTTTCCACCGCTCGTTGCTCCTACGGCAATCAGATATCCTCTACCCCGGGATGCATTTTTTTCACCACTTTTACCATTGTCTAACTTTTTCCTCGACCACATAGCCTGGCCCCTGTCAATCAGGGCCTTTACCTGGGAAGTCAGACCATAAAAAAAGATCGGAGAGCAAAGGATAATTACATCTGCACTATCTAGGAGGCGGTAGACATCTTGCATATCATCATCAATGGCACATGCGCCGGTCTTCTCACATGCACCACACTCTATACAACCTGAAATATCCAAATCCCGAACGTATATTCTCTCAACTTCAATCCCTTTTTCGTGAGCTCCTCTGAGGGCACTATCAAGAAGCAAATCGCTGTTACCCCCTTTCCTGGGGCTCCCATATATCCCAATAACCTTCACCTTTATCTCCCCTTTATCAAACTTTAATAAATTATTTGCCTTGAGCCCTCTTGCTTGCTATATACCCTTCTTAATATCAATCTACACTGAGTTACAAAAAACCAAACCAAAAGCTCAAACCAATCGGATGCAGCTTGAAAACAGTCGCCCTTATACCTGCACGATACCTATCAAAACGTTTTCCAGGAAAGCCGCTCGCCCTGATTTCTGGAAAACCAATGATTCAACATGTTTACCAGAGATCCAGGGCATGCCCAGAACTGGATGAGACATATGTGGCAACCGATGATCTGAGGATTTATAACTGTGTGAAGCAATTCGGTGGCCAGGCAATCATGACATCAGAGGGTCACCGATCAGGCACCGATCGGATTGCTGAGGCAGCGGAAAAGCTTAGTCTCGACCCTGAAGATATCGTAGTAAATATTCAGGGTGATCAACCTATTTTTCACCCATCAATACTCCCTGACCTTATACGACCCCTGACAAAAGACCCGACAATCCCGATGTCTACCCTCGTTTACAAGATAACCGAGGATCGAGAGCTACAAGACATGAATAGCGTACAGGTAGCTGTCGATAACAATGGGTATGCTTTGTATTTTTCCCGTCTACCGATCCCATTTTGTCGGGATCAAGAATCAAAGGTTGCTCACTATAGGCATTTGGGTTTTTACGCTTATCGTAGAGAATTCTTGTTGACCTTCACAAAGCTTCCTTACGGTTCACTGGAGGGAGCTGAGAAACTGGAGCAGCTTCGGGCCTTAGAGCATGGCTTTAAAATAAAGGTTGTAGAGACCCAATTTGATTCTATCGAGGTAGATTTACCACAAGATGTGGAGGTTGTCGAAAAAAAACTTTCCCAATCAAAAAGCCCCGGGCTCTAAGCCCAGGGCTCTGTCTTTTGTCCTGAGATGCCGTCCCCTTAGGTTTATTCACTCTTTTCTCCTCACATTTCTCTTAAGGAAAAACCCTCATTTTGAAGGGCGATCATCCCAGACGCCGTTTTAATATAGCAACGATTATGCCAGACAGCATTGGGTAAATTTATCATGAAATTACAATGGATTATAAAGTTCCTCGTCCACCCCCACTACCATTTGTGGTAACCCTAACACACTTTCAAGTGAAAAGACGACACAGTTTTCCCCATGGCGTATTTTACCACGGTTTAGGGAATCAATATCAAGTTGACTCACTGATAGGTACATGTTAAATGATAACCAAACAGGGCACATACCAAAGAAAAATTAACAAGAATCGAAAAAATTCTACGATTTTTGGTTAGATGTTACCACTGCTACAAGGGATACAAGCCCGCTTGGACCTCTCCCATTTTATGCGAGAGGCCATGAGAGAGGCCAAAGAGGCATGGGTGGCCGGAGAGGTTCCTGTTGGTGCCATCCTCTTAGACCAATCCAATAAGATAGTGGCCAGAGCATACAACAGATGCATTTTGGATAATGATCCTACTGCCCATGCGGAGATACTGGTCATCAGGCAGGGAGCAAAGGTGCGCAGCAACTATCGGTTAAATGGGATGACCATGGTCGTAACGGTTGAGCCCTGCCCCATGTGCATGGGTGCCATTATCAATGCCCGGTTAGAGACCCTCGTTTTTGGCGTCTTTGATGAAAAGAGCGGTGCTGCAGGCTCAGTTTACAATCTATCTAATGATGGCAGGCTCAATCACCGATTAACAGTAATTCCTGGCGTAATGGAAAAAGAATGCAAACAACTTATGCAGGATTTTTTCCGAGTGAGGAGACAATAGTGGAGAGGTACCGAAGTGGTCATAACGGGGTCGACTCGAAATCGATTTGTCTCGTGAAGAGCGAGGCACGTGGGTTCGAATCCCACCCTCTCCGCCAGGAAATTCACCCTTGCTTTACTTTCACCACTAGCTTGGGACACATAGTCGGATACCGCAACTAGCTATATAAGCCAAGGTCCTAAAATTTATCCGCCAGACTTCGGGCGGATTAGTGTCAATTTTTTTGCTGGTTTATCTGGGCAACTGTTAGGGTAACGAAGCCCGTATCGGTAACGGTCAAGGTAACGTAGAAATAAAAAGACGAATGACGTTACCGAAAAACGAAACGGCCATCCCCGACAGTATAGTCGGGACAGGCTCCACCGTAACCCAGAAACGTTACCCAGTATTTCGTATTCGCTGACACAGTGTCTCGACGGTTTGAGGCAGCGCTTCGCTAGCTATTTGGATTTTACGCCAAGCTGAGAAAATTCTACTATGGAGCAAAAGTCAGAAACCAGATGTATTCCGCCCCAGCGGGATCCAGGAGAGATGTCCGAGTTGGCTTAAGGAGCGCGACTGGAAATCGCGTGTACTACCAAAAGTGGTACCGGGGGTTCGAATCCCCCTCTCTCCGCCAGCCATATTCTTGATTTCATCATGCCCTACGAAGTTTTAGCTAGAAAATGGAGGCCTCAACTATTTGAAGAGGTCTTAGGTCAGGAGCATATTACGCGAACACTTAGGAACGCCTTCCTGTCTGGCCGATTGGCGCATGCCTACCTGTTTAGCGGCGCAAGGGGTGTCGGCAAGACTTCGGTTGCCCGAATCTTTGCCAAGGCCCTCAATTGCGAAAACAACAATGACGGAAATCCCTGTAACCAATGTACCTCCTGCGTTGAGATAACACATGGCTCATCCGTAAATGTGCAAGAGATTGATGGTGCCTCCAACAGGGGAATTGATGAGATAAGAAACCTTCGAGAGAATATCAGGTATCTCCCTTCTCATGGCAAGTACAGAGTCTATATAATAGATGAGGTACACATGTTGACCCTCCCTGCATTCAATGCATTGTTGAAAACCCTGGAAGAGCCACCAGAACATGTTAAATTTGTCTTTGCTACTACAGAACCGCACAAGGTGCCAGTGACCATACTGTCCCGATGTCAACGATTCGATTTCAAGAGGATACCCATAAATAAAATAGTAGAACAGATTAAAAGCATAATAGCAGCAGAGGAGATAACTATAAGTGATACCGGTATTTCCATTATAGCGAGGGAGGCCGAGGGAAGCATGCGAGATGCAGAGAGCCTTCTCGACCAGGTTGTCTCTTTTACAGGCCAGAGCGTAGAGGATAACCAAATAGGGGCTGTTTTGGGAATAATAGATCGGGATCTCATCTATAAGATGTCCCGGTCAATAGTTGACGCTGACACCGCATTATGCCTCGAAATAATCGATGAGGTATACAATTATGGCTACGAGATCAAGGAATTCTATCGAGAAATAATGAATCAATTCCGTAATCTAATCGTCTCTCTGGTTGCTCCTGACTCTCCACATCTTCTTGATCTACCTGATAATGAACTGAAAGAAACAAAAAACCTGGCAAGAAAGGCGGGGATGGAAAGGCTTGTTCAATCACTTAATTTCCTCATTAGCAAAGAAGCAGATTTGCGTTATACAAACAACCCGCGAATTGCGCTTGAGGCGATCCTTATTAAACTCTCAGAACTCAAGGATTATCTTTCATTTGATGAATTAATTAGAAAAATTGCGCAAATAGAGAAACGAATCAATAAGCCTATCCCAGCAGGGCATTCTGAAAATCTCAAAAATAATTTCACTCAAAAAAAGCCAGCGGCTAGAACGAACCACCTAGACGATGGCAAGAAATGGGATGAATTTCTGCGCTACCTCGTCACCAGGAATAGGGCTATGGCCAATGTATTAAAGGAGTGGAAATCTTGCACACTGACTGCAGACCGACTGGAGTTACCTTACGGAGAAGGGGCTTTTACAGGTGGCTATTTTGATGATCCCGAGCACTATGAGCAGCTCTGTGCGTATGCCCAGGATTTCTTCCAGTCAGATCTTAAGGTGGTTTTCAAAAAGCAAAGCCAACAAAAAGATTTAAAGAAAACCCCGAAAGAAGACGCGTTACCTGCGTCGGTAAGAGACATAATCGAAATATTTGAAGGCAAGATAGTGAACCGAGATTAAGATATTACCAACCGATTAAGGCGAAACCCCTAAATGAATCACTTTATTTACAAAAAAGATGATCTTCACTGCGAGGATGTATCTGTCGCATCAATAGCCGATCAAGTTGGAACACCTTTTTATCTTTACTCCCATGCAACAATAAACAGACATTTCTCCGTTTTTGAAGATGCCTTCAAGGACCTTGCTCACCTCACCTGCTTTTCTGTAAAATCCAACCCTAATCTTGCTGTACTAAGGGTCCTCGCTTCACAAGGGGGAGGAGCAGATATCGTGTCAGCAGGAGAACTCTTTCGGGCGCTCAAAGCAGGAATTCCACCTGGTAAGATTGTCTTTTCTGGGGTTGGGAAGACCGCAGAAGAAATGGGGAGGGCTCTTGAGTCAGATATCCTCATGTTCAATGTAGAATCAGACCAAGAATTACGGCTATTAGATAAGACAGCACAGGACATCGGCCGCAACGCAAGGATAGCCATCCGGATAAATCCCAATGTAGCGCCGAAAACACATCCATACGTTGTTACCGGGTTGGAAGAGAATAAATTTGGTATACCACTACATGACTCCCTTGTTACCTACACTTTGGCCAAGGGTCTGAAAAATATCCGTGTAAGGGGTATATCCTGCCACATTGGTAGCCAACTCACCGAGATTGATCCCTTTCTCGATGCGCTGAACAAACTGAAGGCACTCTTAAGAGAGTTGCAGGGGATGGGCCTTGATATCGATTTCCTCAATATTGGAGGTGGTTTAGGCATAACCTATGATGATGAAAGACCGCCCCACCCTGGAGAGTACGCCAGGGCACTAAAGGAGACTATGGGAGATAGTAACATCACCCTCATCCTTGAACCTGGCAGGGTTATCATTGGTAATGCAGGTATTCTGGTCACTAAGGTCCTCTACACCAAATCCACAACACATAAGCGGTTTGTCATTGTTGATGCAGGGATGAATGATTTGATCCGACCCGCCCTCTATGATTCCTTTCATGCTGTGCAGCCGGTAAGGGTGAACGATTCACAAATGGTTGAAGCTGATCTCGTGGGACCTGTCTGTGAAACTGCTGATTTTTTCGCTATGAATAGAAAAATGCCTTCATTTAAACCAGGGGATTTGGTAGCCATAATGAGTGCGGGGGCTTATGGTTTTTCCATGGCATCAAATTACAATTCCCGTCCCAGGCCGACAGAGGTAATGGTCAGGGGAAAACGCTTCTCAATTGTCAGAGCAAGAGAAACCTTTGATGATCTTATAAATGGTGAGGTAATTCCTGGATTCATCGGTGAAAACAATGACTGAACTCAAATTCTGGAAAGAATGGTGGGGGGAAGTGTCTCTAAAAACTATACAGTAATCGGAGGGGGAAGAAATGGTTAATGCTGTTGTTGCCGGTGCAGCCGGCAGGATGGGTAAAAAAATTACCCAGATGATTCAAAAAAGTGAAGGAATTAAACTATGGGGTGCCTTTGAAAAACCGGACCATCCGGCAATTGGCCAAGATGTAGGCAATATTGCTGGTCTCGATAAGACTGGTATTGTCTTCAAAGGGGACATCAGCGAGGTGATGAACGATGCGGATGTCTTGATTGATTTCACGACACCAGAAAGCACCTTACGGCATATTAGGTTTATTGCAAAGACTGGCCAGGCAATGGTCATTGGGACTACTGGTATTACCGGGGAGCATGAAAAAGAGCTCAATCAACTGGCACGGGGAATCAGATGTGTCAAATCCCCTAATATGAGTGTAGGGGTTAATGTGTTATTTAAGGTGGTTGAAAGTGTGTCGAGAATTCTTGGTAAAGATTATGATATGGAGGTAATTGAGGCTCATCACAGGCTCAAAAAAGATGCCCCGAGCGGCACAGCAATGCATCTTGCCAGAATTCTCGCCGATTCAACGGGCCGGAACCTGGAGACAGACGCCATCTATGAAAGGAGAGGCTTTATTGGTGTGAGGAGAGACGAAGAGATCGGTATTCAGTCGATACGGGCTGGTGATATCGTCGGTGAACATACCGTCATGTTTGCCGGTCCCGGAGAAAGGGTCGAGATCACTCATAGGGCGCACAGCAGGGACAACTTTGCAAGAGGTGCTTTACTCGCAGCCACATGGGTTGTTAACCAGCCCAATGGTCTTTATGATATGCAAGATGTCTTGGGATTGAGGGAGAGAAAAAGTGTTTGAATTGGCTGAGAGACTCAAGAAGCTCCCCCCCTACCTGTTTAAGGAGATCGATCAAAAAAAACGAGACTTACAGGCAAAGGGAGTAGATATAATCGACCTTGGTGTCGGAGACCCTGATCTTCCCACCCCGCCAAAGATTATTAAGGAAATGATGCGAGCTGTTCAGGATCCGGAAAACCATCACTATCCTTCTTATTCCGGATCGGATGATTTCAAAGGAGCAGTAGCTGACTGGTACCAAGAGAGATTCTCGGTTGCGCTTGATGCAGAAAGTGAAGTGATATCTCTGATTGGTGCAAAGGAGGGAATAGCTCACATCCACCTGGCATTTATAAACCCAGGCGATCTTTCCCTTATCCCTACTCCTGCCTATCCAGTGTATAACATTGGAACACTCTTTGCGGATGGGATGTCCTGCTTTGTCCCCCTGCTGAAAGAGAACGGGTTTTTGCCCGATCTCGATTCTATACCAGAAGAGGCTGCCAGAAAGGCCAAAATGATCTGGATCAATTATCCCAATAACCCTACAGCGGCCGTGGCTGATAGGGACTTCTTTGAGGCAGTTGTAGCCTTTGCACACAAGTATGACATAATGGTATGCAACGATCTTACGTATAGCGAAATCGCCTTCGATGGTTACCAGCCTATGAGCCTTCTCCAAATTGAAGGAGCCAAGGATATAGGGATAGAATTTCATTCCCTGTCCAAAACCTTCAACATGACGGGATGGCGAATTGGCTTTGCCGTGGGAAACAAGCAGGCTATTGGGGGCTTAGGTTCAGTAAAGAGCAACCTTGATTCCGGTGTTTTCCAGGCCATTCAAAGGGCTGGTCTCGTAGGCATGAGAAAAAATCGGGAAATTATCCAAGAGATACAGGAAATCTATACCAGTAGGAGAGATATCATGGTGACAGGGCTGAGGGATGCAGGTTTTATAGTAGATACACCAAGGGCCACCTTCTATCTCTGGGTTCCTGTTCCCCCGCCCTATACATCAGCGAGTCTCGCAACAAAACTTTTGACTGATGCCGGTGTGGTTGTTACACCGGGCAATGGCTTTGGTTCTCCTGGAGAAGGTTACCTGAGACTGACACTAACCCAGGAGGAGAACCGCCTTTTAGAGGCAACCGAACGGATAAAGGGTATAGGGCTATGACCGTGGAACTTTCCACAGTATACGTTGGGGTGGGATCAAACCTGGGGGATAAGCTCCACAACTGTACCACCTCATTACAAAAAATAAACCAATTACCGGGATGTGAGGTGACCGCCTGTTCAGACATAATCAAAACTGAGCCAGAAGGTGTTACAGGGCAAGACTGGTATGCAAATTGTGTCGCTGAGATAAAGACAACGCGCACCCCTTTCCAGTTCCTAAAAGATCTTCTAGCAATTGAATACGATATGGGTAGAGTACGAACCAAACGGTGGGAGTCAAGGATAATTGATCTTGATATACTGCTGTTTGGTCAAGCGATCATGGAATCTGATAATTTGACAATCCCCCACCGTTTACTGCATAAAAGACGGTTTGTATTGGAGCCCCTCGTTCAATTAGCACCTGATCTCGTGCATCCTGTTCTGAACGTAAGTATACGCCAGCTTTTCAATGAACTGCCAAAAGAATCTTCTGCTGAAGTGCTAAAGGAGGAAACATGAAATTTTTTATCGATACTGCAAATCTCGAAGAAATAGCCAAGGCCAATGAACTGGGTCTCCTCGATGGTGTAACCACAAACCCCACACTTGTGTCAAAGGAGAACAGGGAATTTGAAGATTTGGTTAGGGAAATATGCAAAATAGTGGATGGTCCCGTCAGCGCAGAGGTAATAAGCATAGAAGCCGAGGGTATGGTTAAGGAAGCAAGGCAGTTGTCGAACCTCGCTGATAATATCGTTGTTAAAATTCCCATGATTGCTGAAGGAATTAAGGCAACCAGAATACTTGCAAAGGAAGATATCAGAACTAATGTAACACTGGTGTTTTCCCCCTTGCAGGCATTGATAGCAGCCAAAGCAGGTGCTAGCTTCGTCAGCCCCTTTATTGGGAGACTTGATGACATCAGCACCGTTGGTATGGGAATCGTAGAAGACATCGTAACAATATATGAGAATTACGGTTTTGACACAGAGGTCATCGTGGCAAGCATCCGCAATCCGGTACATGTACTGGATGCAGCACTGATTGGTGCCCATATTGCCACGATTCCATTCAAGGTACTCATCCAATTAACTGAACATCCGCTCACCAAGATTGGTTTAGAAAGGTTTCTCGCGGATTGGAAGAAGATAAATAAATAGGATGTCTTTCCTTCGATTGATATCATGCGCTGGTCTCATTGCCATCTTTTTTTTGAGCAATGCGGAGGCTGATATCTTTCGATTCAGAGATAAGGAAGGGGTTTGGCATTTTAGCAATACCCAATCAGATGCACGGTATCGCCTGTACATAAGAACCCGCGGGATAGGGGGAAAACAGTACATTAAAGAATATGAGGATGTCATTCGCAAGGCTGCAGAGCAATTTAGCATAGAGGTCAATCTCATAAAGGCCATCATAAAGGCGGAGTCGTCTTTCGATCCTGATGCGATCTCTGAAAGTGGTGCTCAGGGCCTCATGCAGCTAATGCCAGATACGGCGAATGACATGAAGGTGAATGATCCCTTTGATCCCGAAGAAAATATCTTTGGGGGCACAAGATACCTGAGCTTGCTCCTGCAAAGGTTCAATCAGGACAAAAGACTAGCAATAGCTGCTTACAATGTCGGCCCCACAACAGTCACTAGGCATAATGCTGTTCCACCCATACCCCAGACAAGACGATTCGTGGAAAAGGTTATGAGATTTTACCGGGAATTCAACGAAAAGACTAACTGAACTCTTCGATCATGGACGAAAATCAAAGGCAAACAACGAACCTCCCAAATCATTTGAGTACCCTGAGGCTGATGTTGATTCCTCTAGTGGTTATCTGCCTTTATTTTCCCGGAAGAACGGGGAGTTTCTTAGCTGCCCTATGTTTCGGACTCGCTGCTGTAACAGATCTCCTCGATGGATTTTATGCTCGAAGGTACCGCGTAGTGACTACCCTCGGTAAGTTCCTCGATCCGCTGGCAGACAAATTGCTGGTCTCGGCCACTATGATCATGCTCGTGACTCTCAACAGGATCCCCGCATGGGTGGTTATGGTGATTGTTGCAAGGGAATTGGCAGTGACGGGATTGAGGAGTATCGCTGCGGTTGAGGGGCAGGTCATTGAAGCAAGCGCACTTGGAAAATACAAATTCATTTTCCAATCGGTGACCCTCATATGCCTCTGTCTCCATTACGAATATCTACAGATCAACTTCCATGTTGTTGGAATGGTCTTTCTCTGGGTGGCTTTAGTTTTGACGCTCTGGTCTGGCTGGACATACTTTCGAATAACTAAAAACCTTCTCTTCTAAAAAACCTTCAGAGCCACGTCATAGTGAAACCTAACCTATTGATTCTTAAGCTTCTTGCAGGGCATGGGTATCTTTTTTTTGGATTATGCCCCACATAGTCTAGATCAGTGGGCGTTTCAAAATGGTTTATATAGATAGAGCGTATGATTCTAAGGCTTATGGCTCAATAAACCATTTTGAATCGACCCAGCAAGGGGCCATGTTATAGGGCATAACCAAAAAAAAGATACCCATACCCTGGACTTTGACGTTATCCTGAAAAAACCTTGACATTCCTTTGGGGAAATAGTAGGAACAATGAGAATTTGCGGGAATAGCTCAGTTGGTAGAGCATCACGTTGCCAACGTGACGGTCGCCGGTTCAAGTCCGGTTTCCCGCTCCAGGAAGGGCGGCATAGCCAAGTGGCTAAGGCAGCGGTCTGCAAAACCGTTTGACACCGGTTCGAATCCGGTTGCCGCCTCCACTCATTATTTTAATAGTGTTGCTTATGGCTTGCAAAAAATCCACCATCCTATTCCTTCCTGGAGCATCAAGTAAGGTAAGAAGAATCAGCCTCCCCAATAAACTCATCTTGGTCCTGGCTTCTCTCCTGGTTTTGATAATTGGCGGCCTCATATGGCTCATCACCGACTACCGAAAGGTAAAAACCCACATACCCGAGCTCCGCCAATTGCAAAGGGAAAACGCAATGCAAAAGACCCAACTCATTGCCCTATGCAAAGAGATCAACCACGCCAACCAAAAAATCGCTGCATTACAAAAGTTCGATCACAAACTGAGGATTATGACTAACCTAGAATCCTCCGGAGAACAAGATCAGTTCTTGGGCGTGGGCGGCCCAAATATGAGCACTCTTAAACCAGAATATCAACTGGAGGAGGTTCATAGCGGCTTAATCCGTCAAATGCATCAATCCTTAGAGAATCTGGACGCAGAAATAGCTGTGACGGGTATATCGCAGACAGAACTGAGCAATTTCCTAAGAAAACAGAAATCCCTTTTGGCTTGCACGCCTTCTATCAAGCCAGCCCAGGGGTGGGTGTCTTCGGGATTCGGTTACAGAATCTCGCCCTTTACGAACAGGAGGGAGTTTCATAAGGGACTTGACATAGCAACCAGGATCGGGACACCGGTCATTGCTCCAGCTGATGGATTGGTTGTATTTGCAGGCAGAGAAGGCAATTACGGCAAGATGATGACTATCAATCATGGATATAATCTGAAGACCAGGTATGGTCATTTGCATAAATTCCGGGTGAAAAAGGGGACACATGTTAAAAGGGGCCAAGTAATAGGCGAGGTGGGAAACACTGGCCGATGCACTGGCCCACACCTTCACTATGAGGTGCTTTTGAATGGTGTCCCGGTTAACCCCCTCCGTTATATACTCAATTGAGTTCCACCGATCCACTTGGGACGGATTTCTCGCAGAGTAACGTCAAAGTCCAGGGTATGGGATTTTTAGGCTGCTCACATCTTTTCTAAACCCCCCATCAAATATCCAAAATCCTGAATTGTTACTTGAATTTTCCCGCACAAAAGTTTAATTAGAAAGAGAGATAAACGAAAGGAAAAGTTCTATGATAGGTAAAGTCTTCAAGACTTTAATTGGAAGTAAAAACGAAAGAGAGCTGAAAGCACTCGCGCCTCAGGCAGCAAGAATCAATGAACTTGAACCACAGTTTCAGGGCCTGAACGATACCCAATTGAGGGCTAAGACAGAGGAATTCAAGCAGAGGATCGAAAAGGGTGAATCTCTCGATGACGTCTTACCTGAGGCCTATGCAGCTGTGAGAGAAGCTTCAGTAAGGGTTTTGGGCATGAGGCACTTTGATGTGCAAATCGTAGGGGGCATTGCCCTCCATCAGGGAAAGATAGCAGAAATGAAAACAGGGGAAGGAAAAACCTTAGCTGCTACACTGCCCCTCTATTTAAATGCTCTTTCAGGACGCGGGTGCCACCTCGTTACAGTTAATGACTACCTTGCCAAGAGAGACGCAGAGTGGATGGGAGGAATATACTCGTTCCTAGGGATGTCTGTCGGAGTTATCGTGCATGATATGGATGATCAAAAGAGGAAGGCCGCCTATAACTCCGATATAACCTATGGCACTAACAATGAATTCGGTTTTGATTACCTGAGAGATAATATGAAGTACTCATCTGAGGACTGTGTCCAGAGGGATCTCCATTTTGCCATTGTTGACGAGGTAGACAGCATCCTCATTGATGAAGCCAGAACTCCTCTTATAATCTCAGGGCCCATCGAGCGTGGTGAGGATATCTTCTATGCCAGCCAAAAATCCCTGATTATTAAGCTCAAACAGCACCAAGATAGGATTATTAGATCTATCCTCAATAACGCTGAAGCAAGGATGAGAAAAGGTCTTGATGATGATAAGACAATCGAATTGCTCCTTCAGGTCAAGAGGGGTGCCCCAAAGAATCCACGGTTTCTCGATATTATTGCTCAGGAACCAGGACTAAAAAAACGGATTGACAGGATGGAATCCCTCCTGAGATCCCAGAAGACCCTCAATCTTCTTGATGAAGAGCTGTATTGCATCATCGAGGAACAGGATCACAGTGCAAACTGGACAGACAAAGGTCTCAAGCTATTGTCGGGTGATCAACCAGATTCTTTTGTTATTCCGGACATCATACAGGGAATGCAAGAAATTGATAATGATCCTCGTTTGAACTTTAGGGAAAAGAAAAAGAGAAAGCGAGAACTAGAAATACAATATTCTGAAACCTCCGAAAGAATGCATGCTTCCCAACAACTTATCAAAGCCTACTGGCTTTTTAGCAAGGATGTCGATTATGTAGTTAAGGACGGGCAAGTAGTCATTGTAGATGAATTTACTGGCAGACTCATGCCAGGCAGGCGGTGGAGTGATGGATTGCATCAGGCCATTGAAGCAAAGGAAGGTGTTAACGTTGCAGAAGAAAATCAGACCTTGGCTACCATTACCTTTCAAAATTACTTCAGAATGTATGAAAAGCTTGCGGGAATGACCGGAACAGCCGATACGGAGGCTGCGGAATTTAAGAAGATCTATGATCTTGACGTACTGGTTATACCAACCCACAAGAAAATGATCAGGCTCGATTATCCAGATGTAATTTACAAAACCGAAAGGGAAAAATTCAAGGCTGTCGTGGAAGAAATTAAGGAATTACACAGGAAGGGTCAGCCCGTACTGGTTGGCACCATTTCAATCGAAAAATCAGAGATGTTGAGCAAGATGCTCAAGAGAGAGGGAATCAAACATCAGGTCTTAAATGCTAAGAATCACGAAAGAGAGGCAGAAATTGTTGCCATGGCCGGGCAAAAGGGCACGGTGACCATATCTACAAATATGGCTGGAAGGGGTACCGATATAGTTTTAGGTGATGGCATTCCAGAACTGGGTGGTTTGCATATCATGGGCACTGAGAGGCATGAAAGCAGGAGGATTGATAATCAGCTCAGGGGCCGTTCGGGACGTCAGGGTGATCTAGGTTCATCACGATTCTATCTTTCACTAGAAGATGACCTGATGAGAATCTTTGGGTCTGAAAGAATTGCCTCAGTCATGGATAGGCTGGGAATGGAAGAAGACCAGCCAATAGAACACCAAATCATCTCCAGGGCTATAGAGGGCGCCCAAAAAAGGGTTGAAGGTATCAATTTTAATATCCGAAAAAATCTCCTTGAATATGACGATGTCATGAACCAGCAACGAAAGGTAATATATGGCCAGAGGCGAGAAATATTAAAGGGTGATCACCTCAAGGAGACTATTCATGATATGATCGACGAACTGGTGGAAACTGCGGTCTTACAGAACATTGATAGTAATATATTTCCAGAGGAATGGAACCTGGGCCCGCTTTCGGATTACATCTATCATGTGTTTGGGATTGTACCCACCTTTTCCAAGACAGAGATAAAGGACTTAACTCAGGAAAGCCTCATTGAGAAACTGAAACAACAGGTCGTAGCTACCTATGAGAGGAGAGAGCAAGAGATCGATCCTTCATCTTTCCTCTTCCTTCAAAAAATTGCCATGTTAAAGGCAATTGATGACCTCTGGATGGACCAGCTCCTGGGCATGGACCAGCTCAAAGAAGGCATCGGACTCAGGGGATACGGTCAGATGGATCCTCTTAAGGAATACCAGAAAGAGGGTTACGATATGTTTCTCTCAATGGTGGAGCGCATCAAAGAAAATACTCTCAGAACCCTGTTCAGGACAAGAATAGCACCTCAGGAACGACCTTCGGTTGAAGCCCCGAAAAAGAAAATTGTCCTAAGCCATGGCGGCGATGGGGGTATGTCCCCGACGAGACGGAAGACACCAAAGGTGGGCAGAAATGATCCCTGTCCCTGTGGGAGCGGAAAAAAATATAAGCAGTGCTGTGGTAGATGAAAAAAGATATTAAGTATTCGGTTCCGGGTTTTCTTGCCTCTGCCGTTTCTGCAGGTTTAAAGAAAAAAGGCGTGTTGGATCTTTCTCTTATTTTTTCCCAAAAGGAAGCGGTGGCAGCCGGGATATTCACAACAAATAAGGTCAAAGCTGCACCCGTTTTACTGAGTCAGAAAAGGATAAAGAGAGGTCTTGTCAAAGCAGTCATTGTTAACACCGGGTATGCCAACGCGTGTACAGGAGAGCAGGGATTAAATGATGCCATCCAAACAGCCGATATAGTCTCCCGGGGATTACAGATTGATCCAGAGGAGGTGCTTGTTGCCTCAACAGGGGTTATCGGCGCCTATCTCCCTTTTGATAGGGTCAAAAGAGCCATTCCCAAACTCATCAAAAATCTATCTCCCCATGGATTTCGAGCAGTTGGAGAAGCCTTGATGACCACGGATTCATTTCCAAAGATGAGTTACTTTGAAGGCACTGTCAGGGAGACGTCATTTCACCTTTTGGGATTAGCTAAAGGGGCTGGTATGATAATGCCAAATATGGCGACCATGCTCTCGTTTCTCGTTACCGACATCAATATTGACTACCGTACCCTATGGCCCCTTTTTCGATCAACTGCTGAGTCCACCTACAATCGAATCACTGTGGACGGAGAAACTAGCACCAATGATATGGTTCTGATTATGGCTAACGGCGTTGCCAAAAACCAAATGTTAGACAGGAAAGACACACAGCAATTTAAGAGGGGCCTAACCCATGTCATGGGGGAATTGGCATATATGATTGCTCGGGACGGTGAGGGTGCCACAAAGGCAGTCACTGTGGAGGTGCATGGCAGCGCAACAAGAAACGATGCGCATACAGCGGCCAGGGCAGTTGCCAACTCTAATCTTGTAAAAACGGCTATTTTTGGCAGGGATCCGAATTGGGGAAGAATTATGGCTGCGCTTGGTAGATCTGGTGTAGCAATGGACGAGAGAACAGTCCAGATCTGGATAAATGGAACCAGGATAGTCGAAAGCGGTGTCATGGTCAGTGAAAAAAAGGAAAAAGAGGCAGCTGAAAAAATGAAAAAAACGGATCAGATCACCATAGCCATCCACCTCAACCAGGGAAAATATACTGACAGGATGCTAACCTGTGACCTGACCTATGATTACATTAGGATCAATGCTGACTATAGGACCTGAGCAATTATTATCCCGCTTTTGAAAACCGTATCATGACTAGTCAAAAGACAACGTTGGTTACTGGAGCGGCTGGTTTTATTGGCTTTCACGTGGCCAAATCACTCCTTGAAAAGGGTGAGAGGATAGTTGGAATAGACAACCTCAACCCTTACTATGATGTTTCACTCAAAAAGGACAGGCTAGAACAGATAAAATCGGATCCCCGTTTCACCTTCTACCGTGAGGATATTAATAATATCGATGCCCTTGAACGGGTTTTTTCTGCGCACCACATAGACAGAATCTGTAACCTAGCCGCCCAAGCCGGCGTACGATACTCGATCCAAAATCCCTTCGCCTACGAAGAGAGTAATCTAAAAGGCTTTTTGAATCTCTTGGAAATGGCACGGAAATTCCCGGCAGAGAATTTCGTTTTTGCCTCGTCATCGTCTGTCTATGGCAATAACAAAAAGCTGCCCTTCAGTACTGAAGACAATGTAGATACACCGATCTCCCTCTATGCAGCGACGAAAAAAGCTAACGAGTTGATGGCCCACGTTTACAGCCATCTCTTTGAGATTCCCTTGACCGGGCTCCGGTATTTTACGGTTTATGGGCCTTGGGGAAGGCCTGATATGGCGATTTCCCTTTTCACAAAAGCTATTCTGGGTGGAAGACCAATAGATATTTATAATTTTGGGAAAATGAAGAGGGATTTTACCTACATAGATGATATTGTGGATGGAACCATTTCCGCCCTGAACAGACCCTTTAAATACAAAATATTTAACCTTGGCAATTCAAAGACTGTAGAATTAATGGAACTCATTGGAATTATTGAGGAGGAATTGGGCGTGAGAGCTAAAAAAAATTTCCTCCCCCTTCAGCCTGGCGATGTACCTGAAACCTATGCCGACACAGAGGGGACAGCGAAGTTGTTGGGATTTAAGCCCAAAACATCAATTAGAGCAGGTATCAGAAAATTTCTCGCTTGGTATCGGGGTTATTATGAGATAAAATAATTTGGTATCGTTCAAAAGTGTTGGCATGAACCATAGTGAGTAGTCGTTGACGTTCTGAATGAGGTCATGGCTGTAGCACCCTTTGTTCCTATAGATAATAAACGAATTCAGCGTTCTATTTCGAATTTCACGAGAATCCCGTGATAGCAATGCTGACCAAAATCTTTTAAGAGTTGCGAAACACCATCAGATAAACCCAAAATAGAGGAAACTTTTTATCTCTCATTTATTTTCAAATCATTCATTTGACTTTTTGAGAAAAAGGTAGTAGAAAATCACAATTCGTCCAAAAAATCCAGCAGTGCATGTTTTTCTGCGCGCACTATTGAAGGAAAAGCCAAAATGTGTACGTGGTGAAGGTAGAGTGAAAAATTACTGATTGAAAGTTATCTTACTCCTGTCTTGCTGAAAGAGCTCAAGTGAAATAGAAAGTGGGAAAAACATCCAAAATAATTGTTGTGGTAGTGATAAGTCTCCTTCTTATCGCATTCTTCCTGAGTATTTACATAACGGTTGATGAAAAAATGCCTGATAATGCGGTAGTTGTCGTAACTTTGGAAGACAAACACTACCATTCTATTCACTTTGATTACTCAGTCATTGCTGGTAAAACAGCCAAAACCATGCTTCTTTCTGAGGCTCGGGCAAAAGGTTTCATGCCAGACCAGCTTTCCATCGATTTGGGTTACTTTAGGGGCAACACGCTCTTTCTTTACCAGTACATCCTCTCAAAGTTTGGTGTACGGTACAATAGCCGATGGGATAAAGACGGGAATTGGCTCTGGTAAGAGGCACAAAGTTCTATTCATTCCACAACAATCCGCTCTCCCCTCACAGCCCATCTCTGCTCAGCAAACCGAGGATCTGCAAGAACTCCAGCGTCCTCTGGTAAGATAACCTCTTGACTTACTGCCCATTTTTCAGGTAAATTCGCTATAATCTCTTATGGTGCAACCAAAATAGCCTGTACCAGCAACAAGAATCAAGGTGAGCTAGTTAGTATGCAATTTACATTTTTTGGAACCTCCGATACCGGCCAGCACCGCAAGAACAACGAGGATAGCTATCTTTGTAATCCGAAAGAAAATCTTTTTTTGGTAGCAGATGGAATGGGGGGTCAAGCTTCAGGTGAAATAGCCAGTAAGATGGCAGTGCAGAGTGCGGAAGATTTTGTCGTACGTTCCCGGGCGGAAGACATCACCTGGCCCATCCCGTATAGAAAAAAACTCAGTTTGGAGCAAAACCGTTTGCTTGCTGCTGCTGCCCGTGCCAATGACAGAATACGCAATCTCTCCAAGGAGAAGCCTTCAATGAAAGGGATGGGAACAACCCTTGTTGGAGTAATCATTGAAGGAAATCATCTAGCTGTTGTGAATATAGGGGACAGCCGCTTATACAGGATCTGCAATGGACAGATAGAGCAAATTACCCAGGATCACAACCTGGCATGGGAACAGGAACGGATGGGGCTTTTGACCAAGGAAGAGGCCTGCCAGCACCCCCAGAGGCATATTCTCACGAGTGCCCTCGGTATAGAACTCATCGAAAACATTAGAATTGATCTCTCCCGCGTCGACATACGTGAAAAAGACCTATACCTGATGTGTTCCGATGGATTAAATGATATGTTGAGTGATGAGGAAATAGTGGAAAAAATTACTTCTCCCAAAAATAAATCACTCAAACAGATAGGACTTTCCTTGATCCGAGAAGCTAATCGGGCCGGCGGGAGAGATAATATAACAGTGGTTCTGCTTTCTTTTCACTGAACAAACTTGGAAAAGAGGTAATGTCAAGCCTAAATATTATTACCAATGATGGCCGAAGTCTTAACTTCCCAATCTCAAAGGACAAGATTACCATTGGGCGCGGTGAGGATTGTGACCTTACGCTCAGTTCTGATAAGACCGTCTCCCGTCGTCACGCCCAGATCGAAAAAACAGAGGAGGGTTATCTTCTCACCGACCTTGGAAGTTACAATCACACAAAGGTAAATGAAAAACTGGTTCAGACTATTTTCTTGAAACACAATGACAAAATAAGAATCGGTCGAACAAACCTCATATTCCTGACTAAGAAAAAAGAAAGTGCATCCCCTGAGGATTCTCTTGTCCTAACCACCAACAGTGAGTATGAAAAAGAGCATGACCAAATACTAAGAACCCCTTCAGGCAGTGGTTTTAGTGAATCTGACGAGCTGTTAGTGTCTATTGAGGATATGAAGCTCGCAAAGGAAGGGATGATCACTGCAGAACCCAAAAAAACCGAGGCCGATTCAAAAATCTTGGAGAGAAGCAATAAGGTGCTACGCGTGCTTTACGACATCAGTAGCCAGTTGACCTCCATTACCGATTTCAGGGAACTTCTGAAAAGAATGATGGATAACATCTTTCGGGTAATTGATGCTGATTATGGTTTTTTGCTTCTTACGGGAGATGGAGAAGAAGATCAGCTCACTCCCGTGGTAGTCAAACACAAAGATGACAAAGAAAAAGACAGAGAAACATTAAAGGTGAGTCGCACTATCATTGATAAAGTAATACATGATAAAGAGGCTATCCTAACATCAAATGCTATGGCCGATTCCCGATTCGATGGCTCCAAAAGTGTTTTCCTCCAGAAAATCAGATCAGCTATGTATGCGCCACTCTGGAGAAAAGATACCGTTATTGGTGTGATCGGACTCAACAGTGTAAGGTTCGATAATCAATTCACCCAGGATGATCTCAAGCTCCTTGAGGCTATTGGAAGCCAGTCGGCTATGATACTTGAACAGGCCAGCCTTAACGAACAGATACGGGAAGAAGAGATCCTGAGAAGTCGTCTGGAGAGATTCCTCTCTCCTCAGGTAGCAGAAATGATCGTAACAGGAAGCCAAGAGACCATAGACAACGTGATGGAGCCCACGGAGTTGACAGCAACTATAGTATTTACAGACATCATTGCCTTTACTCGACTTGCGGAACAGATTCCTCCTCGAGAAACAAATATGATTCTGAACCAATATTTCTCTATGGTAACAGACATTATTTTCAGGCATGATGGTACCCTTGACAAATACATAGGGGACGGACTCATGGCGGTCTTTGGGGCCCCCATGGAAAAACAAGATGATGCTGGAAGGGCAATCCTGGCAGCCAAAGAAATGAGAGAAAAACTGGCAGCAATGATGGCCAAAAAAGGGGGTCATACAAGGAAATTCGACATCCGTATAGGAATCAATACAGGGCGGGTCGTTGCAGGAAATATCGGATCACCCAGACGGATGGACTACACGGTCATCGGAGACCCCGTCAATATTGCCTCACGATTGGAGTCAATTGCAAAGCCAAATCAGATCCTTATCGGAGAGGAAACTTACAAGGCTGTCAAAGGCAGATTTGAAATAAGGAAAATCGGCCCACAGAAGGTTAAGGGAAAAAGCGCAGAGATAATGGTTTATGAGGTAGTATAAATGCCATCACCTCACTTGAACCTATCTCAATATTCCTTTTACAGATCTTCTACCTCCTCCTTGAGGCTCTTCATGTCTTCCTTAAGCTTGCTTATATCACGTTCTTTGTGAAATCCACCTGCGCTCTTTCCGCGAATATAGGCAGCCAGATTCTTTCTTAATAAGGTGTATTCACCGGTCAGGCTTTTTAATCGTTCATTGGCCTCTGTTTCATTCCTTTCCAATTCATTCATTCTCGACTTCAAGTCTGCTATATCGGTATTAACAACTACGCATTCCTTGGATTTCCTATCGCCGGCCTGGATAGGATAGGCACTTGCCAGAGCATAGCGCGGCTCCCCTTGGGCTGAATAGTATTTCCACTCTTTTCCCGTGCGTGTTGCACCTCTAAAAACCTCTATCACCGTCTCCCTAAATGATTTCCTCATAGGTTTCGCGACCAAGGTCAAGGGGCTTTTCCCTGCCATCTGAGAAAAAGAATAGCCAAAATATTTCTCACACGCCTTGTTCCAAAAGTTAATTTTACCGGTGGAACCAATTGAAAAAATAGGATATGGTGAACGTTCAACTGCCTGTTTGATGCTATCATGCAATGTGTATTTCTCTCTCGAAAGATTGCTCACATTCTGTATCGTCTCTATAGCGCCTTTTATTGAGCCGTTTATGCCAACAATAGGGACGACTGTTACCATTGCCCGAATACCTTCTTGAATAGCAGGAAAATGCATTTCCATCTGAAAGGCTCCATTGTCAGTCTTGGATACAATAGATTCAGAGAATCTTTCCTCTATAGAATCTGGCTTCTCCAGAATGATGTCAGCCAGACTCCACTGATTATCTGCATATAAGGAATTATGGACCTTTTTGCCAGCCATTGTTTCTTCCGGGATACCTGTCATCTCTTGCAGTGCACGATTCCATTGGATAACACGATGTCCCGTATCTATCACAAAGGTGGGGACAGGAGATGCTGCGATGATGGTATCAATATACCGTTTTGACTCAACAAGGGCGCGAGATGTGTCATCCACCCTATCAGCTACATCATCTTTTTCCTTTTCGTATACAAAGGCAATGACAAGGATCACCAAAAGTCCTGACAAATAGGCGCCCAGGGAATAGGCGGGTGAGATATCAAACGGTATGAGATTTGGAAACTGGTACCCAATTCTAAACAGATGGATTAGCACGCCTGTTTCGATAAATATTACCGTCGTCCAGATGGTCCCTCCGAGATAGCCTGTGATGAAAACGGCCATCAGGATAAGGACAGCATTCCATATCCAGGATAAAAGCATCAAACTCCCTGTGCTCATGCCGCCTGTGTTCCATTTGATGACCAAAAGGGTGGCCCAAAAAATGAAAAAAGCAAAATTTCCAGAAATGTTAATATTTTTGGTCCATCTGAGAAGAAGAATATCCAACACCCACAAGACAGCGGCAATAGCGGTGGCATAGAAGAGGAAATCAGCCCCGATGAAAAAATAGAAAATTCCGAACAGAGGTGCCCCAACGGTAAGAATCAGGAGAAATAAATTCAGAACCTTAACCCTGTTCACAGTTTCTAAATCCTGAGATTTCATACCGCTGGTAATGAAATTGTTAAAGAGAGGTTTGAGGTCCATGTTCGCCAGTGGATACCACACGCATGGTTAAGGAGATGAACGTGACTGAGTGGTAATACAATGATCAGGAAAGATAAGAATCTACCTCGTGCATTAAAAAAAATCAATTATGCCTAGAATGGAGTTGGGCCCGTTATTTTTCCCGTTTTATCAACCGTTCCTTTGATGCGCGGCACTCCAGGAAAAAGGTCAAAGTTCCCGGCAGATGTTATCTCTACCGTAGCTGGTGATCCGGCGCCATCAACGGGGTCACGATAAATCCGAAAGTCAAGCGAATGACCGGTCGGAATAGATACCTTGAGTGCAGCCAATGCCCTTTGCTGATCGGCTGCAGAGGGGTCAGCACCATTGCTCCAAACCCGGATTTCATTTTCCAGCGCTTTTGGATAGAATTCGTCGTGGGCCAGGAAATAGATGATCTGTGCCTCAAGAAGCTGTTTCATCATTACCGTGGCTTCAGATCCAACGGTCCGCTGCCGGTATTTTGCTAGAAATCCAACTCCAGTGGCAGCCAAAATACCCAAAATGGCTATCACCACCATCAGCTCTATCAATGTGAACCCGGCCTGTTTTTTCATTTGGCGCCTTCCTCTGATGGAGCAGTGTACTCAACACCCTTTGAGGTCAAGATAACATTCATTTCGCCCGTCTGGGGACTCGCAAGAGACAAACGGTAGCCTACCTTTGGATCCAATTGATACAATAATTGCTTCAGGTGGAGGATCTGCTCCCCCTCCAGAGATAGATACTTGGGGACGAGATCGGTGAGCTTTTCAGGATACTTATTCCGTTCGTAATGGGCATAGCGCTTGACAGCACCGTCAACCATAAACAAGAGCACCCTCCCCTGTTTACCATAATCCACCGTGGCTATTGTAGCTGGTAGCTCCTGGCCACCGAAAATGATATATCCCCACATCACCAGGATCAAAACAGAAGAAACAATCACAAAGTACTGGAAAGGACTCCATTTCTTCTTTTTCTTCTTCTCCTCCTGTTCCCGCTTTTCTTTAAGAGAGCTTCCGATCTCAGAAACGGACTGGATCATGGCACACTGAAAACAAAGGTATTTGCCAGGTTCAACCTCTTCAGCGCATTCTTTGCACAGAGGAGCCTTACAGCTGGCACAGAAAAACTCTGCCTTACGCTCAGGGTGGTATTTACACTGCATTTACATTCCTCTTCTGTGGATGGAGGTGAAAGTTATAGGGAAAAATAAAAGAAGATAAGCGAATAGTCAAGAAATAAAGTGACTACTCAGTCAGGCTGTCCGGTTCAAGGTTCAGCGTTCACTGTTAGTGATTTGGCATATCGTGAAAATCGTATCAATTGTCTGCATCAAATTCCGACTCAAGACCTTCAGCAATTTTGTGCATTGATGACTCGGAGACATTTACTATCTATCTCTGTAGTCGATAATCTTTCGCAAAACCTGTTTTTTTCTCAGACATAACCCTGAACCGTGAACCAATGAACCTGAGTATTTACCAAATAAATTCTTGGTTCAGGCGGGAAATCTCTAACTGGCAGCCTCTAAATTATTTCTACAGTAAGGGCATACCACCCACTCTGGCTGC
Organism: Deltaproteobacteria bacterium; assembly: GCA_019310725.1. GTDB lineage: Bacteria > Desulfobacterota > DSM-4660 > Desulfatiglandales > B25-G16 > JADFWK01. The sequence goes on along the minus strand of JAFDDT010000008.1, from coordinate 8,771 downwards.
ACTATCCGTTTACAAGAGCTACAGGAAGGAACTAACGGCTTTTTGCAATAAGGGCAGTCCTTGAAATCCAAGCTCACTGCCTTTCCACAATTCACACAGATGGTCGTCAATTCCTCCTTCTGGTGCACCGCCTTCAGAACCTCTTCTACGGTGGTTATTCCCTCTTTTATTTTATCCAGACCCCTAATACCCAGAGTGGTCATGCCCAATGCCATAGCTGCTTCCCTTACGGTATCGACAGAGGCAGAAGACTGAAGGAGTTCTCTTATCTTAGCATTCATAACCATTATCTCTTCAATAGCGGTACGCCCCTTATAGCCCGTGTGGTTGCAATGTGGGCACCCTGCCCCCCGATAGAACTTGAAGGGCAAGTCGTCCTGATCCAGATTGATTCTGCTCAAAAGATCCTGGGTTGGAACATATTCCTCCTTGCACTCAGCACAAATCACTCGTACGAGGCGCTGGGCAACGACCCCTATGACAGACGAAGAAATCATATATGGTGGGATACCGATATCAATGAGACGGGTGATTGCCGTAGGAGCATCGTTTGTATGAAGCGTTGAAAGAACCAAATGTCCGGTCAAGGATGACTGGACAGCTATCTCAGCCGTCTCTTCATCTCTAATCTCTCCGATCATGATCACATTGGGATCCTGTCTCAAAATAGAGCGCAAAATAAACGGGAAACTCAGGCCAACCTTCTCGTTTATCTGTACCTGGTTGATACCCGGCAGTTCATATTCCACAGGATCCTCAACAGTAATGATATTAACCTCATCTGACTTTATCTCCTGCATACAGGCATAAAGGGTTGAGGTTTTCCCACTGCCCGTCGGGCCAACGATCAAAATCATCCCCTGGGGCCGCTGACTGAAATTTCTGAGTATTTTCGTATTCCCCTCGGTAAACCCGAGATCATCAATGGCGAGAAATGCCGCCTCCTTCCGCAACACTCTTATAACGGCCTTTTCACCATAGTAGGTAGGGAGCGTAGACACCCTCAGATCTGCAGACATGTTCTTAGCCTTTACCTTTATCCTCCCATCCTGTGGTAGCCTCTTCTCTGCTATATTCAGACCGCCTAAGACCTTTATGCGTGAGATAATGATCGGCTGAGTCCATTTCGGAAGCTTGATCGTATCTTGCAGCACACCGTCTACGCGATTTCTTACTCTAACTTGATTCTCCTGTGCCTCAATATGAACATCGCTCGCTCCTCTCTTAATTGCATTCCTTATTATAAGATCAACCATCTTTATGAAGGGTGAGTCCTTAAAGGATTCAAAATTATCTTCTTCGATTTCCTTTTCTTCAGGCAAGAATTCCAAACCCACATCTTCGACAAACTCGTCAGCGACCTCTTTAATGGATTTTTCCGGGTAATAGTGGTTTCGAAGCTTTTCAATTATCTGGCTTTGCGTAGATATAGCCGGCTGAATATTGTAACCAGTTATAAACTGAAGATCTTTTATTATATTCAAATTAAGGGGGTCAGCCATAGAAACGTCAAGTATATTGTCCTTCACCGTAACAGGGATGCATCCAAATTTCATGCAAACTTCCTCAGGCAAACACTCGATAACGTTAGCCTGAATGGTATAATCTGTGAGATCAACAAAGGGAATCTTCAGTTGCATGGCTAGAGCAAAGGCTATTTCTTCTTCTGAGATGACCTTCATCTCAACCAAAACCTCGCCCAGACGCTTCCCTGTTCTTTTCTGAACCTCTAAAGCACCCTCTATTTGTTCAGCAGTCAATAGGCCCGATTCTATTAACAATTCTCCCAGCTTGCGCTTGGAAACGAAGTTTTCCTTCTTTTTCTTATTCTGGTTCTGTATTGGTTCCAAATCCATATCTGGCATTGGTAGCAGCCCTGTTGGTATGTCAGATCTTACATTCCTTTGTCGCATCTTAATATCACCATTTGCACATGTTTTCAACTCAATATGACTATTCTATATTTAACAATACAGACCACCGGCTTTTCTTTGACATAAGGGTATTAATTTGTTATAGATTTCAAGTATTTTTTTGGGTACGCTTATATATAGAGTTCATCGGCAAGTTGCCGAAAAAAATTAATATGAGCTGCGATTAATTAGAAATATCAAGCAAGGCTAACGTTTACGTCCATGAAAGAAACTGATCAGAAGACAAATCTACTTATCGGGGCCATTGTTGTTGCCATCTTTGGCTACCTCTCCTTTGCCCAGTTCTCTCCCTTCGAATCCCTTGAAAAAGTAGTTTACGAGATCGAGATGAGGCTTGATACACCACGAAACCCGGGAGAGAGCAAAGTGGCCATAGTGGATATTGACGATAAGAGTATACGTAAGCTTGGTGAGTGGCCGTGGCCCAGGCATATCATTGCTGACATGATAACAATCCTCAAGAATAATCGCGCGAAATTGATCGGCCTTGATATAGTCTTTAGCCAAAAAGAACAGAATGCGAGCATCAAGGAGATAGAAAGCCTATACAGCAAAATCCTGGAGCGAGAAGAACTCCAGAATCGAGGAGAGCAATATAGTTGGATACTCGATGAGTTGAAGGAGATTGAAAAACGCCTGGATAATGATAGAGCCCTGTCTCAAGCTGTGGAAGCCTCTGGGAATACAGTGCTTCCGGTTGTTGGCGAATTTGGCAAGTACGAAACCGAGTTGCCTGTTCCTCCTGAATCATTCTCTGCTACAGATATCTTAAGAAAAGACAGGATTAGCAGTGAAAACCAGATATCTGCCAAACAAGTAATTACCCCTTTTGATGAACTCTCAAAAAGTGGTCGCAGTCTTGGACATATAAATGTCTATCACAACAAAATAACAAAGGGCCGGGTTCATATACCCTTTATCAATTTTAGAGGAATTATCATACCTTCCATGCCCCTGTCCCTTGCCCTTGATTATCTCAATAAGCATCCAGCGCAGGTTATCATTAATGGTAGTGGGGTTAAACTCGGGAAAAAAGTCATTCCTATCAACAGGGGGGAAATGTTTATCAAGTTCAAAGGTGGCAAAAGATCCTTTCCTTACTACTCCTTTGTAGATATTCTGAAGGTAAAAAAGGTTCCCTCAGTGTTTGACGGCAAGATTGTGCTCATTGGCTTTACCGCAGACCAGGAAGTTTTTCCTGTTGACACACCGGTAGACCATAACATGCCGCGGGTAGAGTTCATGGCCAATGTTGTTGAGGGACTCTTGCACGGACGGTTTTTGAAACGCTCAAGCACCATGATATATTTAGAGGCCCTAATCTTGCTGCTGCTGGGACTAGCATCGTCATTTTTTCAATCACGTTTCAGCTATCTTGACCGAACTGGACTGACATTCGGATTGGTCTTCCTTACCTTTCTAACCAGCGCCACATTCTTTATAGGATTTGATATATGGTTTAAAACCATTTATATTATCCTGGCCCTGGCAGCGATCTATGGCAGCATACTGGTAAAAGATTTTCTATTCATGCCCAAGGTGAGTGTCTCAAAAGATGCTATAGAAACAAACCGCATGCTGGGAATTAGTTTGCAAAGCCAAGGTCTGCTTGATTTGGCCTTTGAAAAATTCAGAAAATGCCCCCTTGATGACGAGATGAGGGATATCATTTACAACCTCGGGCTCGATTACGAACGCAAGAGAATGATGAACAAGGCCATTTCGATATACGAATACATTAATAAGGAAGATACCGGCTTTAGAGATCTGAATGAAAGAATACCAACCTTAAAAAAGGTACTCAGTTCCTTACCACTTAGTGCCCATCAAGGAAAAAAAGAGGAACGAATAGTTGTCGCCGATGACCTGGAGGTTAAGCCTACTGTTGGAAGGTATGAGATACTCATGGAACTGGGTCAGGGTGCTATGGGTACAGTTTATAAGGGGAGAGACCCTAAGATCAATCGCCTCCTGGCTATAAAGACCATTCGTTTTTCCGATGAATTCGAGCCTGATAAGGTACAAGATATCAAAGAGCGCTTTTTCACCGAGGCCGAGCTCGCGGGGAAACTCTCCCACCCCGGCATCGTTTCCATATACGATGTTGGTGAAGACTATGATCTTACATACATGGCCATGGAATTTCTGGAGGGCGATAGCCTTGAAGAATATTGCAACAAAGGATCCCTGCTTCCTTTAAGAAGAGTACTTGACATTGTTGCTGAAACGGCCGATGCCTTAGAGTATGCACACAACAATGGCGTAATCCACAGAGACATAAAGCCCGGAAACATTATGCTTTTAAGAAACGGTAAGACCAAGGTTACAGATTTTGGAATAGCGAAGTCTATCTCTGCTTCAAAAACCAGAACCGGGATAATCCTTGGGACCCCGAACTATATGTCACCGGAACAGATAATCGGTCGGCAGGTAGACGCGCGATCGGATATCTTCTCACTTGGTGTCGTTTTCTTCCAGTTGGTGACCGGGGAATTGCCATTCAAGGGAGAGAATCTTAACAACCTCTTCTACCAGATCACCCAGCAGCGGCATCCCTCACCGAGCAAGATAAACCCTCGGGTTATAAAGCCCTGCGAACAGATTATTGATAAAACCCTGGCCAAAAACCCAGATCACAGATTCCAGCACGCTACGGATCTTGTCGGGTATTTAAGAATGCTGGCTGATAAAATCGATGCCCTGAGAGCCCAGAAACAGAAACAAAATAATACCTAACAGAACAAAGGAAATATATTGGAACTGAAAGCTGCTGGCATTACTGATGTGGGCCTGAAGAGGGAAAGCAACGAAGACTACTTCTCCATAGATAATGCTCTTGGTCTCTATATAGTTGCCGATGGTATGGGAGGCCATCTCGCTGGAGAGGTTGCCAGTAAGGTTGCTGTAGAGGTAATCAACAAGAACGTCAACCGATGGATAGCCCAGCAAGTCCCTGATGATGAGCTATTCGACTATCCCGATAGCACCTTGAGTAAAAGAGCTAATTACATACTCAGTGGCATAAAATTAGCAAACAGGGTAATATACGAGTTGTCCAAGGTTTATTCTGAATACAAGGGAATGGGAACAACAATTGTAGCTCTGTCCATAATGCCCTCTGTTGCAATTGCAGCCAACGTAGGGGACAGCAGGCTCTATCTTATACGGGCAAATACGATTGAACCTCTTTCCAAAGAGCACAATATGGTAACTGAACAGTTGGAAATGGGGCTCATATCTGAGGAAGAAGCAGAAGTTTCTCCCTTGAGACATATACTAACGAGGAATCTTGGGTCATCTGATACCGTTGATGTAGACGTTTTTGAAATCGAGCCCAGGAATAATGACCGCTTTCTCCTCTGCACCGATGGCTTAACCGACCTTGTATCAGATCAGGAGATATTTGAAATCGTGCAAAACGGGGAAGACCCTGAGCACCTGTGTCGGCAACTCATCGTTAAGGCTAACGGTATGGGTGGTAACGACAATGTTACTGCCTCGCTGGTATTTGTGCACAACCTAGAACAAGAAAACCAGGGAATAGTTAAAAAATTCTGGTCTCGCTCTAAATAACAAACAATCGTGAGGGATTTGTGTTCTTTTCCTATCAACTAAAATAAGGGGCAGTCGTTATGGCACGGGTTATTTTGGTATTCAATAAACAAGTGATCAAAGATTATCCTTTCATCAAGGAGAATATGACTATCGGGCGGACTGACGAAAATGACATTGTAATCGATAATCTCGCTGTGTCCGGATATCATGCCAGGATAGATAGGGCTGGGGACACCTATATCCTAACCGATTTACAGAGTACCAACGGAACCTTTGTTAATGATAAGAAAATAGTTTCTTATAGATTACGACACAAGGACAAAATAACCATTGGTAAGCACCTTTTATTCTTTGCTCTGTCCAAGTCTGAACAGGCCAAGGCCAGAGAAGGAGAGCTCGATGAGACGATGGTCCTTGACACTGCCAGACAGAAGGAACTGCTGGCGAAACAGGCTGGGAGAAAGGGCATTGATTTGACCGGTGCAAAACAAAAACTTGGTGTTGTAAGCTTTATTGACGGTTCCGATCAAGGTGAAATTGAGCTCAGCAAAAAGCTCACCAAGATCGGCAAAGCGGAAACCTCGGAAATAAGACTCGGCGGTTTGTTCATGGCCACTACTGCGGCTACTATTAGCCGAAGACCAAACGGCTACGCCATTACGCCAACGGGCGGGACAAAGGTAAAAGTAAATAATCAGGTAATACGAGAGAGTCAAATCCTCAATGATTTTGACACAATCGAAATAGGGTCATACAAGTTTCAGTTTTATACACAGGGCAGTGGAGACGAAAAATAGGGTAACAAAGATGGAAATTACGCAAGGCTAGTCCCGCTCCGTGGTTGCAACCACCGATTCGCGCTTCTTGTCTATCATCTTCCTCAACCTTGTATCTATCTTGAGTTTGGAAAAGATTTTCTGGCACCGTGTGCACTGATATCTCTCCTCTACGACCTCATCATACATTAGATCATCGGAAAAATTCACCGATCGGAAACGCACAGAAAAATTGTAGATTCGAACAAAATCTCTATTCTTACATTCGTCACACAAAAAATAGTCTTTAACACTATCCATGAGTGCCCTCAATATGAGATATTTGGTCCTTATAACAGGGTAAACCCCATTTGAGAATCTAGTAATCCGTTCCGCAAATAGCTCTAAAATAGAAAACTTCAATGAAGCTCCCCGCAGCAAACTGCGGGGTATCAAATCGGAATTCGCCGAAGCCAACCCGCCTTCGCTATTCGAGCTTCGGCGCGTTCGCCCCGCCATCTTCAGTCGTCACGAAGCTTTTAGCGAAGGCCGATCATCCCTGCAGCAAGCTGCAGGGTATTCTGGCGAAGGCGAATAAAATACCAAACACTAAAATCCGAATGTCAAATCAAATCCAAATGACTAAATTTCAAAATTTCTTCCCATATTCAGCAGTTTCTCGAATCTAACTTTCTGTTTTGACATTGGTTGTCTGGCACGACTTGAACCTTGAAATTGCCTATTTGACATTCTTCTTTGTGGTAAAATACGCAGTTACCAAGCAAACGCTCTACTAGATATAACGTTGAGAGATCCTGCGTACACGCCAATATCTGGTCAGCCTTAAATCGCAAGGCCTCCTTTTGGAAACGGTACATCTTCTTATCTGATCCAGCTTATTTTGTCAAAGAAAATATGGTGGTCTTGCTATCTTGAGAGCACTGTCCACAGCACATGGCTTTGGGAATAAATGCATAGGTATGTTCAATCCTCTTTTGATCGGCATAAAAAGGGTTCAAAAATGAAATTAAGTTCTTGAATGACAATTCTTGTTGTGTTAAAAGGGAACAAAATTTCACCAATACAACCAGAAACATAAGGAGGAAAAAATGGCGGCGTTAGTTGGTGGTGTAGTTGCTCTCATATTGGGGATAATTGGTATTATTATTTGGTGGGCATATTTCATTAAAGCCCTGGCTGCTGGGATACCAGTCTTGCTTATCTTAGGTGGTGCCTTAGCCACCTATCTTGGCATCGAAGAATGGAAAGACAAGAAAAGTGAAGAGAAACTCGAAGAAGAACCAGATACCAGTGAGCTTAAGGAAGAGGTAAAAAGCCTCAAGAAGGAGGTAGAGGAACTCAAGAAAGAGGAATAATGTGACTCTCTGGTAAGGATAAGAAGACAACCTGTTTTGGGTGTTATCTTTTCAGGATCTCTAATTCACTAAAAAAGTAAGCTACCTCAAATGCAGCACTCTGGGGGCTATCCGAGCCATGTACAACATTTTTTTCGATATTGGTTGCATAATCACGCCTAAGAGTGCCTTCAGCGGCCTCCTTATAATCGGTAGCCCCCATTAATTTCCTGTAGGCATCAATAGCCCTTTTGGCCTCCAAAACCATAACCACACATGGACCGGAAGACATAAAGTCTGTGACACTCTCATAAAATGGCTTACCTGCATGGACCTTATAAAAACCCTTGGCCTGCTCCTTTGTCATCCAGATCATCTTGAGAGCCACAATGATGAGACCCTCTCTTTCCAATCGGCTAATTATCTCTCCTATAAGACCTCTCTTCACTCCGTCTGGTTTAATAATAGCCAATGTTCTTTCCATTATGATATCCCCCTTAATAATGCAACATCTCGCAATCCTTACGAGCCATTGAAAACAAAGTTCTTTTGCTGAAAACTAATACGGCATGACGGAACACATTCTTCCCCCTCTAACCCATGATACCAGCATTCCACGCTCCCCTGGCCCATAAGCCCGATTTTCTTTTCCAACCACATAGCTCACACTCTAGACCTGGCAGGCTTATTAGAATACATGGCGCCCCACGCCAGGCAAGTCAGTGTTTCACTCCGGGCGAAGCCCACTCCTTTTCCGATACCACATATCTCATGCACTGAAGATCAGTCAAGCAGAAAGGAGCAGGATAATGCCCTTTTTTTGGTTATGCCCCTGGCCCAGACCTGGTATGCTAGGTTGCGGTTATAAAAAGCAATCCATGCATAAGCAGTAAACACGGTTGTATATTCCGATCGTGTCGCGCCAGGGCAGGCCTATGACATGGCCCCTTACTGGGTTGATTCAAAGTGGTTTATTGAGCCATAAGCCTTAGAATCTATAGGCTCCATCTATATAAACCATTTTGAAACGCCTGCCCGCCCTACAAGCAAGGCGAGGCGGGCGGGCCCACTCATCTAAACTATGTGGGGCATAATCCAAAAAAAAAGATACCCATACCCTGCAAGAAGCTTAGAAATCAATAGCCTTAGGTTTCACTATGATGTGGCCGTGC
>JAFDDT010000329.1 GCA_019310725.1 Deltaproteobacteria bacterium | reverse complement strand
CTATTTTTCCTATGATCGGGTCAATTTCCTGCCTGGCAAAATCCCGAGCTGCTTTAACCATCATTTTACTTTCACCGGATAGGATAAAATCCATTTTTTTCTCCTTTCCTTGATTAAATGATCAAAGAGAGCCTACAATCCTACGATCGCGATACTAACAACATTCATCTGTGGAAACCCACCCAAGTTATGGGTAAGACCGATTTTAGGATTCTTGATTTGTCTTTCTCCTGCCTTTCCTTGAAGCTGCTTGTACATCTCATATAACATTCGTAACCCAGAGGCCCCAATAGGATGGCCAAAACACTTGAGGCCCCCGTCAGGCTGTGACGGTATCTTTCCCTCTATTGAAAAAAAGCCGTCTTCAATATCATTCCGTGCCTTTCCTCTTGATGATATCTGCAAATCCTCATAGGTAACAAGCTCGGTAATGGAAAAGCAGTCATGAAGTTCCATCATATTTATTTCTTCCCTGGGATTTTTTATGCCAGCCTCTTGATATGCCCTTGCAGCTGTTCTGGTTGTTGTCTCAACATAGGTGCCATCCCATTTAGTGTATCCTAATTCCTCGCCAGAACTGATTCCGATCTGAAGCGCCTTCACAAATACAGGATCTGCGATAAAATCTTTAGCCATATCCGCCCTGCACACTATCGCTGCGGCAGCACCATCGCTCACACCACAGCAGTCAAGAAGACCGAGAGGGGAGGCAATTATTGGGGCATTTAATACGTCCTCTTCTGTTATGATCCGCTGAAGGTGGGCCTTTGGATTTTTAGCACCATTTCTATGACTATTGACCGAGATCTTGGCCAGGCTCCTTTTTCCTTCTTCCATAGACATACCGTATTTGGAAAAATATCGGTTGGCCATCATTGCAAATGCACCCGGGGCGCTTATAGCTGGAAAAATAACCCTGTTTTTTGTACCCAGGATCGTGCTTAACTCTGAAAGACCGCCATATCCAGTATCTTTTAGCTTTTCTGCTCCCAGAGCCAGGGCAATATCATACGCACCAGAAGCAACCCCATACACCGCACCCCGTAAAGCCTCAGAACCACTGGCACAAAGATTCTCAACCCTGGTTACCGGTATAAAAGGTAGTTTTAAAGTCCTGCTAAGAAACAGGGCCGACTTTCCAACATTTAATTCCTCATAACAAGAGCCATACCAGGCTGCCTGAATATCCTTTTTCTCTATACCTGCATCCTCAATTGCCTCAGTAAACGCCTCAACGATTAAATCTTCGGAACCCTTGTCCCAATGCTCTCCAAATTTGGTGCAACCCATTCCAATAATAGCAACCTTATTCTTTATCCCCTCACCCATATTTATCTCCTCATGTTGTTTATTGGGTCTCTTGTGTTTCTTGGATCGGCACTACCTTCCAAAAATAGCCAACAATACCTCCTTTTTCATCAACATACCTTCGTCTAAAACTCATCTCGACTGGCATACCTATCTCTATTGATTCAAGATCACTATCCGTCACATCAAACCAGAACCTGCCGCCTCCATCAAAATCAATAACTGCATATATTGCAGGTGGAATGGGTGTAAAGGCCAGGAGATCACCTGTAAAGCTGAAAATAGTGCCTTTCTTATCAGAAAATCGGTAGGATTCCATCTCATCAATAGCGCCGCAATCAGGATTAACGCACACCCTTTGAGCAGGATATTGAGGCGTACCACATTTTTTACATCGGGTTCCACAGAGGCCCAGTATCTCTCTCCTATCTCTCCATGTTAAAGACAAGGCAGTGTAAGGTATGGCCTCGGCTCTGATTCCTCCCTCCGGAGAAATAAAGCCCCTAAATGCGAGATACTTCTCATAACTAGTAAGGTCTCTTTTCGATTCTAAATACCTCTTTAGACCTCTTTTTTGACCTCTGACTTTTTCTATCTCTTCTGTAACCGTAAATAATAAGGCATCACTTCCATTACCAAAACCTGCCACAATTATTGTATCTCCAGGGCTTGCATCTTCAAGGGCCGAGATCAATATCATTAGAGGATATGAGGTTCCAATATTCCCCATAACAGTCATTAAATGATCCTGAACTTGATCTGGTTCAAATCCCAATCTTTTACTTATTTGCGCATGGTCGCGGGGATAAATTCCAGGAAAGGCCACTTTAGCTATATTCTTTGGACTTAGCCTATATTTGGCAAGAAGCCCTGAGATGGCCTCAGGGATAAATTTTCTATAACCTTCCTCTCTTCCAAACCTGTCCTCCCAGGCCCGATCAGTTTTATCATTTTCTGTTCTCCAATGATCAGGGAAATCATAGGAAACACTGTAGGAGCCTTCCAATTTTGCAATTATTCCATCACTGCCTAACAACAAAGACGCTGCGCCATCACTAAAACTTATCTCTTGAGAGCTACCTGGTTTGCCCACTCTGACATCCGATGCACATAAAAGGAGGTTATTTGCTGTGCCTGCGCTAATACAATCGCTTGCGGCAATTAATGCAGATGTGCCAGTGCTCGTGGAGTCAGTAAAATCAGCCGTTCTGATGTTACTTTTAAGATCTAAGG
>JAFDDT010000328.1 GCA_019310725.1 Deltaproteobacteria bacterium | reverse complement strand
AGTTATGGATGATCTCCGGGAGGCCGGCTGCCATCTGATCACCCTGGGCCAATACCTGGCACCATCCGAGCGACACCATCCGGTCGTTCGGCATGTCCCGCCAGATGAGTTCGCAGAATACAAGTCCGAGGCCCTGGCACGGGGATTTTATGGAGCAGCTAGCGCTCCACTGGTGAGGAGTTCTTACCGGGCTGAAGAACTGTATCGCACTGCTTCGAATCAGCTTTCCTCCTTATGGCCATATAGCCGCAGTAGGCCAAATAAGGAAAACCCAAAGCGGGCTAGGCTATCTTCTTCTCCCACTCAAAGGCTGTTTTACAAATAGAAGCGAGGTCATCGAATTGCGGTTTCCAGTTTAGATGTTGCAAGATTTTACTGTTGTCAGCTACAAGCACCGAGGGATCACCAGGTCTTCGCGCTGACTCTTTGGTCGGAAAATCGACTCCGGTCACCTTTTTCATGGTATCAACAACCTCTTGTACCGAGTAGCCCCGGCCGTAGCCACAATTAAAGATACTGGAGCCCTTGCCTTCCTGTAGATAATCAAGGGCAGACAGGTGGGCAGCGGCCAAATCATCAACGTGGATATAATCTCTCACCCCTGTCCCATCAGCAGTGTCATAGTCCAATCCATAGATCTCTAGATAGTCAATCGCGCCAAGAACTGCCTGGGCAGCCCTTTTGATAAGGTGCGTCGCCTCGGGAAAATTCTGGCCTATCTTCCCGTCTGAAGAGGCCCCGGCAACGTTGAAGTATCTCAATATGATGTATCTAAGATTGTGATGAGCTTGGGCTGCATCAACCAAGACCCTTTCACTCATGAGCTTACTCATGCCATAGGGATTTATGGGGTTGAGTGATCCTGTTTCTTTTATGGGGATCTCTTCAGGCATACCGTAGACTGCTGCCGTAGAGGAGAAGATAAAAAAACTCACCTCGTTTTCAAGGGCGAACCGAATGAGGTTAATAGTGTTTATCGTATTATTTGAGTAGTATTTCAAGGGATCGGCTACCGATTCAGGAACAACAATTGAAGCAGCAAAGTGAATTATTGCGTTAAATTTTCTTTCTGAAAAAATTTCAGATAATGCCTTGGTGTTTGAGACGTCTTCGACTATCAAATCTCCATAGAGAACCGCCTCCTTTTTCCCGGTAGAAAGATTGTCAATAACGGTAATACCATAGTCTGTGTGCTCGCCCAGCAGTTTCACTACATGACTTCCAATATAGCCTGCACCTCCCGTGACCAAAACTGATTTCATAGCACAGATTCCTTTCTCTTATCGGGATGGCCCTTAACCCCACAGGCCCATCGACCAGCATTTAGTAGGTTATTCAACCTAAGGGTCATAAAATTCAGCAAAATACAAACACCCCGTATACTAATTTCGTTACCGGGAAAAATCAATTCATAAGACAAATACCCTAACCCGGATAACCCTAAATTAGGGAATTGCGGATTGAGGAATTAACCGATCGAAAACAATCTCCTTAATCTAATCCCTCAATTCCTGAATCCCTAAATCTTCTGGCCAGCAATGCTTTTCCCGGAGAAGAAACCGTGAACATTTTGCGCGCAATTCCATTTGTAAGGGACTAGAGGAATATCTTTCTCCGGCCTGAATCACTTCATATTCACCTCATATTCCTTGACAATTACTCCCTTTATTCTATAGTTAAGATTCTATATTACATCTGTACTCCGTTGTCATTAGGCAGGCGCCTAAAACCCAGACATCGAAAAGCTTGCGCCATGCTAAAGGATACACAGCCAAATAACATGGATCAGAGATATAAAGAAATAATGGAAAGACCCAGAATTTACATGAATAAGGAAGAAGGAGTCGTTCAAGAGCTACGAGGCAAAAAGGCATTGGTTCTGACAGACAGACACACTATGTGTGGCCAATGTGTGGCTAAGGGCTACTGTCACATGCTCGGTGGTGGCAAGGAAATGCTTTCTGAGGCTAGGAATCCTATTGGTGCTCAGCCTGGTGACACGGTAGTGGTTGGAATCCCTGAGGGCAGCCTTACCAGAGCCTCCCTGGTCATCTATATGGTTCCTGCAATCGGCCTGGTAGGAGGTGCAACCCTTGGATATTATACCCCACAACCAGGCACTCTCGATCTAAACCTCACGACGCTCATAGGTAGCCTGGCTGGGTTGGGACTTGCAATGATTGCCGTCAGACTCTTGAGCAATACCTTAAGCAAAAAACCATCGTACCAACCTGAGATTATAGAGATTGTTAATCCTTGACAGGCTGTTGCCCAAACGGAAATCCCAAACAAATCTTGGCGAAGTAGAAGACAAGCGATATCAGATGTTTGAGCCCTAAGGGCGAGTTTTGACATCGCCTCATGAATACCCCTGTGGCCTCTTATCCCCTCATGGGTAATGCGAGGATCGATTTGTCTAAATGCTCACTCCTGGTTATCCTTCTCAACTGAATCAACCAACATTTCAAAGATATTTGGAACGGCGGAGAGCACCCTGTTCCAGTTGGGTATGTAGGGAACTTCAAAGGGTGTTTCCAGAAACTGCTGCCCAGCGCTCACAATGCAACTAACGAATGCCTCGGCCGTGCTCCCTTCCCTGTGTCTGTCATACTGCAATCCGTTTATCTCAGAATCATATTCATACCGGGCAATCAGGTCCTGGGCAGTCCTCAGATAACTCGCCCTTAGGGTGACAAAAAACTCGTTGCTGAGGGTGTACCCCATACTCGCCATAGTTCTGAATATCGACTTGGCGATATCTGTTCCCATCTTGAGCAAGCCCTTGTTGGGATCTTCCAGGGTGAGTGGTTGATGCTTGTGTTCATAATTATCGGAAAGGTCAACCTGGCACACTCTCCGCAGGGCACAGTTCCTGTGGACTTCAGCGAGAACACCAACTTCTAATCCCCAGTCGCCCGGGATTCTCATCATGCGTGCCAAGTCTACATCCATTGAAAACTCCCCCGCCAAGATATACCGGAAACTGTCGAGATAG
>JAFDDT010000107.1 GCA_019310725.1 Deltaproteobacteria bacterium | reverse complement strand
AGGTCCCAAGGGTTTGGCTGTTCGCCAATTAAAGCGGTACGTGAGCTGGGTTTAGAACGTCGTGAGACAGTTCGGTCCCTATCTTTCGTGGGCGTAGGATATTTGAGAGGATCTGTCCTTAGTACGAGAGGACCGGGACGGATGAACCTCTGGTGTTCCAGTTGTCGCGCCAGCGGCATTGCTGGGTAGCTATGTTCAGAATGGATAACCGCTGAAAGCATCTAAGCGGGAAGCCAACCTCAAGATTAGATATCCCTCCCGATGGAGACATCGGGACTAAAGACCCCTTGAAGACTACAAGGTTGATAGGCTAGATGTGTAAGTGCAGTAATGCATTGAGCTGACTAGTACTAATAGGTCGAGAGGCTTGGCCATAATTATTTACCTTTTTTGCTCAACCTCCTCTTATTCTTTTGCATGAGTTTTCGGTGGCAATAGCGAAGAGGAAACACCCGTTCCCATCCCGAACACGGAAGTTAAGCTTTTCAGCGCCGATGGTACTGCGTGGGGGACTGCGTGGGAGAGTAGGTCGCTGCCGGAATTTTTATTGATTCCCCCTGCTAATTTTTTAGCAGGGGGTTTTTGTCGTATTTCTCAAACTCAAGTCTCCCCATTCATATTGGATAATTGACACTAATGACACGGCCGCTGTCTCTGCACGGAGGATTCGCTCTCCCAGTGAAATTATGTGAAAACCTGATTTTCTTGCCAGATTGATTTCACCCGGGGTGAAACCTCCTTCAGGCCCAACAAAAGCATAGACATGGGGGCGTGGGCTCGTGGATTTCAAGATTTTCTTAAGGTCTGTGCGGTCTTCATCCTCCCACAACAGTATTCGCAATGTCTTTTTCTGTGGTGTGTGCGCAATCATCTGCTCAAATGGGAGAGGAGTTTCCAGGCTCGGAAGAGTGGCCCTGTTACATTGTCTACACGCTGATTTTATTATTTCGATCCATCGATCCATCTTAGCTGCAGTGTGGGTGGACTCTAATTTTATGACTGTTCTCTCAGAAAAGAATGGGTGGATTGAATCTACCCCCAGTTCGGTTACTTTCTGGATAAGGTAGTCCATGGCGTGGGATTTTATAAGGGCCTGACACAGGGTAATTTCTGTTGGTGAGACGGGTGGAGGGGGCAGACGTCTTTTGACTTCGACCGTCACTTGTTTGTGGCTCACCTTTTCTATGGTTGACTCATATGATTGGCCTTTGCCGTCCAGGATGATTAGTTCCTGGCCTCTTTTCATTCTCAAAATCCTATTGATATATCGTGCCTCCTTACCAGTGATGATTAGGCGATCCATGGACGGTGTGATGTCTTCGACCAAAAATCTTCTCACGTGCCCCCCCCTATTTCATTTCCTTCGTGATTGTCGACGGTGTGCGAAGTGTTTTGATACGAATGTTTCAGGTAAGCCTTTGCACTTCCAAAGCTACACAGACTATAGCATAGATTTGCTAAGCAGAGCATTCTATTGTTTGCTTTGGACATAACCGAGAAGGCTCTAGGATGGTCACAACAGAAAAGACCTCATTCCCCTCCCGATATTGCAAACTATTTGATGGTCTTAGTGGTATGTCTAAATATATCGTCACGAAAAAATCCTCACCGAGGAAAAAAGGAGGGATCAAAGTGCCTTGCAAAGGCAGCGAATTCAAGCCCATTTCAAATATCGTCGAGGGCCACACATAAAAAATGGCAGGACCAATAACGACCCTGCCTAGAATGCTTGAAAGATGCCGGGCGAAGCGCCTTCACAATGTCACGTTTGCCACTTTAGATCGTACACTAACACACTCAGCCACTTGGTTACCCTCAGCCAATCTTCTCTCCGCTCGAATTGGGATCTTCGCTCTTTTCCGGTCCTCCTCTCCAGCGCCCCGTTCGATGTGTAGCTAGAATTATGATTCTTCCGCCTATCCCCTCCTAAGCGCCGATCAAAATCAGAATGTCTCTTTTCTATCATGGTTCAGCCTCCTCTACCAACCTGTTTGAAAGTGTACATGCCGTTTGTCTCTGACAGTCAAAATCCCGCTATCTGCTTTTGAGTTCCTCCTAAAAGCTCCGAGCCCCATTGAACTATTGCCAATCAGAAGTATGGTGGCAGGTTCGACAAGGGGAAACACAGTGCTTACGATGATCTAACTATGAGCCCAAACGAATGCGGTTATGAAGCCAGCAATAAAACCCACAGAGAGAGCAACTAAAATAGTTATCATATTCTCACCCCGTATTTGTTTTTCACTATTTGCTGCAAAAAGCGTGCACACTGAGGTGGTGAAAAGAATGCGAAAAATTTCAATGAGTTAACTAAACTCCCTTAAGCAATGTGAAATAAAATACCAAATAATCAGAAATAAAATTCCCTTTTATTGGTAATATTTTACATACTCGGGATAGGAGAAGAAAGAAAAGAAAGGGCAGGTTAGCAGACAGCAAAAAAAAGCAACTCGAAATAGTTGGAGCGTTGGTTGCAGTGGTGCCGGAGGTCGGAATCGAACCGACACGGACACGAGGCCCGGAGGATTTTGAGTCCTCTGCGTCTACCAGTTTCACCACTCCGGCATCACGCAATAATTATAGTGATATATGGTATCTTGTCAACAGAATACCCAATTGAATACAAGAAAGTCGCTTAAAGGCACGCTGCCACTGAGCCGGAAAAAGCATGGGAATATGGTCCTGCGGGTTGGAATAGTGGAAGAATGGAATGTTGGTTCGATTATTTCCTGCGGACGGGACAGCTCAAATGTGTTAAGAACCTATCTGATTTAATTGGGTTATAAAAACCTTCGGGATAGAAAACGAGAATGGGAAAAATCTGCTCATTATGGTAAAGATAGGAGCTGGATTGATAAAAGCATAGTTGATCGGCTGTTTGGAGGACTGATATATTCTGCAGGAGGCATACATGGGTGGCGCATTAGCAGGAGTTACCGTAATAGATTTATCGAGGATGTTACCAGGTCCTTACTGCTCTATGATTCTGGCAGATCATGGAGCAAGGGTAATAGCAATTGAGGATAAGCGGTTTATGGCAGATGGCATCTTTATATCTCCTGTAAACAGGAATAAGGATCATATGACATTAAACCTAAAGACAAAAGAGGGACATGACATCTTCTTTGAATTGATAAGGGATGTCGATGTGCTTATGGAGGGATTTAGGCCCGGCGTAACCAAGAGACTGGGGATAGACTATGAAACCGTAAAAGAAATCAATTCAAGGATCATATATTGCTCTATAACGGGTTATGGTCAGAATGGCCCCTATAAAGATATGGCCGGTCACGATGTCAATTATCTGAGTTTTGCTGGTATACTGGATCTGATTGGAGAAAAGGATGGGTCTCCGTGTATCCCCGGCATACAGATAGCTGATCTCGTTGGAGGGGGAATGAATGCAGCCATCGGCATCCTTTTGGCCCTCGTAGCCAGAGGGAAGAGCGGAAAAGGACAGTATATCGATATATCAATGACCGATGGTATGGTTGGACTTCTGCCCATCCCACTTTATCTCTTTCAAAGGCATGGCAAGGTACCTCAGAGATCTGATACCTTTCTCTCGCATCGCTATGCATGTTACAATGTTTACAAAACTGCTGATGAAAGATATATCTCTATTGGTGCGGTGGAGAATCGATTCTGGCAGAATCTGTGTAATCTTCTGGGTGTGCCTGAGTATGCACCCTTGCAATATGACGATAGCCACCGGCAAGAGATTCTGCAATTCTTTCGGAAGGCCTTCAAAAAAAGGACCTTGGACCAGTGGCTTAGAGAATTAAGCGATAAAGATGTCTGTTGGGGAAAGGTTCAGAGTTTTGCTGAGGTCTTGAAGGACCCTCTCTTCTTGACTCGGGATATGGTTGGAGCGGTCAAGAATGAAAAGGGGGAGTCCCTACCAGTACTGGGTATCCCTGTCAAACTGAGTGACTCGCCAGGGGGTATCCGTACAGCTCCAGTTAGCTTTGGGCAGAGCACCAAAAAGATATTGGAGGAGCTTGGCTATACGGAAAGTGAAATTAAGAGGTTTGTGGAAAAAGGGGTAGTTTAGGATGAAAATGCCTAAAGTGAATTATTGTAGCTGATAAGCTATGGGCTCGCTCCAGGCGATGTCAAAACTCGCCTTTAGGGCTCAAACAGTTGACATCGCTTATCTTCCGCTTCGCCAAGATTTCTTGGCAAAAAACGTTTTAATGACCGCTCAAAGGAATTTCCGCTTGGGCAACAGCCTGTTAACTTTAGGCATTTTAGCTCACTTATAACTTTCATATTCTATGTGGATACAGGAACCGGGTACCGTTACTGAAAAGGTTGAATTCTTGGGGCGCTCAGAGCTTTGCACCTATCTTCTGAGAGGAGACACGTATGCACTGGTTGGTGGTGCAATGGCACATGTTGTACCTGATGTGCTAAGCCAGCTTAGTAATCTTGAAGTAGATCTGGAGAGAATCAGGCATTTAATCATACTTCACACCCATTACGATCACCTCGGCATGGCACCATACCTGGCTCGAGAGTGGCCGTGGCTCAAGGTGACGGTTTCAAGAGTTGGGGCAGATATCCTGAAAAACCAAAAGGCCCTGAGGGTGATACAGGATCATAACAATTCAATGTTGAAGGAGGGGAACTTGGTCGGCCAGGTGGAGCCGCTCAATATTGTTGAGAGGGGCTTCCCTGTTCACGATATGCTTTCTGATGGCATGGAGCTCAACCTTGGAGATGGGGTAGAGGTTCAGGTTATTGGTACTCCAGGACATTCAGTGTGTAGCCTGGCTCTGTTTTTCCCTCGCGACTATATCCTATTTGCATCGGACAGCATTGGCACCCTGACAGAAGAAAGGATTCTCCCTATGGGAAGCTCCAATTATGACTATTTTCAACAAAGCATAGACAAGCTCGGTAAGATGAAAGCGGAGATTATCTGCTTCGAACACTTTGGTGCACTCACACCCCCTGAAGGTATGGAGTTTTGTGAGAAGGCGAAACAAGAAGCTGCGGATTTCCGAAAGGAAATGGTAGATACATACCAGAGGAATAAAGACCTGGAACTCACGGTAGCGGAGATAGCAGGAGCATGTAATACCCGGCTATCAAGGGTGGGATTGCTGCCAGAGGATTTGCTCAAGAGCCTCCTAAAAAGAATGGTTACCTTTGTCAACCAGATAGAATGAGCGATGGTGTCTATTATCTGTATTTGAAGAGTTTTCTGTTGCCTAAGGTGCTATGGGATGCGTGGTATATATCCTTTCTCCCGTAACCCGTAACAACAGGGTACGAGGTGGTTCGTCGGTTAGACCCATCGCGGGGGTCCTTGCTGTTTCTCTTTATGTTGCTGATGGCTGTCTGCTGTATGCTCAACCCCTCCATTCCTTCGCCTTTCTCCGCGTTTTTTGTTCCGACTCTCTGATTGATTCGCTCATTGCCTTCAACCGTTGCATGACCAAATTGTTCAAGGTGTTTTTTGGGTAATTCCCCTTTTTATCCCTCTTTCCTGCCTTGAAGCCCGTCAGGATCTCAATACCCTCATCCATATGCTCTATGGCATAGATATGAAATTTACCCTTTTCTACTGCGCTGATTACTTCTTTCTTAAGCATCAAATCGTTCATATTTCGTTTTGGAATAATAACACCTTGGGCTCCGGTCAGACCTCTGACCTTGCAGACATCAAAGTAACCTTGTATTTTCTTGGTAACGCCACCGATGGGCTGACATTCGCCTAACTGGCTTACTGAACCGGTAACGGCAATACCTTGATTTATAGGTTTGTTTGACAGGCAGGAGAGAATGGCAAAGAGCTCGGCAACCGAGGCACTGTCTCCATCAATCATTCCATAGCTCTGCTCAAAGGTGACGCTGGCCGAAAGGGCAAGGGGTTTGTCTAGGGCATATTTATTCTTTAGATAGCTTTCCATGATCAGGATGCCTTTGGTATGAACATTCCCGCTCATTTTGGCCTCCCGCTCAATATCCACCACCCCTTCCTTGCCTGGAGTGGCGGTAGCGGTTATCCTTATTGGTTTGGCGAAGGTATAGTCACCGAGGTCGTAAAGTGATAAGCCGTTTACTTGGCCTACAACGTTCCCTTTTGTCTGAATATGGAGCGTTTCGTCTTCAATCATTTCCTGAATCTTCTTTTCCGTAAGATTCGATCTCCCCATCTTCTCATCAATGGCCTTCTCTATATCACGTAATTCGATAAGGGTCCTCCCTTGTTCCTTGGCCCAGAAATCGGCCTCTACCACCAAGTCTTTTATTTCCGGCAATTTCAAGGACATCTTTTGCTGGTTTCCCGCCAATTCAGATGCATACTCGATTATCCTGGCAAGACCCTTTTTGTCAATGTCCAGGAGGTGTTCTTCTTCACATACCTTGGCAATATAGAAAAGGTAGTTCTTAATCTGTCTGTTTGATTTTTTTGTATTATCATCAAGCTGAGCCTTGACCTTGAACATCTTCTTAAAATCGCTGTCAAAGGAATAGAGAAGATGATACATATACGGATCGCCTATCAACACAACCTTGACGCTCAGAGGAATAGGCATAGGCTTCAAGGTCTTTGTTGAAATAAATCCCATCTCTTCTGCAAGGTCTTCAATCCGAATATCTCGATTTTTTATCGCCCTCTTTAAGGCATTCCAAGATCCTAGGCTTCCCAGGAGATCGATTGCCTTGATAATCAGATAACCGCCATTTGCACGATGCAGTGCGCCCGGTTTTATCATGGTAAAATCAGTAAAGAGGGTACCAAATTGCGCATGCTTCTCTATCCTGCCAAAGATGTTTGGATAGGTTGGGTTGGTTTCAATGATAACCGGAGCCCCTTTTAGTTTTGAGTTATCAATCAAGACATTTACTTCATAGCGGGTGAATCCTGGTTCGATTTGGGGCATAAGAAAGGTGCCCGGGGTAATTGGCTGTTTCTGTTTGAAATCATCTATTTTCAGGATAATATCATCCTTCATTTCCTTAAGATAATCCAATACCTGCGGGAAATCCTTATATGTTGCCTCAAGCTCTTCTATCAGATGCCCCACGCGGTAAAGGGCTATCTTGTTGTCAAGCTCCTTGATTTTCTCTTTCAGTTCTCTGTCCAGACTTCTGATGCCCCGCAATGCCTCCTTCATCTCTTTCTGCAGATCCTGGCTTACCTCCTGGAGCCTTTTTCTTTCCTCCTCTGGGAGAGCAGCAATACTCTCATCATCCATGGGCTTACCATCCTTTGATGGTATGATCATCATCCCGGTCTGGCTGATGTTGAGGACAAAGGAGCCTGCATTCACCCTTTTTTCCAACCGGGAAATCAATTCGTTCCTCTTGGTCTTGGTTGCTTTTGTTATGGCTTCCTTCTCCTTGTTATAGCCCTCACTCTCAAAAACATCGTGTATCTCTGTTTTTATCTCTTCCAGGAATCGAGCTATATCCTCTTTTAGTTTCAGGCCCATGCCTGTCCTTAATTCAAGGAACCTGGGTGTGTCTGGTTCCTGAAAGTTATATACGTAGCACCAGTCAGAGGGTGGCGGAGCTTTCTTGGCCACTTTTTCAATATAGGTCTTGGCAATAAAGGTAAGCCCGGTTCTGTCTGGGCCAGCCACATACAGATTATAGTCACTTCCTGGCATCTTGAGCCCAAACGTAATTCCCTTGACTGCCTTGTCCTGCGCCACCAGCAGTTGCTTCCTTAGACTTATATCTTTGGCAGATTGCACCCCAAGAGAGTCTGGGTCACACCATCCCCTCAGCTTATTTGCGGCCACTTCCTTTGATTTTCTGCCCATATCCATTTCCTTTTGTAGGCCACTGTTACCAAGACTCAGCAATCCTTATCAACCCTCCCTTTAAATTGCAAGGCAATAATTCAACGTCTCGAAATTTCTAAAACATATTAAAATTAAAGGCGTTTTTTGAGGCTGTTATGTATTGCCTCGCACCTGGAATAAAGGCCTGCCTTGGCACGACATTGCTGTAATGCACTCTGGTCTTCTTTACAGCATTTCGCACGTAAGCTCTTTATGCTCACGCTTTGCATACCAGGTTTGGGCCAGGGAATACTGGAATGCCCGCCCCGTTAAATAGTGTTATCATTGAGATATGCTAATATTATTAACCTCAGATGTCTATAGATATGGCTATTCAGGCATTTATATTTAACGGGGTAAAAATAATGATGTTATATAAAAGTTTTTCATCTATTACCTTCCTTGTCAATAGGGTTTTTTCAATAAACCACCGCCGCAATTTCCCAGAACCCGGTATTCCAACTGTAAGCAAAGCGAACTAAGTTCGGGTAAAGAAGAGAAAAAAACATCCGTAACAGGGAGATAGATTTTCCCCGAGGGTTAGCTCTGCCGGAACGCGAAAAGCCAGGATATTTCACTGGAGGGGTCCGCAAAATTTGGTTGACTTTAGTAGTTCACGATGATAGCTTGTAAATTAAATGAATGACAATTCATTCATTTTTGACTAGCCTTTCATGTTGGCCGGTTTTCTTCGATAGCAAAGGTCGCAATAGGCGCCGAGGGGTCTGCTCGCAAAAAAGGAGGGTTATCCATGGACAGGGCTATCAAAAAGTGTGCGGTCATTGGAGCTGGCGTTATGGGGGCAACCATAGCCGCCCAGTTTGCCAATGTAGGTATTGATACAATTCTTCTCGATATTTTACTCCCTGAACTCACAGACGATGATAAGAAAAAGGGGCTTACTAGGGAGAGCAAAGCGTTCAGAAACAAACTGGCACAGAATGGACTAAATGGGGCACTGAAGTCAAAACCGGCATCTTTCTATATACCAGAAGACGCTAAATTGATCACCATTGGAAATCTGGAAGACAATCTCACATGGCTCAGTGATGCCGAGTGGATCATTGAAGTGGTGGTTGAAAGGCTGGACATTAAAAAGAGCGTTTTTGAAAAGATTGAAACTATTTTGAAACCTGGAACCATTGTTACCTCCAACACCTCCGGCATACCGGCTAGGGCCATGTGTGAAGACCGGACTGAGGCATTTCGAAGCCATTTTGCGATTACCCATTTTTTTAATCCGCCGCGGTATATGAAACTTCTGGAGATCGTGCCTGGGCCTGATACACTCCCCGAGGTTATCGAGATCTTGTCGGAAACCTGTGAGAAGGTACTGGGAAAGGGGATTGTTTACGGAAGGGATACACCGAATTTTGTTGCAAACCGGATCGGCATTTTTGGCCTGCTTTATACGATGCAGGCAATGATTGACCTAGGCCTAAGCATTGAAGCTGTAGACGAAATGACTGGTCCTGTAATAGGACACCCTAAGAGTGCCTCCTTTAGGACGGCAGACCTAGTTGGCCTCGATACCATCGTGCATGTGGCCAGTAATGTATATGAAGGGGCGCCTGACGATGAAAAACGAGAGATTTTCAAACCGCCTGAGTTCATTCAAAAAATGATCGAAAAAAACATGCTTGGCAGCAAGACCAACCTTGGCTTTTACAAGAAAACCAAGGACAAAGAAGGAAAGCAGGCGATCCTGTCCTTGGATTATGAGACGCTCGAGCACACCCCGCAGGAGAAGGTGAAGCTGGCTTCACTGGAGGCTGCCAAGAACATTTCAGGTACTTCTGCAAAGATAAAATCGCTGTTTTATGCTCAAGATGTCGCAGGGCAGTTTACCTTCCGCACCTTGACTGAAACTCTCATCTACTCAGGCAACCGTATTCCCGAAATAGCTGACAACATTGTGAATATAGATAATGCCATGAAATGGGGTTTTGCGTGGAAGATGGGCCCCTTTGAAACCTGGGATACCCTTGGGGTCGGCCGTTCGGTAGCTAAAATGAAAGAGGCCGGCTACCAGATCCCTGTATGGATCCAGGAGATGCTTGAAAGCGGAAAAGAGTCCTTTTACAAGAGAGAAGCCGGTACGCTTTACTCCTATGATCTTGTTTCCAAGGATTACAAGGAGGTCCCGGTCAAGCCCGGGATCATTCTCTTGCCCTCCCTCAAGGATCGGGAAAAAATGGTGGCCGGAAACAAGGGTGCCAGCCTGATCGACATCGGCGATGGGGTGGCTTGCCTAGAATTCCACACCAAGATGAATGCCATGGGAGATGATATCATTGCAATGGTCGTTAAATCGGCCGACATCGTAAGCAAAGATTTCCAAGGGTTGGTGATCGCGAATCATGCTAATAATTTCTCGGCCGGGGCTAACCTCCCTTTGATTCTATTTACGGCACAGGAAGAGGAATGGGATGAACTGGAGTGGATGGTCAAGACCTTTCAGGATTCATTAATGAAGCTCAAATATCTGGATAAACCCGTGGTGGCTGCACCTGCCGGGATGGCCCTGGGTGGAGGTTGTGAGATCTGTATGGCCTCGGATCGTGTTCGCTTTGCCGCTGAGACCTATATGGGGCTTGTCGAAGCTGGCGTGGGTTTGGTTCCTGCTGGAGGAGGGACCAAGGAGTTGCTCCTCCGCAACACCGAACACCTCTTTGAGGTCCAGAAGGGCGGGCTTTATCCGAAACAGATCGAGTTGATGCCCTTTGTTGCCAGGGCCTTTGAGACTATAGCCATGGCCAAAGTGTCAACCTCTGGCCCTGAGGCAGTCAAGCTCGGATACTTGAGACCCACTGATAAGATGACCGTGAATCGGGATTACCTCATAGAAGATGCCAAAAAGACGATTCTGGCAATGAACATGGAATGCTACAAGCAGCCTCGTCCCAGAGATGACATCCGCGTGGCCGGGGAGAATGCCTTCGCCATGATCAAGCTTGGTCTGTGGTCTATGCATGAGTCAGGCTACATCACTGAGCACGATGTAACTGTTTCCACCAAGGTGGGCTATATCCTGTGTGGGGGAGATGTACTCGCGGATACCAAGGTGAGTGAGCAATATCTCCTGGATCTGGAGCGAGAGGCCTTTGTGAGTCTGTCCGGAGATCCCAAGACCCAGGCAAGGATTCAGCACATGCTGAACACCGGCAAACCGCTGAGAAACTAGGGTTTGTTGTGTTCATTGAGTTTATAGGGTTTGAAGTCCCTAAAATACCTACAACGAAACAGAGTGCTCAATGCAAATACCACCTTGAAGTTTCTGCTAAAACGAACACGATGAACCCAATAGACCCAAGAAACACCAGCAGGGAGGAGTAGATCATGAGAGAAGCGGTGATTGTTGCTGCTTGCAGAACAGCAGTGGGAAAGGCCCCTAGAGGAATACTAAAAGATACACGCCCTGAATACATGGGGACTGCAGTACTCACTGATTTGATAAAAAGGGCAGGGAATCTGGATCCCATGCTTATTGATGATGTGATTATCGGATGCACTTTCCCTGAAGCTACTCAAGGGCTCAATATCGGACGCGTGCTGGTTATGTCCATGGGGTGGCCCGATCGCATTCCTGGCATGACCGTCAATAGGTTCTGCTCTTCAGGTCTCCAGGCCATTGCCATCGGTGCCGAAAAAATCATGTGTGGATACGCTGATGTGGTGATCAGCGGTGGCGTGGAGAGTATGAGCCAGATTCCCATGGGCGGGAGCATGATGTATCCGAATCCGGCACTCGTAGAATCACGACCGGGAGCCTTTACAGGGATGGGGTTGACTGCTGAAAATGTGGCCGAACGATATGAGATCAGCCGGGATGACCAGGATGAATTCGGGGCCAGGAGCCAGCAGAAGGCTGAAGCAGCCATCAAGGCAGGTCGCTTCAAGACCCAGATTGTTCCTCTAAAGGTCAAAAAGCAAAAGCAGTTGCCCAACGGACATTTTGAGTATGAGGAGATTATCTTTGACACAGACGAGGGTATGCGGCCCGGCACAACCAAGGAGGGTATTTCAAAAATTCCCCCGGCCTTTAGGGCAAATGGAACCGTGACAGCTGGGAATTCTTCACAGACCAGTGATGCGGGTGCAGGGGTTGTGCTGATGTCCAAGGAAAAGGCCAGAGAACTCGATTTGAAACCCATGGCTACCTTTCGGTACCATGTGGTAGAGGGATGCCCGCCCGAATACATGGGGCTGGGCCCTTCGGTGGCGATTCCGAAACTAATGAAGCTCGCCGGTATGACCCTCGATCAGATGGAGTTGATTGAACTGAACGAGGCCTTTGCAGCCCAAGCCATCTATTGTATTAGAGAACTCGGCATCAATGAAGAGATTACCAACGTGAATGGTGGTGCCATCGCACTGGGACACCCTCTAGGTTGCACCGGTGCGAAATTGACCACACAATTGATCTATGAGATGCAAGAGAGGCGGCTCCGATGGGGGTTGGTTTCCATGTGTATCGGGTTTGGCATGGGGGCTGCTGCAATCTTTGAGATAGAGGACTATTAATTAAAGAGGAGCGATGAACATGGCCAAGGAAAAACTTTTTGAAGGTGGGGAATTCTTGATAACCGATGCTCTGCCGGAGGAGATATTTACCCCGGAGGATTTCACCAACGAACATCGTCTCATCGGTAAATCGGCTGAGGAATTCGCCTTGGGTGAGATTGATACCCGACGGGAAGAGCTTGAAGAGCTTAACCCCGAACTGATAGAGACCCTGTTACGAAAGGCAGGGGAACTCGGTTTCCTCTCCGCGGACATTCCAGAGATCTATGGAGGCTCGGAACTTGATCATATTAGCACTGTCCTGGTTACTGAGAGACTCACCCGGGGAATATCCGGATTCGATATATCCTTTGGAGTGCAAACAGGTATTGGAAGTCTCCCTATCGTGTTTTTCGGATCTCCGGATCAGAAGGCAAAATATCTCGAAAAATTGTGCAGCGCTAAGATGATCGGCGCCTTTGGTCTGACAGAGCCCGAACACGGTTCCGACGCACTGACCGCAGAAACCACGGCAGTTTTATCCGATGATGGAAAATATTACATCTTGAATGGACAAAAGCAGTTCATCACAAATGCCGGTTTTGCTGATCTTATCCTCACCTATGCCCAAGTTGATGGAACGAAGTTTACCGCTTTTATTGTGGAGCGTGGTTGGGATGGTGTTTCGGTGGACGAGGAAGAGAAAAAGATGGGAGTTCATGGCAGCTCTACCAGATCTATCATATTCCAGGATGTCAAGGTGCCGGTGGAAAATGTTTTGGGAGAAATTGGCCGTGGTCATGTAGTGGCCCTCAATACTCTCAATATCGGCAGATACAAGCTGGGTCCCGCCACGGTTGGCGGAGCCAAGCTTCTGATTGCCGAAGGCGTCAAATATGCAAAAAGCAGAGTCCAGTTCGGGAGACCTCTTTCCGACTTTGGCCTGATAAAGCATAAGATTGCAGAGATGGTCATTAAGACATATGTTACCGAGAGTATGGTCTATCGCACAGCAGGCCTGCTTAATCTGGCCTTAGAGGGAATTGATCCTACCAAAGTGGATGCAGGCAAGAAAACTGGCGAGGCCCTCAGAAGATACGCCTTAGAGTGCTCGATAAATAAGAATTTCGGTTCGGAGATGCTGGATTATGTTGCAGATGAATGTGTACAGATCATGGGTGGTTATGGGTATATTACAGACAACAGGGTAGAGAGTGCCTACAGAGATTCAAGGATCAACCGGATCTGGGAAGGAACGAACGAGATTAACCGCCTGTTAATAGTGGACATGCTCATGAGGTCTGCTATGAAGGGAGAGCTTCCCCTCCTTGAGGTAATCGAAAAACTCACCCAAGAGCTTATGAGCTACCGGCCGACCATGGGCGAAGAAGAGGGGGTCCTTGAAAGAGAGCAAAAGATGGTTCGAAATGCAAAGAAAATGGCTCTCTTGGCTGCTGGTGCAGCAACCCAGAAGTATATGGATAAACTTGCAAATGAACAGGAAGTCGTTGCCCTGATAGCCGATATGATTATTGAGATCTTTGCTATGGAGAGTGCTCTTCTGAGAACCTTGAAAAAAGTCCAAAGAGTTGGTGAGGAGAGGTCCAAGATTCACATTGCTGCCACCCAGGTGTATATCAACGATTCATTTCCGCGGGTGGATTTAATGGGCAGACAGATTTTTGCTGCCATCAGTGAGGGTGAGGAGCTGAGAACCCAGCTCATGGGTGTAAAAAAATTCGCGCGCTTCACCCCAGTAAATACTATTGCCTTGAGGAGGGCGATTGCTGATAGCATTATTTCTGCTGGCCGCTATGACTTGACGAAGACCTAAGGGTCTTTTCACTTATGCGGTCGCAAGCTACGGGAGGTATACTGAAACGTGCTGAACCAGTGCTCCTCCCAGGGCCACGTCATAGTGAAACCTAAGGCTATTGATTCTTAAGCTTCTTGCAGGGTATGGGTATCTTTTTTTTTGGATTATGCCCCAAATAGTTTAGATGAGTGGGCCCGCCCGCCTCGCCTTGCTTGCAGGGCGGGCAGGCGTTTCAAAATGGTTTATATAGATGGAGCCTATGATTCTAAGGCCTATGGCTCAATAAACC
>JAFDDT010000327.1 GCA_019310725.1 Deltaproteobacteria bacterium | reverse complement strand
ATTAAAACGTTTTTTGCAAACAAATCTTGGCGAAGCGGAAGATAAGCGATGTCAACTGTTTGAGCCCTAAAGGCGAGTTTTGACATCGCCTGGAGGGAGCCTTAGATTTGTCAAGAAACGTTTTAGACCAAGAGAAAAGGGATTTCGGCAACAGCCTAATGATATATGAGCCGCACTGTTTCAACTTGTTGACAACTGATCTCTCCCCTGTCTCAGACCCTTCTTTTCCGTAAGATTTCATCGAATCCTAATGTTTGTCTCACAAAAACCTAGCAATCACCAAATAATATCTCTCAGAGTTTGACCAAGCTTTTTGGGGAATTAGGAAGATGGAAAGGAGGTGGTCCTAATAGCATTAACAAGATTCTAGCACAACTCTAACAAAAGTCTAACAATGAAAGATTAAGTTAAATTACTTGCAAAAAGGAGGAAAAGAATGAAACGAAAAAACTTGGCGATATTGGCTCTGGCCACAAGCTTGTGCTTTACGGCAAATCTCGTTTGGGCAGGAAATATTGTGATCAAGGGTTCCACTACGGTGCTGCCCATCGCTCAGAAAATGGCAGAAATCTATATGAAAGTAAACCCGGAAGTCAAAATCTCTATTTCTGGTGGTGGGTCAGGTAATGGGATTAAGGCCCTCATTGATGGGTCAACCGATATCGCGGACAGCTCACGCTTTATCAAACCCAACGAAGTAAAATTAGCTGTCGAAAAGGGGAGATATCCGGTCCCCTTTGCAGTGGCCTACGACTGTATCGTACCGGTGGTGCACCCAAGCAATCCTTTAGAAAACCTGAGTATGGATCAACTTAAGGCTCTCTATAAGGGAGAAATCAAGAATTGGAGAGACATAGGAGGACCTAACCGGAAGATTGTCGTGATTTCAAGGGATACCTCATCCGGTACCTATGAGGTGTGGCACAAAAAGGTAATGAAAAAGGAAAGGGTTTTTCCAGGTGCACTTCTCCAGGCCTCTAACGGAGCTATTGTACAGGCTGTATCCAAAAACAAAAACGCTATCGGTTATGTCGGCCTTGGATATCTGGATAACAACGTGAAGGCTTTGACGGTAGATGGAATAATGGGATCAGAGGAAACAACCCTCAATGGAACCTATCCCATCAGCAGACCTCTTTACATGTTCACCGCTGGCTGGCCAAAGGGAGATACGCTTAACTTTATTAACTTCATGGTTCACCCGGAAAAAGGGCAAAAATACGTGAGCGAAGCGGGCTATGTGCCCATGTATTGAGGTGTATTTTCAGATTAATTGGCCGCAGACAAACGCAGACGCCACTTAAATAGCCTCAAATCTAACGGAGAAATATTTCTGCTTGGCAGACTCAAACTGACACCTAATAGCTTCACCAAACACAGAGCAATTTGCCCGTGTCAATCTGCCTATGTCTGCGGTTTCAGGTAGTTTGCAAAAAACTTTATGCTTTGAAAACGAAATGGCAGAAACTCATCAAAGAGAAAAGGGCCATCAGAGGGGAGA
The DNA here is from genome assembly GCA_019310725.1 of Deltaproteobacteria bacterium. Taxonomy (GTDB): domain Bacteria; phylum Desulfobacterota; class DSM-4660; order Desulfatiglandales; family B25-G16; genus JADFWK01. Next base: position 1,077 of record JAFDDT010000327.1, on the reverse strand, counting down.
ACGGGCAATCCATATCCTTTTTTTCTGTATCGCCCTCGCTTCTATAACAACCCTGGGCCTCATCATTGTTTTCCTTTTTATGGAAGGGCTTCCTATTTTTGCCAAGGTTTCCGTGAACGATTTTATTTTTGGACGCTATTGGTATCCTACCGATGAGCCCCCTGACTTTGGCATATTTGCACTCGTTATGGCATCCCTTGGCGTCACCGCTGTGGCCTCCGCTATTTCAATCCCCCTGGGGGTGCTCACGGCCCTTTATCTTGCCGAGGTCGCCTCTGTGCGGGTCAGGGAATGGGTCAAACCGATTGTCGAGCTAATGGCAGCATTACCCTCGGTGGTAATCGGCTTTTTCGGCATGGTGATAGTTGCTCCCTTTCTTCAAGACGCCTTCGGCATTGCAACCGGGTTGAATCTCCTGAATGCCGGATTAATGCTGGCCTTCATGTCTATTCCGACGATTTGCAGCATCTCTGAGGATGCCATCTTCGGTGTACAGGTAGAACTCAAGGAGGCATCCTTTGCTCTGGGGGCAACGCACTGGGAGACCATCGTGCGAGTAGTCCTTCCTACATCTATTTCCGGGATTTCCACGGCTATCATTCTGGGTATGTCAAGGGCTATCGGGGAAACCATGGTGGTACTCATGGTTGCAGGCGGTGCAACCCTTATTCCCTCTTCCCTCTTTGATCCCGTAAGGCCTATGCCCGCGAGCATAGCAGCAGAGATGGCGGAGGCCCCGTTCCGGGGAGATCATTATTATGCCCTGTTCGCCACGGGTATTGTGTTATTCATCTTGACCCTGCTCTTCAACCTTGTTGCAGACCATATCGCCCACAAGTACAGACAGGTAGGGGCGGCAACCCTTTGAGGGAGTTAGGGATTTTGGATTGGTGATTCTAGATTTTGGATATTGAATTTAACAACTGCAGAATCGTGGGCACAGTAAAATAGACTGCTATTAATTCAGATATAAATAGCGTTATGTAACTGATGAATAAAGATGAACGAATCAGACACTATAGATCAGAAATTTACAAACTCAATACCATGGTAGGGCTGGAGAAATTTCCTCAAAGT
>JAFDDT010000007.1 GCA_019310725.1 Deltaproteobacteria bacterium | reverse complement strand
CAAAAGGATCTGCTGCCAATGTACATCTTGTGGTCACACGTGTGGCCTATTCCACGACGCCGTATTTTGTGGTTTGAACGCTTTTTCGAAATCAAGAAGGTATACGACCCCCCCTTGTCCGGGAGTGCCATGATTGCCATGCCTGCCCGCCACCTGCCCGCTTGTGCCTTGCAATGGCAGGTGGGTCGCTGGTTATCCCAGAAACCTATAAGAGCTTTCATGGGGGGATAGTTGAAAGCTTGTCCTGAGAGAAGCCGAAGGATTGATCCCAAAACCCTTGATCCGAACACAGAGGTTATGCGTTTTTGCCCATTATTCCATGTGACTGTTATAAATCAGAATGCCATTAGAATAACTGTAAATTCAAAGGGTTATAGAAATTGCGAGACGTATAATAGTTTCCAGCTACTTCTTCTTCAAAGTAATAGAGTTGTTTATACGACTAAAGTCTTTATACAAAAATCTATTCCAGCCTGCCGGCCGCCTGGCTGATAGTAGGCCTGCCAGCCAGACTTATGGGGGCAGGGATGTCGGGCAGGTACATTTGTGGCTATTCGTGTCCATTCGTGGCTGGACAGATACCATCGGCGTTGACTCATCTTTTCAGAAAAAGGGTGTGGCCAGGTTGTTGATAGGGGAGATGCTCAACTATTTGAAAAAGGTAGGGGTCTACCGTATATACTTTTGCAAATTGGCGGGACTGGGGCCCTTTTCAGTTTTTTGATGCCATGGGATTCAAAAGAGGCGATGTGATCAATCTCGAATCAAAGATTGGAGACTGATTGCCTGATCTCTCTTGATAGGCCTGAAACTCGGGGCAACTGTCTTTGAAAGAACATTTTGCCTGACATATCCGAACGTCTATCCGAGGGTTATTCTTCTTTCGCGTGCAGTATAGGTAATCAGCCATGTATTATCCTTTCTGGACATGAAATTGTCTACAATTAAATATATTTTAATTATAATTTCTATATTTAATACTATAAAGAAATAAATATGTCAACTATTTTTATCAAGTTAGTTCGCTTCGCTCACAATTGCAATAATGGGTTCTTGTTTCACCTTATTGAAAATAATATAACGCCCAGCGTGTATTCCAGCAATGTCGCGCCAGGGCAGGCCATTATTCCATGCAGGTGGGATAAAAAACGCCATCAGGAGTCGCTTATTTTCAATATAAAGTATACAATTTGCGAGAAGTTCAGATAAGCGGGTGATGCATATCAAGGTTGTAACTCCTGCGGAGCGATTTGCCGATCTAGCAAAACGCCATGGGCGTTGAGGGATGGATAAGAATGTAAGGCAGCGGATGAGTAGCCTTGAACATGAAACTTATGATCTTGAGAAAAGGATATTTGCCAAACTGGATTTCACTCCCGAGAAGCTTTGAGATTTTTTGGATCGTAAATGGAGCGGGAAACACATATCATAAGAATAGAAGGTGAAATTTTGGCTTTCCTCTAAATTCACCAATTGCGTGGAAGTAGATATGCTCAGGGCCATGTCAGAGGGCATAACCAAAAAAAAGACACCCATACCTTGGACTTTGACGTTACCCTGTAGATATGCTGGCGACTATTGACAATAGATCAGGGAGATTGTAGTTTTTTTGAGCGGGAACAGATCTGAGGATGAGGCCGAAGATATAGAAGGAGGTGGCTGCGGATAAAGCCGCCACTGGCCGTCTATACACAGCAAGATCTTAAGATTTGTATCAAGTTTTCGTAATACGGATAATTGGGATCGTAGAACGGTTGCGGCTGCCTGCCCGCCATTGCTTCGCTCAGGCGTTAGCAGGCGGGCGCAGCTCGAAACGGTTAACGGTTAACGTCATAGGGAACCAGCAGCGCAACCCTATAACCTTAGAGGGAACCAACATCCGTTCGTCTCAATCAATCGAATATAGTTTTTCTCCACTCGCCCGTCCCCGTCCGATGCCAAAGGCTATGGCCGACGGTGTCCGCAGTAGCCTGCTACGGAGGGTGGATCGGTTTGAGGAAAAGCTTTGCTAGTGCACTGAATGCTTATTGTAAGGAGGAGGGGGAGATGGTTTCCGAGGAAAGCCGCGAGAGTAAAACAATCCGAGAAAAAATGGCCGAAGAAGAGTTGGCTAAAGAGAAGGAAGATAGACGCTGAAGGAAATAGATGGAGAAAGGCCTATTTTGGTGGTGGTGAACATTTTGAAAACTGGCTGGCTCAATGCAGAGAGTTAGGAGGGGTTATGGTAGAAGAGGTCGACTCTGCAGGATATAAATGCTTTGAGGAAGGTGGAGAAAAACTCTACAGAATCTGGATAAGGCTGGATCCAGGAAAAGAAGATGACCTTTTTTAGATTCGACGCTCTCTCGGCAATGGTTTTCAGCTATATGACCGCCGAAGAAACTATTGAATAGGAGGCCGAAAAGGATCGGTAATGAGGAAAACGAGAACTGCTTGTGTTATATTTGCTGCCGGTTATGGAAGCAGGATAAAGGATTATTCTGGTAACAAGATACTCCTACCCCTGGTGCCGGGATCAGACCCTTATAGAGGAGAGTATCCGATATTTTCTGAAATTATGAAAAATTTGCCAACAGGACCGAAGGCCCTGGTGGTGCACCACAGGAAGGAAGAGGTGATTGAGGCCACTGGTGGTCTTGGTGTTTTTTATTGTGATCAACCTGTGCCCAATGGAACAGGGGGCGCCCTCATAGCTGCACAGGGTTTTTTAGAAGACATAGATCAGGAAGATCTTATTATTACTATGGGCGATGTTCCCTTTGTAAAGCCATCAACTTATCGGAAGCTTGTCAGCCACCTGAGTTATCAGGATCTCGTTGTTCTGGGCTTTAAACCAAGGGACAGAGCTCAGTATGGTGTTTTAGAGATAGAAAATGAGAAGGTAAAAAGGATTATCGAGTGGCGATATTGGAGGGAATATCCAGGAGAGATGCAGAGCCGTTTTGAGATCTGCAACTCAGGCATATATGCAGCCAATAGAGCCATTATCCTTGAATACCTTGAGAGGCTGAAACAAATACCTCACAAGGTAGAAAAGGAAAGAGATGGCCGCATAGTAGTGGTCGAGGAGTATTTTATTACTGATTTGGTTGAGCTGTTGAACGATGATGGGCTGGCAGTTGGTTTTGCCCTTGCCGAGCAAGAGAATGAGGTGCTGGGTATAGACACCCATGAGGATTTGATGCTAGCCCAGAGCATATTTGCTGGAAAAGACAGAGTGATAAAAAGACTTTGATTGCATAACCAGGAAGTGATATCTATAGAAAGCAGTTCACTTCTTTGCCCAGTATAGCTCATGGGATGAGCAAGGGCCAATTCTGATTCAGAAAAGCATAAACCATGAAAAAAGGTTCCACTTCTCCCCTATTACCAGAAGACGTTTGTCGTATCCTTTTTGAACAGGGGCTTATTTCAAAGGGGCAGAGAGAAGGGATTTTCCGGAAAAAGGATATCCTGCAGAAGAAGTTGGAGAAGCTGCGGATTATAAGGCACGCATCAGGGGGTTCCTCTTCCAGAATAACTAATCCCATAACGATTGTTGATATTGTCTGCTTTTTGAGACTCAACCGAAAAGATGATCCAACACGGGAGCTCGATGAAGAAACCATTTACCAGGCCCTGGCTAAAGAGTGGGGAATAGAGTATGAGAAGGTAGATCCACTCAAGCTTGATCTCAAGTTGGTAACAACCATGATTCCCAGATCCTTTGCCATGAAGCACCTCGTTCTTCCTACTGGTGTAAAAGATGGCTGGCTGACGGTAGCCACACCAAATCCCCATAATCTTGAGGTTATGGACGACATAAGTAGGGTTACTCAACTAAAAGTTAGGCCCGTGGTTTCAAGCAAGTCTGATATCATCAAGCTCATAGATGAATTCTATGGTTTCAGGCGATCGATCGTTGCGGCTGATCAGCAGTTTTCGGGCCCTGGGATTGACCTCGGCAACCTGGAGCAGTATATGAGGCTCCGGAAAGCCAAGGATCTCCCCTCAGATGATCGCCACATTGTAAATGCCGTGGACCACCTCTTTAGTTACGCCTTTGATCAGAGGGCCAGTGACATTCATATTGAGCCTAAGAGAAATATCACCTCGGTCAGGCTTCGGATTGATGGGATCTTACATTCCATCTACGAATTACCAAAAAGCCTTCATGGGGCCCTTATTTCCAGAATCAAGAACCTCTCGCGCCTTGATATGACGGAAAAGAGACGTCCCCAGGATGGGAGGATAAAGATTGACAGGGGTCAGGGGCTTGAGGCGGAGATCAGGGTTTCAACAGTGCCAACAGCCTTTGGTGAGAAAGCAGTTTTGCGTATACTGGATCCGGATATCCTGTTCCGGGATATCAGCCAGCTCGGCATGACATCACTAGACCAGGTGCGATACCAACACTTCATTAGTCTTCCCTATGGCCTTGTCCTGGTGTGTGGCCCTACTGGCAGCGGCAAATCAACCACCCTGTATTCCACCTTAAGGTATCTATCCACAAGAGAGAGGAACATCACCACCGTAGAAGATCCCATTGAGATGGTATATGAGGATTTCAACCAGATAGCTGTGCAGCCGGCAGTGGGTATTACATTCGGCAGTATCTTGAGGAATATTCTACGGCAGGACCCTGACATAATTATGATTGGGGAGATGAGAGATCTGGAGACAGCGCAGAATGCTATTCAAGCATCCCTGACAGGTCACCTGGTGCTTTCAACCCTCCATACCAAGGATGCCCCTCTGAGCATTGACCGCTTGGTGGACCTTGGTGTTCCCCGTTTTCTTATCCATTCTAACCTCATCGGTGTTTTGGCCCAGCGACTCCTCCGCAAGATTTGCCCTTACTGCACCGAGACCTTTGAAATGAGCAGCGAAGAGCTTATTGCGATGGGAATCGAGACAAAAAAAGAGGGGATAATTGAGCTAACCAGGGGTAAGGGTTGTGTCAGATGCCGGGGAACCGGTTACTTGGGAAGGTTCGGTATTTTTGAAGTCCTACCGGTTACAGAAACAATAAAGGATTTGATTGCCCGGGAAGGAAATGCCGATATGATCAGGCAGACTGCCTGCAAGGAAGATATGGTTACGCTCAGGGAGAATGCTATCAAAAAGATGCTCAATGGTGAAACAACCTATCAGGAGGTAGTCAGGGTAACCTGGGGGCAGATCTGATCTATGCTGACTCACCTTGCTATCAATGATTTTGCAATTATAGACGCTTTATCTGTGAGCTTTTCAGAAGGATCAAACATACTCTCTGGAGAGACTGGCGCAGGGAAATCAATTATCATCAATGCCGTTAATCTCATCGTAGGGGGACGGGCATCCCCTGATCTTATCAGAACTGGTGCCGACAGGGCAGTGGTTGAGGCCCTGTTTCAGGTTCCTGCAGAATCTCCTCTTTCCAGGCTATTGGCTGATATGGACATACCATTTAATGGAGAGGTGTTGATAAAGAGGACCATCTCCAAGGAGGGTAAGAGCAGGGTAAGGATCAATGGCTCTCTTGCCACACTTCACATGCTTTCCCGGCTAGGGCCCCATCTGATAAGTGTCTCCGGACAAAACGAACATCAGGTTCTACTGAGGCCTGACAACCATCTTTTTATCCTGGATGATTTTGGTGACCTAACAGAAGAGAGGCTTACATTTACTGGCCTCTACCGGGACTATTACGCTTGTAAGGAAAGGTTAGAAAAACTGCGGGATGATTTAAAAAAAGAGGAGGAAAAACGGGAGCTTACACAATTCCAGATCCAGGAGATTGAAGAGGCAAAGCTCGTTCCGGGTGAGGATAGCAGGCTCGAAGAGGAGCGTCTCCGGCTTATGCATGCCGAGAGTATAATGGATATAGTGTTTAAAGGCTATCATACCCTCTATGAAAAGGATGAATCTGTCTTAACTGTCTTGAGCCTCCTCACCAAAGAAATGGGTAAGGGCGTTAGCATGGACTCCAATCTGGATCATTTTAAGAAAGAGTTGGAGTCAGTTGTGCTTCGAGTGGAGGATTTGGCCTTGGAGCTACGGAATTTCTACACCAAGCTCAGGGTTGACCCCAAAAGGCTAGAAGCAGTCGAGGAGAGATTGCAACTCATCAGGCGATTGAAAAAGAAGTATGGCTCCTCTATAGAGGAAATACTCTCTTTGAAGGAAGAGCTCTCTCAAAGAAGGTATCAACTGGCCCAGAAGCAGGAGGAACTCAAAAGGGCTGAGGCCGAGCTTGAGGAAAAATGGGAGGAATTATTGAGAATGGCCGCCAGCCTCTCTCAAAAGAGACATGAAACAGCAGAAACACTGGAAAAGAGGGTATTAGAGGAACTCAATCAATTAGGTATGGCCGGGACCAGATTTAAAATTGAGTGTGGCTATATTTCGTCAGCTGATGGTATTCATTCGGTAGACATGGTTGATTCTGCTATCAGCGCCGATGGTATCGATTTTGTAGAGTTTCTGATATCACCGAATGTAGGTGAAGATTTGAGACCAATGGCCAAGATTGCCTCTGGTGGGGAACTGTCCAGGATCATGCTTGCCCTCAAGACTATACTGGCGCGGTCTGGTTTGGTCGAAACACTAGTCTTTGATGAGATTGATGCTGGCATTGCGGGAGCTACAGCAGCTATTATTGGCGAGAAGCTGCGCTCCCTTGCCCAGTACCATCAGATTCTGTGTATCACGCACCTACCTCAGATAGCATGCTCCGGTGAGAAACATTTCTTGGTTGAGAAGAGGGTCAGTAAAGGCAGGACCCGCACTCTCATAAGCTCGCTAGACAGGGAAGGCAGGGTCAATGAGATTGCCAGGCTTCTTGGAGGCAGAACAATATCTGAAAAGACCCTCGCCCATGCCAGGGAGATGCTGTCCTCTTAATCCTTTACTCTTATTATCTGGCCTACTTTAAAGCCATCTCCTTCAACCGGTTCGGCAAGGGAGCGGCGCGTTTTCAGGGTAACAATTTTGATTTCTCCCAGTTTCTGGCCGGGCAAAACATAGGTTTGCCCGTTGCAGACAGTGATACATTTATCTCACACAGAACACTTCCGTGATCTACGCAGGTAAGCTGGTCTCTTCTTGTCACCAACTTCCTTACATGCGCTACCTACAACTAGGCAATTTCCAGATGCTTTGCCGACAAAAACAACCTGGCTAGACCCCACCCTGGTCAGTTGCAAATTATACTTGACATCCCAGAATGAAGTGATTACTATGGAAGGCAAGTAACCACTTAGGAGCAGTTTTATGGGTATAATAACGGCGAAGCAATTGAAACTGAAGACGGGGGAAGTCATCAGAAAGGTCAGGTCGGGCGAACAAATGACGGTTACTTACCGAGGGAAGCCAGTGGCTGTCATTGCTCCACAAAAAAAGGAACACAGAAAGCCCTTACAGGAGCTAAGATCTTTTGGTGAAGCGTGGATAGATATTGAGGAGACTCTTCAAAAGACAGAGCCTAAATTCAAGGGATGGAGGGAGGCTACCGCGTGGATCCGAAAGAGGGGTTAGTTTTGGTCGATACTAATGTCTTTGTCATCGACCTCCGATATAAAAGGGACGTTGCTTACGGAAATAACAGAGCGTTTCTCAATTATATAGGCAAGCGGCAAACCGCGTTTACCACCATTGTTAACCTATTGGAGCTTTGTGGAATCCTCTCATTTAATCTCAATGAAAAGCAGCTGGCCGAACTATGGTTCTACTTTCAAGACAAATACCAAGTAACCGTATTGCCTGCTCCTGATCTTGAAACGGGCTTTCCGAATATTGCTATTAAGGAGATTTTTGATCTGCTGAAGAATAGGGTCTCTCTCGGTGATGCCTTAGTAGTGGCTGTGGCACAAAAACACCTGCCTTTCATTTCGACAATGGTCACCTGGGATAAGATTCACTTCGAGAATGTTTTCCCTGGTACTGTCTTAACCCCTGATCAATTCTTATAGTGCTCTTGATTCTTGAAAAGGTATTCGGAATTGACTCCATTTCTCGGTGAAATCCTGCAGCGGGAGAGATGCTGTAATCTTGATCCTTCTGCCGGATTCAAACCCGCATACTGCTTAACAACCTATACACCACAAAGATATAATAGAGCCAGCAATTGCTGAAAGATTTGTAAGAGATGTGATAGGCGTTCACGGGTTCAAAGCGCCACGGGTTTGAAGTTCCATTCTCGTCCCCGGACTGCATTTGGGATGCATATTTACGAGAAAGGCGTCAGCTTCTTGACGCGTCATCCAAAATTTGGAGCCAAGTTGCCAATTACTTGGGAATACAAGCCTTGTTAGCGAGGCTTTAGTATCCTCAATGCCTTTTTTTCCTTAACCTTGAACGTTGAACACTGAACCTGTGAACGATTATGAGATGTGCTTGGTGACTTTACCAGATTGCAGAAACAAGAAACCATAACCAGGCAGATGCTCAGGGCAATTGCTGAGCAATATAGCTCAAGATACAGTTTTTCTAATTTATCGAGACAAATTGAAAGAACGCATGTCACTACTATTGACTATCTGGAGTTCATGGAGGATTCCTTTATCTGCTTTGTATTGTATGCCTATGATTTTAATAAAAGGAATATAAAGTCAAAGGGGGATAAAAAGGTCTATTTTTTTGTCACCTTCGTCTTCCATTCAGTAAGAAGTTATCTTGGCGGGAAAGAGGTCTGGGACGTTATCACCAGCTCCCTGGAAGATGAGGATTTGTTGGGAAAGATGGTAGAAGGCACTGTTATTTCTCATCTTCGTATGTATGGAGAAATCCCATTAATGAAGGCTGGTAATACCTTTTTGTGGTTTTATTACGACAACAGTGGCAGAGAAATAGATGCTATTTTCAGGGAGAAAAGAGGGTGCTTGGGCATTGAGGTTAAATACCGGAGGGGAGTGGATGAAAGAGATGTGAAACGAATCCCTCCCATCAATAAATACTTTATTTTGAGCAAAGAAGATGTCGAGCATAAGGGAAATAAAATGATTGTTCCTGTGGATACATTTCTAGCACTTTTGCCAATCTCTGAAAAAAATATTTAGAGCGATGACGAAATTTCTCGAAATTTGGATAATGAAATATCGAAATTTTTTATTTCTAACGGCCTTTTTTATTTTGAATGTTGTTCAGATTCGCCATGTTTCAAGAATATCTTTTCCCTCAGAGAGGGATTAGGATTTTTGCCTTTCTTCCCTGCCATCTTAAATGGGTGGCCCCGTTTACTGACCCCTTTTACGGTTTACAGGCTCTGATTTCTCAGGCCACATTCCATTGGGTAAATGAACCAAAGCCCAAATTCAGCCAACCAGGGAAAAATATTGTAAAAACACTTGACAATATTTTAATAACATAGTAATGTTATTATATTTTAAAAATAATTTCATTGCAAGGTTATTATATGCCCCTAAATGACTTCAATCCATGGTGGAAGACCTCAAGTGCTCCTAAAAATCAAGTCGGAAAGATACGAGAGATTCTTGGCGAGATCCTTTCATTCTTAGATTACAGACAAATCATTATCCTCTACGGCTTAAGACGCTCTGGCAAGACAACTCTGATGTATCAAATCATTGATCATCTACTCAGAGAAAGAGATATCTCCCCTTTTCGTATACTGTATTTTTCATTTGACGAACAGGCTTTTGATCTGAACCAGCTTATCGATATATATCAACAAGATATCCTAAGGCAAGGATTGGAGGAGCAAAAAAAAATATATCTCTTTCTGGATGAGATTCAAAAACATTATGACTGGTTCAATAAGATTAAGATTATCTATGACCGCTATCCGAATCTCAAGATCATCTTATCAGGATCGGCAGCTCTTGTGTTAAAAAAAGACATTAAGGAAAGTTTGGCGGGTCGTTTTTTTGAATTCTGTGTTGAGTCCTTTTCATTTGATGAGTTTATCGCATTTAAGGGAATTTCAATCGACAGGACAAGAGAAGATTTGTACAAACGGGAAATAGTAAGACTTTTGGAAGACTATTTAAAAATAGGCGGGTTTATCGAGGCTGTGAATTTCGATGACTTTGCACTTAAAAAATATTTCAGAGAAAGCCTACTTGAACGGGTTGTTTTTAGAGATATTCCCGAGGCATTTACCATAAATCGGCCCCAACTCCTTTTCCGACTGCTGCAAATAGTCGCGGACATACCAGGTATCTACTTGGATTACAGGAATCTGGGTAATGACTTGAAAGTGGACCAGCGCACAATCTCGAACTATATTTCATATCTGGACTATTCATTATTGATAACCAAATTGTATAATTTTTCAAAAAATCGGCTTACCAGTGAAAAGAAACTAAAGCGAATCTATCTTTCTAATGCTGGATTCATGTTAGCGCTAAGGCCAGGTGAGTCTGAATATCGCTATCTGCTTGAAGGCTATTTTGCCAATCTTTTTAAGGCACAATTTTTTTACCGATCCCCACAGAAAGAAGAAGTGGATCTCATTCTGGAGAGTCAACGTATGGTATTACCCGTTGAAATCAAGATCAGGCAAAAGATCAAAATGAAAGATTTAAAGCCCTTAATAAGATTTATGAAACGCTTCAGATGTAAGCAGGCTCTAATAATTTCAAAAGATATCGATAGAATTGAAAAAATAGAGGATCTCAAACTGACAATCCTTCCGTACTGGAGATATTGGTCGATCGTAAATGAGATAAAAGGTTATTTCTAATCGGAGTAGTGGCGCCTGAACTGCCACCGAAAAAATTGCTAGGCTCCTTTCAGCTTGAACCATAAAGGTCTCTTGCAAAATAGATTGCAATATCCCAAGCTTTGTTACCTTTCCAATCTTTTTTACTTCTTGTTTTTATAGAGGCAAAATGATTTATATACTCTTTTTTGCTGCCTCCTCGACGGCCTCTACGATTTTTTTGTAGCCGGTGCACCGACAGATATTCGAGGATATCGTCTTGGTTATCTCTTTTTTGGTCGGCCTTTTGTTCCTGTCAAGAAGCGCCTTCGCCGTCATGAGCATACCAGAGGTACAGAAACCGCATTGAACGGCGCCTTTCTCCATGAAGGCCTCCTGGAGTGGATGGAGTTTTTCATCCTTTTTGAGTCCTTCGACCGTAGTGACTGATGCGCCATCCACCTCCGGCGTAAGCACAAGACAGGAACGAAGTGGTATGCCGTTCACAACGACTGTACAGGTCCCGCAGGCACCCATTACACAGGCCTCTTTCGCCCCGATAAGATCAAGCCTTTCCCGAAGAGTTTCGAGGAGGGTCTCGTAAGGCCTTACCTGGAGAGTTACTTTTTCATCGTTTACACGAAAGGTTACCTTCATCGTCTTCATCATTTCCCCTCCTGTAGAACTTTTTTGCTTGCCCTTTGAATGAGGACGCTTACCATTTTCTTCCGGTAATCCGGGGAAAGCGTTGTGTTCGATACCGGCCTCGCATCACTGTATGCCTTTTCCGCGACATCCTTGAAAGTGCTGCCGTTTATGTCCTTAAGGTTATAAACAAGGGGGGTCGGCCCGATACCCCCAACACAGACCCTGCCTGTCTTGCCCTTAATGGAAACAGCCACACCAAGTAAAGGATAATCGATGGAGTCCCGAACCCTCAATTTTTTGTATGCACCTTTCGACCTTTTCATGGGGATAAGTATTTCCGTGAGAATTTCTCCGGGCATAAGCGTAAACGGGTTCCTTCCGTCTCCACTGAAGATCTCCTCCAACCGCATCTTTCTCTCTCCCTGTGGACCGGAAAGCTTCACACTCGCCGAGAGGGCAATAAGTGACAGAGCATTGTCGCTGCAATAATTTGAAAAACATGCCCTTGCATTGGGGACAACGTTACATGTTTCGCCTCCCATTTTGAAACAGAACCCACGTGCCGTTCTCCACTCCAGGGTTTTATTATAGAGCAGACAGCGCGTGTCCTGGAGAATGTTCCCTCCGATTGTACCCCGCATTTGGAGTGTCTCGCAGGAGGTTGCATCAAGCGATTCATAGAGTGCGGGGAAATATTCTCTCACCGTGTCGTTGTTCTTTAGTTCGAAGAGTGTAACGTTTGCACCGATTAGCAGCCACCCGCCCTGGTGAGAAATAGCTTTCAATTCTTTGATTCCCTTGAGATCGATGATAGCCATCGCTGTTGATAACCTAAGTTTTACCAAGGGGATGAGGTCTGTCCCGCCTGCAAGATAACGGGCCTGTCCGTTGTAGAGTTCATAAAATGCGATCGCCTTGGCAATATTCCCGGCCTTCTTGTATTCAAATTTTGGTAAAATCATCGCTTAATCCCCTTCTTTCGTTCCAAGGCATCCAAAACCCTGTCAGGCGTCAGTGGGAGCTCACGGAAAAGAGTACCCGTGGCGTTCGCCACGGCACAGGCAACCGCGCTGTGTGCATTCATCCGGATGGTAAGACCTCCTTCTTTTGCTCCGAAGGGTCCTTCAGGGTCTCTGGAGCTCACAATGATCGTTTCTATGTCGGGCATGTCGCATGCAAGGGGGACCTTATATTCCAAAAGATCAGGGTTTAACAGAAAACCCCTTTCCCAGAGATTCCCTTCCATGATCGTTGCAACACCCGCCTGCTGGATTGAACCTTCCATCTGTCCCTCCACTGCCATTGGATTGATTGGGCGCCCGCAATCGTGCGCCGCTGTAAAATGCGGAATCGTGACCTTACCGGTCTCTCTATCGATAACAACCTCTGCCACGGATGTACCAAAAGAGAATGTTCCTGCCATCTGTCCCCATGGCCTTGACACCCATTCTCTCTCAAAATCGATCTTTGGGAAAAAAGAACCCGTGGCGACGATCGGATCTCCCCGGAAAAAGGCCTCCCGCACTACCCACGAGATAGGCATTTTGTTATCGGGTGTTTTCTTGGAATAGGCCACACGGTTCTTAAGGACGATGTCGGCTTCCCTAACGCCAAGCTTTTGAGCAGCAATAGAAACAATCTTTCTACGGGCATTCTCACAGGCAACCTTCACGGCATTTGCCCCCACAAAGGTAGCCGCTTGCGAGTAAGCACCAGGGTCGAGGTTCGTCACCTCTGTGTCTGCATTTATGAGGTTGATGTCCTCCATAGGAACACCGAGGACCTCGGAGGCAATCTGAATTGCCAGCGATTCGTTTCCCTGTCCATTATCAACGAGTCCCGTTACGAGCGTCACCTGGCCGTCATCGTTCATCTTGACATAGCACGATGATCCGGAACGGAAGCCCATGGGAAAACCACACATCATGGCCACGCATCCCATGCCTATCCCTTTGAATTTTTGTGTTTTGGCCCACTTCTTTTTGAATCCCGTTCTTTCTGAGGATTTTTGTATGGTTTCTTTGAGGCCGCAGCTTGTAATCTTTGATTTTGTTGCCGTTATCTCTCCTGATGTCAGACCGTTCTTGAGCCGTATTTCCACGGGGTCCATGCCGAGTTCATTTGCCATGAAGTCCATCTGCGCCTCGTTGCCTGCAAGAAAGGCCCTCCCATGGCAACCGTACATTCCTCGTATCCCTTTGTTTGTAAATACGCGGTACCCGTTATAGCGGACATTTGGGAACCGGTAGCATTCCTCATAAACATAGAACGGAACCGACGTGGCGATAGGACCGGTCGAGCTGTAGGCACCACCATCATAGACCACCCGGTAATCTTTCGCCACGATGGTGCCGTCCTTTTTCATGCCCGTCTTTACCATGGCAATCATGTCGTGCACCTGTCTCGTGCTTATAGCATTTTCTTCCCTGGAAAGTGCAAGCTTCACCGGCCCGCCAGCCTTGATGGACAAAAGCGATGCTATTAGATCACCAGGTGATACCTCCGAGCGACCGCCAAATGCACCTCCGGAGTTAATATGACGGATACGCACCCTGTTAAGGGGTATCTTAAGGAGGTTCGAGAGTGCCTTGGCCCGGACATGGGGCCCGGCGTTCGGCATCCACAGATCGAGAAAACCATTTTTGTGCGAGGCGACAACCGCGTAAGGTTCCATCATTGCGTACGCCTCGCCGGCTGCCTTAAACGTATCCTCTCTCACTAAAAATGCATTTTTCATGGCCTCATCAACTTTACCCACATCAATATGAACATGGATGTTGATGTTGTTTGCAAACTCGTTATGGATCTGTGGTGCCCCCTCCTGCATGGCTTCCTCGGGATCAAAGACAGCAGGCAGCGGTTCATAGTCCACTCTGATATAGGAAAGGGCTTCCAGTGCTGTTTCCTCGTCAACCGCGGCGACTGCAGCCACGTCTTCACCGATGTAGCGGACCTTGTCCGTAGGCAACATAGGGTGATCCTTCGTATACCGAAAAACACCCCACTTTATCCCGTAAGTGTCAAAACCACTGATGGCAGCCTTCACCCCCGGCACTTTCAGGGCACGTTTCAAGTCAATGTGAAGAATTTTGGCATGAGGATATGGGCTTCTCAATACCTTCGCTATAAGCATCCCGGGAAGCTTTATGTCTGCGGTGTAGTATGCCTCGCCTGTAACCTTGGCAAGCGAATCACTCCTCACGACACGCTTGCCAACAGTTGTAAATTCATTTTCCATCGATACCCCCCATAAAACGTTCACCTTGCTAGATATGATTGCTCCACCTTGTTCATGCCGGACTAACGGGCATATTTATCGTGTACATACGCCATGGACTCTTCTATTGCCTGAGCCGTCTTGTCCAGATCTTCCTCGGTATGCCTATAGCAAATATATGCGTGATGATGTGGTGTAAAAAAGAAGCCCTTGCGGATAAGTTGAGTATAGAAATCATCCCTCCTGCCTTTTCGGGTATTAGCCTCATCCTTCTTGAAGGTTATGAAAAACATGGGCTCAACGCCGCTTAGCTCGGCTCCAATGTCATGCTTGTCTATGATATTTTGGATCTTTTTCAGGAAAGCACCACCTTTTGCCCATATATTGTCAATGACTTTGTCGCGCTCCATGATTTCAATCGTTTTCAGGGCGGCAATATACCCGAGACTGTTCGGGAAGAAAGTGGAAGAGATAAAAAGTTTAGATGCCGCGGCCATCATTACAGCCTTTTTTCCTGTAACAACACTGATCTCGTAACCGTTGGCCATCCCTTTCCCAAGGACCGTCAAATCAGGGGTAACCCCATAAAGTTCCTGTGCCCCTCCCATTCTGAGCCTGAAGCAGGTACGTACCTCATCAAAGACTAGAACAGCACCGTATTTGTCGGCAAGCTTCCTTACACCTTCAAGGAATCCCAGCTTCGGTGTCTGCATCTTCTGGTGGAGGTGGTGCCCGAAGGGGGTCATAATGATCGCTGCTGTCTGATCGCCATACTTTTTCATGAGATCTTCTAGATGGTCAAGCTCGTTATAATGGAATTCATAGACATCCTCGTAAAGCTTTTCAGGGATTCCCCCCTTCATCTCAACACACCAATCATGCCATCCGTGGTAGCCACATCTCATAACCTTGACCCGGTTTGTGTATGCCCTTGCAATGCGAATGCTCGCCGTAGTGGCATCTGAACCGGTTTTTAAAAAGATACTCAGTTCCGCGCTGGGAATAAGCTCGTTCAATTTTTTTGCGAGCTCATTCTGATATGGTTGGGTAAGAGTGAAACAGAAACTCTTGTTTTTTATCTGCTGTATGACAGCATCATCAACCTCTTTTTCCCTGTAGCCCAGGATAATCGGTCCATAGCCACAAAGGAAGTCGATATATTCGTTTCCGTCAACATCGGTTAACCTGCAACCCTTACCGTATTCTAGGAAGATAGGATACTCTCCCATGATAAAATCGCTGGGCTTTCTTGCGCCAAGGACACCGCCGGGAATCAATGTTTTTCCCTCTTCAAAAAGCTCTAGACTTCTTGTTATGTTAAGTTTTTCAGTCTCTTTCATGCAATATCCTCCTTTCAAAGTGCAAACATGGATTCTATCGTTTCCGTTTGATGTATCTTAGCGCCCCTTTGTAGCAACGCAGCGAGAAATTTTTCCGGATCGATGCAACCTTCCGGGGCTACCACGCCTTTAACCGTAACGTCACCCGCATCCATCATGAGGGCGGCGATCGAGGCGGGAAGACCCGTTCCTGGCGCCATCCTGCCCACTATATCGGCGGTGTATGTCACGCCCTTTCCCTCCCTCTCACCTTTTACGATTACCTTCAGGCCGGAAGCGGCAGGCCCATTATCCCTGCTCTTGGGGATCGTGTCCCAAAGCTTCAATGTCAGATCATATGGTGCAACCTTTGTCCCCCTGACCTCTACAGGTTCCGTACTGAGAAAGCCTGTCTGCTTCTGCTCCTTGATTAATTCATCTACCCATAATGGTATGAGGGCCCCTTTTATAACCACCTTTTTCACCCCTTCAATGTATCGGGGTATCGTGATCGGCTGCGGGTGGCCCACGAAGCGAACCACACATGTGCCAAGGGGTTCAAGGAATTGAGCCGTCTCCTCGCCAGTACCACCATCAACGTATTCAAGCTTTCCATCCAGATACTGGGGTATTTTACCTGTAACCATGTGGAGGCTATGATCCCATGCAGCACCAGAGAGCTCGGCGATACTTACCACCCAGAATAAGTGGATCTCATCAACACGATCCAGTTGACTCGCATACCATTTGACTAATACGTTGTTCGTGCCCGGGTCAGAACCCATTCCTGTCAGGACGGTTATCCCAGCCTCTTTGGCGGCCTTATCGATGTCAGCAGAAGAAAAAAGTATGGGGACGGCCTCATAGTCATCGCAGATGTCGATATAATTGACCCTTGCCTCAACCGCTGCCCTGGCCACCGCCACAGCCGTCTTGTAGAACGGCCCGGCGCAGTTGATGACAACATCGTTTTCTCTTATTGCTCCGACCATGCCATCATGGTCGTTTACATCAACTCTGATGAGTGATACCTTATCGCTGGCACGCAGCTTGTCCTGCACCCTACCCGGGTCTATATTGATATCACCAAGAGTGACATTTGTAATTTTGTCCTGCTTGATGAGATCCCGGGCGACCCCCTGGCCCATACCTCCCGTTCCTCCTATCACTATTGCCCGCATTCCCGTTCCTCCTTGATAAGTTATAGTTTCACCCGAAAAAACAGTCCAGGAAAGTTTTAATCCTTTACCATCACGATCTGCCCTACTTTAAAGCCATTCCCATTGATTGGTTTTGTGAGTGAGAGCCTTGTTTTCAGGCTAACGATTTTTATTTCCCCGAGCTTCACGCCCGGTAGCTCATAGGTTTGTCCGGTGCACGAGGTAATGCATTCACCCGTGCGGAAGACCTCAAGAACAACGCCTGGTCTCAGTCCTACATCGCGGCCGGCATTGATCATGATTCCCTGCTGATCCAGAGAAACGATTCTCCCTCTCCATGCCTGACGACACAGCGAATGGGTGGTGTCCTTTGCTGCTTTCTTGAGGATTTCCGGCAAACATTCTTTAAGAGCCTTTCTCTTTTTTTCTGCATAAGGGGTTTTTTCTGCCTCTGTTCTAATCTCATCACCTAAAAAGGTAACCTCTTTGGCAATATCCTCACCAAGGATTACGGTTCGGGTGTTGACATCCACAATATCTATATTCACTGATACAGTGAATCTTTGAGCTCTTTTCCTAAATGGCCATATTCCCTTTCTGACCAGATCGACTTCAATGGGGTTCACCGTTTCAAAGATAAGAGCATTTATGCCCCTGTCCTGGGAAACCCTTACTAACTCTGGATCAACTGGCTTACCAACCTGAAAGGAATAAGGCTTTGTCGTATTATTGTGCTGGTAAACAATAAACAATCCACTTTCTTGCAAAATGGTGCTGACCTCCACGCTCACCGCATCAACCCGTTCATCTGAGGCCAGTCCGGTAAGATTTATTACCGGCATCACCATAACACGTTTCTTTGGCCACTCATTATACGACAGTGCCCGGGAAAACATTGAGGGGCCTGTTGCGCATCCAACAAGAAACACAAGGAGAAGCACAAAAATTGTGCTCAGGACGATATAGAATCTTTTCTCCAACAAAGAATTCCTTTCCTGTTAGAACGTTACCCTGAATGAGTCAAACTCTCCAGTATAATTTTCCTCGATTTCATGGATCTTTGTTACCCTGGCTATCGGAGGGCCGTGACGACACCACGCTATTAATGTTTCAACCTTTTCTTTGGGCCCTTCAGCAACCACCTCAACACTTCCGTCAAACCGGTTTTTTACCCAGCCCTTGAGACCCAGCTCAATTGCCTCTTTTCTTGTCGAGTCTCTGAAAAAGACACCCTGAACCCTTCCTTCAATGATGAGATGAGCCCTGATAGTATCCATTTAGGTTTCCTCACGTAACATACTCAAAAACTCCTCTTCACTCAAGATACGAACACCCAGATCTGCCGCCTTTGCAAGTTTGGATCCCGGCGATGCGCCTACCACCAGAAAATCGGTTTTACTGCTAAGTGATGTTGCAACCTTTCCGCCCCTTTCCAGAATCAGCTTTTTGGCCTCTGGGCGTGTTATGGTCGATAAGGTCCCGGTTAGAACCAATGACTTCCCGGAAAAGGGGTGTCTTTTCAGAGGCACGTCTTCTAAAGGCATTTCTTCAATCGTGATCCCAGCCGCAAACAGACGATTTATGAGGGAGGTGTTCTCTTCATTGGAAAAGTAAGAGACAATACTCTCGGCTATCTCCGGTCCTATCTCCCCAATGGAGACCAACTCTTCTGAACTCGCTCTGCGCAGGTTTTCAAAATTGCGGAACTCTCTGGCGAGAACCCTGGCCACCTGCTCACCTACATGGCGAATACCGAGGGAATAAATGAACTTAGGTAGGGTGGTGTTCTTGCTGCGGTTGACAGCATCGAGGATGTTGGTGGCCAATTTTTCAGCCATCTTTTCCAGGGGAAGCAGGTCTTCCATACGGAGATGATAGATATCGGAGGCATCTTTTATCAGGCCTTTATCAATCAGCTGATCCACCAATTTGTCCCCGAGTCCACCTATATCCATTGCCTCTTTTGATACAAAGTGCTTTATTCCTCGATTTACCTGGGCTGGGCATTCAGGGTTGCTGCACCTGAGAATCACCTCGGTGTCTCGAGACATAAGCTCAGATCCACACACAGGGCATCGGTCAGGCATGACGAACGGTTTCTCTCTTCCACTCCTCTTTGATGCTAAGACCTTAACCACTTCAGGGATAACATCCCCAGCCCTTTGAACAATAACAGTATCACCTTCCCTGATGTCTTTTCTCTCAATCTCTTCCTGGTTATGCAGGGTTGCCCTGCTCACCGTTACCCCACCCACCTCTACCGGTTTTAAATGCGCAACCGGTGTCAGGGCGCCAGTTCTTCCAACTTGAACATCAATTTCTACAATTTTGGTCGTCGACTGGGTTGGTTTAAACTTATAGGCCAGGGCCCAGCGAGGACTTCTTGATTTTTCGCCCAGAGCCTTTTGGAGATTAATGGTGTCTACTTTAACTACCGCGCCGTCAATTTCGTAGGGGAGATCATGTTCGATGCCCTCTAGATAGTGGCAATGAGCAATAGCTTCGTCAATATTTTCACATTTTTTAATGTAGCGTGTATTCACTCTGAGCCCCCAGGCATTCAGGGTCGCTAACAATTCATTGTGCGAGTTAAAATCCCATCCTGCTACCTCTCCTATCCCGTAAGAAAAGAAAAGCAAGGGTCGTTGAGCTGTTATCTCCGGATCCAGTTGCCTGACAGAACCGGCAGCAGCATTGCGCGGATTGGCAAAGGCAGGTTCGCCTCTTCTCTCTCTTTCCTTATTAAGCCGCTGAAAGGCCTTTTTTTCCATATAGACTTCACCCCGCACCTCTATACGCTCAGGAAGATCTCCACCATCTTGAGGTGGGAAAAGCCGTAATGGTATGGATCTAATCGTCTTGATGTTGGAGGTTATCTCTTCTCCAGTATAACCATCTCCCCTTGTTGCACCAGCTATAAGGATACCTTTTTCATAGACAAGCTCAACAGCAAGGCCGTCCATTTTTGGTTCTACAGTATAGCTGAGAGGCTCTGAAGATTTTAGCAGACGTTTGATCCTGCCATCAAAGTCCTTAACCTCTTTATCTGAGAAGCCATTTTCCAGGCTGAGCATCGGAGTACTATGTTTGAAAGGCTTGAAACCACCCTCAACAGGGGCTCCTACCCGCTGGCTTGGCGATTCTGGAATAACCAGCTCTGGATGTCTCTCTTCTATCTCAAGAAGCCTTTGGAAGAGGTGATCATACTCGGCATCTGAAATCTCAGGGTCATCCAGGATATAGTACCGGTAGTTGTGAAAGTTTATCTGCTCCCTCAATGAAGCTAATTCGATTTCTATGTCTTGTGTTTTTTTCATGGTTTTCTGATGAACTCCCCTCCTATCCGTTCACCCCCAGCCGGGTCATCCAGAAAGACAGGCTTTCGAAAGGCCATATCCCAAAAAAGAAAAGGCTTAGCCGCTATTCATACACAAATCGAGGAGTAAGTGTCCAGCATCTCTGGACGCCTTTTTTAAGGCCTGAGATCCAACCCCGTCACGCCAGTCCAGAGAAAAGAGCTCATCCGATATAAGCAGCAAACCTGCAATCTCTACTGAACGATAGGCAGCAACGGTAATAAGCGCAGACATTTCCATCTCAACGGCCAAAAAACCCTTTTTCGCATACGCCAAAATCTTTTTCTCTGTTTCGCGGTAAATGGCATCCGTTGTCCAAACTGGCCCCTTTTTGAAAGGGAGATCGGCTTTTACCAGGGCATCTTCAAGTCGCTTGTTGAGAAGAGAACTTGTCTGTTTCTTTTCTCCGTCCACAGGATAATGGGCAGAGGTACCTTCTTCTGAGAGAGCGGTAGTGGGAATCACCATGTCACCTACGAGGAGATGCGGTTGAAGAGAACCACACCATCCTAATACCCAGACCCTCTTTGCACCCAAGGCTATGAGTTTTTCCATGACCATCACCCCTTGGGGTGCGCCTAGGAGAGGGCCTGCCAGCGCAAGGGGATCATTTTTCCCTCTTTTGGATAAAAAGAGCTTGAAGGGGCTCAGGGTTTTTGGCACAACTCTCTCAGCATGGGTGGCATTAACCATAACCATAAGATCCGATGGAATGGCAACCATAATAGCGTCTGAACCAAGGAGAGGTTCCCCTTTTTCTCTCCTCGGTTTAATTATTGCATTGGCATTGCTCAAAGTGTTTGTCTTTCCCATAACAGCACTACACAATTTTAAAACCAATGGTACCCAAAATGCAACCAGAAACAGGACACTTCAGAGTTGTCACACGTCAACGGGCTGTTGCCAAAATCCGAATCCGACGCTGCACTTCAGACTTATTCATGAAAAAAACTCTAGTTTATCTTCCTTAATATGTTAGACGAGATAAACAGGATTAACACGATTTTTATTGTTTTTTTGTCCTTCCCGCCTGCCCGCCATCGCGAGCCGCTCAGGCGAGGCGGGCGGGGACGGAAGGACAAAAACCCAGTGCCGCCAAGGGCGGCAAGACGAGGTTCCAGGGGTAAACCAGAGATGAGTATTATGTCACTCCATAGAAAGCGCACAACCCGGTTTTTTATCTCTCCTGCATAGCGGGATTGTTCTTTCTCAGTTTCTTCAGGAAACTGAGAAAAAGAAAATCCAATAGATCCAGTAAATCCTGTCAGATAAGAAAAAGACACCCCCATGCCCACGACTTTGACGTTACCCCGACAGACCAGAGGATTTTGTTGACATAAATGAGAAAAAACAATAGCATGAACAAAAAATTCCAATGATTTTCCACTCACTTTCGTCAGGACTCGACCTTCGTAGCCGAAACGGCTACTTTGGCGGAGCAGGTTGCCCCGTGCGGAAGCGCAAGGAGCTTTACTATGTTTGAACTGTTAACTGAAAAACTGGGTCGCGTGTTCAGAGATTTGACGGGCCGGGGGAGGTTGAGCGAAAAGAATATCGAAGACGCCCTGAAAAGCATCCGGCTTGCCCTTCTTGAAGCAGATGTAAACTATAAGGTGGTCAGGAGTTTCCTTGAAGAAATACGACAGCGGGCTCTCGGACAGGAGGTAATGGAAAGCCTTACGCCTGGTCAACACGTAATAAAGATAGTAAATGAAGAACTTACCAAGCTCATGGGTGGCGGAAGGAGGGATCTGGATCTCAGTGGCAAGAGGCCCGTGAGTTTGATGCTTGTTGGCCTTCAGGGTTCTGGTAAGACAACAACTGCCGGTAAGTTGGCCATCCACCTCAGAAAACAGGGATACCACCCCTATCTGGTGCCAGTAGATGTCAACAGGCCAGCTGCCGTTGAGCAACTTTCCCGGATAGGGGAAGAGATCAATATCCCGGTTCATCCTTCAGATACCAGGCAAAGCGCTGAAGACATTTGTCAGAGCGCCGTCAATAAGGCATCAGAGACTGGGGCGGATATATTGATTATCGATACCGCTGGCAGGCTCCACATTGACAAACAGCTAATGGAAGAGCTTTCCAGGATGAAGGAGGTGGCTCATCCTTCGGAGATTCTTTTGGTTGCTGATGCCATGACTGGGCAAGACGCCGTGAACTTGGCGAAAAAATTTGATGAGGATCTGGATATCAGCGGCGTTGTTCTATCAAAGATGGAAGGGGACGCCAGGGGGGGAGCGGCCCTTTCCATAATGGCAGTGACCAACAAGCCGATAAAATTTGTGGGTATGGGCGAAAAGCTGGATGCGCTGGAGCCTTTCTATCCAGACAGGATGTCTTCTCGGATCCTGGGAATGGGGGACATCCTATCCCTGATTGACAAGGCAGAGGCTGAATTTGACCAAAAGGAGGCAATGGAACTTGCAGGGAAGATCAGGAATGCTGAGTTTGATTTGGAGGATTTCAACAAGCAACTTGCTGCCTTCAAGAAGATGGGATCACTGGAACAGGTGTTCGGGATGATACCCGGTATTGGGCGGATGATGAATTTAGGAAAGCTAAAGGCTGACAATGGGGAGCTGATAAAGTCTGAGGCCATAATTAACTCTATGACCCAGGCGGAGAGAAGGGATTACCGGATCATCGGTGGCAGCAGGCGAAAAAGGATTGCGCGGGGAAGTGGAACACGAGTTGAAGATGTGAATCGGCTGCTTAAGAATTTTGCTCAAACAAAAAACATGCTTAAAAAACTGAAACGAGGAGGCTTAAGAGATTTATCTTCATTGATGAGCCTCAGGTAAGCCTCGGCCATAGTGCAGGCTGAAGATGTGACGAAAAACGGAAGGTGCGAAAGAGAGTTTTCCTCGTCTCAAGTTCTTTCACATTGCACCATTCATAATTTTGACGTATGATATACTCCAGGTAAAGGGGGTGAGATATGGCGGTAAGAATACGATTGACTAGGAAAGGGGCAAAAAAGAAACCATTTTACCGTATTGTGGCAGCCGATTCAGAGGCACCCAGGGATGGTAGGTTTCTTGAGGTTATAGGACACTACAATCCACAGACGGATCCAGCTCAGATAAGCATTGATGAAGAGAAGGTTGCTAAGTGGATTGAGAGAGGTGCAAAGGTCTCTGAAACGGTGAGGTCTCTTTTGCGGAAGAAGGAGGTATCCAAGGTTTCTTCGCAAACAAGCTAACTTGGTTTAATCAGAAATCGAGGTGAGGGGAATGATCGAGATGAAAGACCTGATTGAATACATTGCAAAGGTTCTTGTGGATAATCCGGATGAGGTGAGGGTAACTGAACTTGAGGGAAAGCAGACCTCTGTTATTGAGCTGAGGGTCGCCAAAGAGGATTTGGGGAAAGTAATCGGCAAGCAGGGAAGAACGGCCAGGGCAATGAGAACTATACTTGGTGCTGCCTCAACCAAGATGAAAAAGAGATCTGTCCTGGAGATCTTGGAGTAGTTGAGCAAAAAAAGGCTTAAAGACCTAATTCTAATAGGTCATGTTATCCGTGCACACGGGGTGACCGGTCTACTCAGGATAGTTTCTTATGCTCAGTCACAGGAAACATTCCTCCAGGCCGGTTCTGTGTTTCTGAAGACAGCTCAAAACGAGCTGCATGAGGCCAGGGTCGCGTCTATACGGCCCCACCGTTGCTGGTATCTTTTGCGATTGTCAGGCCTGGAGTCAGTTGAGCAGGTTGAAATTTTTAAGGGTGCCGAGATACTGATCCGAAAAGACTCTCTGGTAAAAACTGGTGAAGATGAGTTTTTCTGGTACGAACTTTTAGGATTGGAGGTGTATCTCACGACCGGTGAATACCTTGGGGTTCTTAAGGAAATATTTCCTACAGGGAGCAATGATGTGTACGTGGTTAAAAAACAGGGCAAAGAATTCCTAATCCCCGCGATTCACCAGGTTGTTAAGGAGATTGACATACCTCAAAAGCGAATGGTTATTTCACCTATGAAGGGCTTGTTAGATCTTTGATGAGTAGCAAGTATTCAGCCGCAGATTTACACAGATGAACGCAGACAGATTTGAATACAAAGAAGTCATAGATATTATTCTTAAAGGTAATCATTAATCTGAAAAGAAGTTCGTACTTTTGCCCTTGCATGTAAGCCTCAATTAATCAATTTAGAAGATAACAAATATCGAAGTTGGCTGTTATTATTGAACTTTGGCAGAAAAGTAAGAATTCAAAAGACGTGTATATGATAATAAAAGAAAAAATATCAGCGATAATCAGCGTAAATCTGTGGCTGAATAGTTCCGATGAGATTTGATATTCTTTCAATATTTCCGGAGATGTTTGCATCCTTGATTGATTATGGAATCATTGGGCGAGCTCTAAAACGGGGGCAGATAGAGATAAACCTGGTTAATTTAAGGGATTTTGCTGAAGGGCACCATTTAGTGACTGACGACAGGCCCTTTGGAGGTGGCGACGGTATGGTTATGAAACCCGAGCCAATTGTCCGAGCCCTGGAATCAATTTCCACAGGTATGGGAGAAAAAGGTGTCATCTTGCTGACACCTCAGGGTCAACCTTTTACCCAATCGATAGCCCGGGCACTAGCTACGCTTAAACAGATAGTGTTAGTGTGTGGGCGATATGAGGGGGTGGATGAGCGGGTAAGATCCACGTATGTGGATACTGAAGTATCCATTGGCGACTACATTTTAACCGGAGGTGAGTTGCCAGCAATGGTTGTTGTAGATGCTGTAAGTCGATTGATCCCCGGTGTGCTTGGCGGGGCACGATCTAATCGTGAGGAATCCTTTGAGGATCACTTCCTGGAATATCCTCACTATACGAGGCCCCGGATATTTCAAGGGCTAGAGGTTCCGTCTGTTTTGCTGTCAGGTGATCACAGGAGGATCCGGCTTTGGAGGAGAACCCAGTCTATAAAGAGGACATTGGAGAGAAGACCTGATCTGTTGGAAAAGGCCTTTCTGAGTGAGGAAGACAAATGCATACTGGGGGAACTCAAACAGAAACAAGGGAAACCTTCGCACATTGGTGACCAGGAATCTGACCATGGTCAATAAATGAAGCCGGTGTACCGAGACCGCTCAATGAAGGCGGAAGAATTATGACATTTTATATTGGGCTCTTGCATTATCCCGTGTATAACAAGAGGGGAGAGATCATTGCCTCAGCAATAACAAACCTAGATCTCCATGATTTGGCTCGACTGGCAAAAACCTATGGGGCCGAAAGGTTCTACGTCATCACTCCTCTCGCCGACCAGCGAGATCTGGCTAAACGCATTTGTCAGCATTGGATAAGCGGTTTTGGGGCCCTCTACAATAAGGACAGGCAAGAGGCAATGTCTTTGATCTCAGTTGTTCCATCCCTTGAGACATCGATTGAGGAGATCAAGGATAGGCAGGGTGAGTTACCGACTCTAGTGGTTACTGATGCAGGGAAAAGCAAAAGAGAAAGAATCACCTACGAGATGGCGCGAGAGGTAGTTGCTTCCACAAGGGTGATAATGCTACTATTCGGTACCGCCTGGGGTATGGCTCGAGAGCTTTTGAGAAAGGCAGATTATGTTTTAGCACCTATTGTGGGTGTGTCTCAGTACAATCATCTTTCAGTCAGGGCAGCCGCTGCAATAACCTTGGATCGTTTGTTTTCCCGTTTTGCAGAGTCGCAAGGTGGTAGATGATTTAGAGTAAAGGAGAAACGTACAATGGACCCGATAGAAATGGTGGAGAAACAAGAGATGAGAGTGGATCTTCCTCCCTTTAAGACGGGCGATACAGTCAGGGTACACAGTCGAATCAGAGAGGGAGATAAAGAGCGAATCCAGGTGTTTAAGGGGGTAGTTATTAGAAAAAGAAAGGGTAATACAGGAGCTACCTTCACCGTACGTAAGGTGTCATATGGTGTAGGGGTTGAGAAGATCTTTGCTCTGCATTCTCCGACCATTGATAAAATAGAGGTGGTTTTCAAGGGAAAGGTAAGGAGATCACGGCTTTACTATTTGCGCGGCTTGAGAGGTAAGGCAGCTCGGCTGAAGGAAAGAAGAACCTGATCCATATTTGCATGGATAATCGCTTCTATGAATGTCAGGCCAGGCATGCAGGTTATTCTTTAGTGGCTGGTATTGATGAAGCGGGGCGTGGCCCCTTGGCTGGTCCGGTCGTTGCTGCTGCTGTCATACTGCCCGAACATAGTGTGCTGGAAGGGGTTACCGATTCCAAAAGGATGTCTGAGAAGGCTCGCGAGCAGGCATTTCCCCTTATTGAAACAGAGGCGATAGATATTTCCCTCTCGGTGGTAGGCTCAAAAGAGATTGACCGGATTAATATCCTTCAGGCTACTCGCAAGGCTATGAGGCAAGCAGTTTTGACGCTTGATCCGCAGCCTGACTATTTACTGATTGACGGAACTCAATCTGTTGATCTTCCCATTCACCAAAGGTGTATCACAAAAGGCGATCGGCTCTCTCTATCCATATCAGCTGCTTCTGTTCTGGCAAAGGTTTACCGCGATAGCATTATGCGCAGCTACCATGCGCTGTATCCTCAGTATGGGTTTTCTTCTAACAAGGGGTATGGTACCTCCAGGCACATAGAGGCTCTTGTGAGATATGGTCCCTGTCGCATTCATAGATTAAGCTTTAGACGTGTCCTTACATGACCAAAGAGAGAATTATCCTTGGAAAGATTGGTGAGGATTTGGCAAGGCAACGACTAAAAGACCTTGGTTACCGGATTATCAAGGCAAACTATACATGTGCCTTAGGTGAAATCGATTTGATTGCACGAGATGGTGATGTGCTGGTTTTTGTGGAGATCAAGACACGCAAAAAACACTCCCTTGG
Source organism: Deltaproteobacteria bacterium (assembly GCA_019310725.1). Taxonomy (GTDB): domain Bacteria; phylum Desulfobacterota; class DSM-4660; order Desulfatiglandales; family B25-G16; genus JADFWK01. Next base: position 7,877 of record JAFDDT010000007.1, on the reverse strand, counting down.
CCTTGCTAAAGAAGCGGTTACCAAGAGAAAACAGGTGAAACTTTCGAAGGTGGCTCTGGCCTATATGAAGTACAACAATCTTTTGGGGAGCAAGGCCCGATTTGATGTGGTAGCCGTAGGAGTCAGCGAGGGGGAAAAGGAAATCGAGATCGTAAAAGATGCATTTGAATTGGCCTACTGATTTATGTAACTGTTCACGGGTTCAGGGTTGAGGGATTCAGGGTTCAGAGATTGTAGGTTCGTCGGCAAACCCGCCTGCCATCCCTGCCCGCCATGAGGCTGGCGGGCACTTGTAACTTTAGGCACTTATTAGATGGTTACCAAGAGAGGAAAAAATGGGTTAACACCGGGCACCCTCTATATCGTTTCTACGCCCATAGGCAATCTTGAGGATATCACTTTGCGGGCCCTGAGGATTTTAAAGGAAGTAGCGTTGATCGCCGCTGAGAGTAGAGATCATAGCAGGAAGCTCTGCACGCATTACGGTATCAAGACCCCTCTGACCAGCTATAATAGCCACAACCAGCGCTATAAGGGACGTGTACTCCTCGAGAAGCTACACACAGGGCTTGACATTGCCCTTGTGAGTGACGCAGGAACACCGGGTTTGTCAGATCCTGGTTCCAGGTTAATTTGTGAAGCCATCGATGCTGGCGTACCACTGGTGCCGGTTCCAGGTGTATCGGCCCCCCTAACAGCATTATGCATTTCAGGTTTGCCCACACACAGATTCGTGTTTGTTGGTTTTCTCTCCAACAAGAAAGGCAGACGCAGAAAAGAACTGGAAGGGCTAAAGCAGGAATGCCGTACCATGATTTTCTTTGAATCTCCGCATCGATTGGCCAAGATGCTGACTGATGTGTATGATATCCTGGGTGATAGGAAAATTGCCCTGGCCAAGGAGATGACCAAGGTTTTTGAGGAGGTAAAGCGGGGATCAATAAGCTCTATCTTGTCCTCACTCGAGAACAAGGAGATTAGGGGTGAATACACAATCATTGTACAGGGGGCGGAGTAAGGTGATGACCCATCTCTGTTATTGACAATCAACGATATTCTTATTAGATTTGAGACGTTATGAAAGAAGTAAGATCCTTAAAAGTAACCAATGAGCTTGGCATGCATGCCCGGGCAGCTGGGCAGATAGTAGCCTTGGCTGGCAAATATGACGCCAGATTGTTTCTAAAGAAAGACACTCGAGAGGCGGATGGTTCAAGCATCCTGTCGATTCTCTCCCTGGCTGTGCCCAATGGGGAAGAGATTGAGGCCAGGATAGTCGGCAAGAAGGCAAGAGAGTTTATGGATGAGCTGGAAAGGCTCTTTATCAATAATTTTGGAGAAATGGAAAGCCAGCCGTATCGCCCTAGAAAGAAGGTATTGAAGGGATTTCCCGTTTCTCCGGGTATTGTTATTGGTAAGGCGTACCACCTTGATAGATCCAAGACCCAGGTTTTTCACCGGAAACTGATCAATGAAGAAGAGGTACAGAGAGAGCTTGCTCATTTCAGGCAGGCCGTGGACATGGCAAAGGAGCAGATCCAGAAGTTTAAATCCAGTATCCCGGAGCGGGTGGAGGGCTATGCCTTTGTGCTGGATACCCACTCAATGATCCTGGATGACAGAATGCTCTTTGATGCAACCTTAAAGAGAATCCAGAAGGAGAAGATCAACGCTGGGTGGGCGTTGGAAAAATCGGTAAAAAATATCCATGTGCTTTTCAAAGAGGTCGAGGATGACTACATTGGGCGAAGAATGGACGATGTTGATAGCGTTAGTGAAAGGGTACTGCGGAACTTAGCAGGAGCAGAAGCAGAGAGCCTAGCTGACATTCAGGGCGAAGTTATTGTCGTAGCCCATACCCTTTCGCCGGTTGACATTGTTGAGATCGATGTAGACCATGTGCTGGGCATTTTGACTGATGTTGGGGGCCGAACGTCGCACATGGCTATTATGTCTGAAGCCCTGGACATACCAGTTATTGTTGGGTTGGAAAGGGCCACCGATGCGATCCTGCAGGGCGACATCTTGATCGTTGATGGCAATACTGGCGAGGTTGTTGTTAACCCTGACCCCAAAACCATACTTTCTTATGAGGATGAGATAAGGCGTTATGCCAATTACAAATCGGCCATAGATAGGGTCAAACATCTACCGGCCGAAACTCTGGATGGACACAAGATAACCGTCAAAGCCAATATTGAGTTTTTGGCGGAGGCTCAGGTAGCAATTGAGAGCGGTGCAGAGGGCATAGGACTCTATCGGACAGAATACCTGTACCTGCTTAAGAGAGATTTTCCAGATGAACAGGCCTTGTTTCAGGATTACGACCAGATTGCCAAATTGGTAGCCCCAAATCCGGTTACCATAAGGACCCTGGATATTGCGAGCGACAGGATAGATTCAAAAATGAACGGGAAAAGAGAGGATAATCCTGCTCTAGGTTTGAGGTCTATTCGATTTTGTCTGAAGGAGCGAAAGGTATTTAAGACCCAGTTGAGGGCTATTCTAAGGGCAAGCAGATATGGCAATTTCAGATTGATGTTCCCCATGATATCAGGGTTGGAGCAATTTCTGGAGGCAAAGAAGATGTTACGGAGTGTTATGCGCTCTCTCGACAAAGAGGGCATCAAGTATGATAGAGAAATTCCTGTTGGCATTTTGATCGAGATTCCCTCTGCAGTATCAATAGCAGATATTCTTGCAAAGCATGCTGATTTCTTTTCAATAGGAACGAATGACCTTATTCAATATGCCCTCGCCATAGACAGGGATAATCAGCAGGTTGCCGGTCTCTATGATCCCTTTCATCCTGCTGTCTTGAAGATGATCCACCAGGTGGTCAAAGCAGGCCAAAAGGAGGGGATTGATGTATCCCTGTGCGGCGAAATAGCCGGTGATCCCCTCTCAATTTTGATACTGCTTTCTTTGGGATTGGAAGAATTCAGTATGAATATCGGCTCTATTCCCCTGGTCAAGAAAATGATCAGAATGGTACCATTGCAAAAAGTTAAGGAGGGTTTTAAGAATATAATTTGTTTACCTACCAGTAAGAAGGTTGAGGATTTTGTCTTAAAAAAGGCAAAGGCTCACCTGCCCGATATCTTTGAGGAAGATGTCTTTAGGTACCGGACACCTGGCACTGCCTAAGTAGGTTGTTGATGGAGAAGAAGATTGTTTGCCAGAACAGAAAGGCCAGACACGATTATTTTATTGATGAGACCTATGAGGCAGGCATCGTTCTTGCTGGCTCGGAGGTCAAATCACTAAGGGAGGGGCGTGCTAGCCTGAGGGATAGCTATGCGCGGGTCAAGAAAGAGGAGCTCTTTTTGTGTAATATGCACATCACACCATATCCCTTTTCACACCATATAGATCTTGATCCCACAAGGACCAGAAAGCTCCTCATGCATAAAAAAGAGATAAAACGGCTGATCGGAAAAACAGAGGAAAAGGGGTATTCGCTCATTCCGCTTTCGGTATATCTTTTGAGAGGGATCATCAAGGTCGAGCTGGCTCTGGCCAAGGGGAAGAGAAAATATGATAAAAGGCATGCCCTGAAAGAAAGAGAGATGAAACGGGAACTCGACGAGTTGAAAAAAAGAGATCGTAGTTGAAAAATAAGATTCATGTGTGGTATTATGCTAGATATGGTTTCTTAACCAAGGTTCCTTGAAAATTGGGGGCGAAACGGCTTCGACGGGGATAAAGAAGCTTAGGTTGCATGCCGAGGTTCTGTTTGCTCGTTAAACAGGCAGAAACAAAATAAACGCAGACGATTATGCGTACGCTTTAGCTGCTTAAGCGGCTAACGTCCTGCCGTCTTTTCCTGCGAGGGCGGATTTGGGCGTCGACTAGCAGGATAGCCAATCTGAGAGACCTGAATCTTGGGGAGGCGAATTTCTAATCAGGTTAGCCCTCTGGTCAGCTTGCCCGAAAGGTGTCTTGAGGGCGAACATTGAACATCGGGATATGCATGTAGAGGCCTAAGTGGAATATTGCCGGACGGGGGTTCGACTCCCCCCGCCTCCACCACGCTTCGCCTTTCAGGCTCCGCGTGGCAAGCCAGACAAAAAAACCTATTTGATTTCGAGGCAACGCCTTTGCTCTAGGTGCGAAGCGTGCCCAGCGTGGTTCTCCAGAACGGAGCGGGGCTAAGCACATAATGTATTATGTCTATCTCCTCCGAAGTTTATCCAACCCCGACCAAACCTACGTAGGATTTATAGAGGACCTTCAGAAACGATTCACCGCCCACAATCACGGCCAATCTCCCCACACATCAAAATACAAGCCCTGGGAATTAATCACATATGTTGCTTTCAGTGGCCGAACCAAGGCTCTATCATTTGAGAGGTATTTAAAGTCCCACTCCGGCCGTGCCTTTGCTGCAAAACACTTTTAACCCTGTCTCGCCCTCTTTCTCCGTTTTCTCGGCTTCCATTTTCGGACCTCGTCCGGACCTCGTTCCTGCGGAACTACGTCTCGGCAAGCCGGTTCGAGACATCCTTTCCTGGAGCTTTCGCTCTGCAGATTCCTCGGCAAACTGTTCGACAACTTTGGCGATTCCGTCAAAGAGTTCGTTGATACCCATGGTAAACCTCCTGATTTTCTGTTCTCTATCCCATACCTACCGGAGAGACAGAGAAAGTGTCGGAAACTATTTGTGTTCGTCACGTTTTTTCCAACTTGGTACTTGCTGAGAGTTGTTTACCGGGAGTTCTGGTGAACTGTCGGAATCCACGGGAATTTCTTCTTGCACGTGACATGTCACCTGTTATATTATATTCATTGCATCTTAGATTGGATGGAGTGTCGTTGGCCATCTGGCCATTGATAGACACTTGCTTACACACAGAACGGAAACGACCGCACAAAGATACTACAAAGGGATATTGTAATGACCGGAAACTCCAAAACATTCCCGGAATTGGTTAAGGAAGTCCGAAGGCAATTGGGAATCAGCCAGGAAGAATTGGCCCATGAACTGGGGGTGAGCTTTGCCACCATCAATCGCTGGGAAAACGGCAAGACCACTCCATTCAAGCTGGCCCGGACGCAGTTTGACGTTTTTTGCAAGAAGATGACGACGCAAGGAAAATTGCACCTGGGAGACAGCAGTGAACAATAGGCACAAATCAAGGGGCTGCTGATGAGCGAACCCAACAGAACACCAGAGCAGATTGCCCGCGACCGTATCGACCAAATGCTCGCCGAGGCCGGATGGTCAGTGCAAAATAAAAACCAAATCGACTTCAACAGAGCCGATGGAATTGCGGTGCGGGAATATCCCACCGATAGCGGTCCGGCGGATTATGTGCTGTTCGTTGAGCGCAAGCCCATTGGTGTCATCGAGGCCAAGCGTCCTGAAATGGGTCAGAATATCAATGTGGTGGCGGAACAGTCCGCAAAATATGCCACGGCCAAGCTGAAGTGGATCAAAGACAATAAGCCCTTGCCCTTACTTTACGAGAGCACCGGCGAAATCACCCTGTTCCGCGACGAACACGATCCCAGGCCCAGGTCCCGCGAGGTGTTCTGGTTTCACCAGCCCCATACGCTGGCTGAGTGGGCACAGCAATCCCAAACCCTGCGCGCCCGCCTGCAAAAACTGCCGCCTCTGGTAACCGATGGGCTGCGCAAGGTACAGGTCGAGGCGATCACCAGTCTGGAAGAATCCTTCAAGGCAGACCGCCCCCGCGCCCTCATCCAAATGGCAACCGGCGCAGGCAAGACCTTCACGGCCATTACCTCTATCTACCGCTTGCTTAAATATGCAAACGCTTCGCGCATTCTTTTCTTGGTGGACACCAAAAACCTGGGCGAACAGGCTGAACAGGAGTTTATGGCCTACTTGCCGAGCGACGATAACCGTAAATTCACTGAGCTGTACAACGTGCAGCGCCTATCCTCCAGTTACATTGCCGACTCCAGTCAGGTAATTATTTCAACCATTCAGCGTCTTTACTCTATCCTCAAGGGCGAACCACTGGACGAGGCTGCGGAACTGGAAAACCCAGCCGAACACCGGTTTACCCGCAAAGAGCCCCTGCCGGTAATCTATAATCCGCAGCTCCCTATCGACTATTTCGATTTCATCGTTATAGACGAGTGTCACCGCTCCATCTATAACCTCTGGCAGCAGGTGCTCGACTATTTTGACGCCTTTCTTATTGGCCTTACCGCCACGCCGGACAAGCGCACCTTTGCTTTCTTCCATGAAAATGTTGTCAGCGAATACACCCATGAAGAGGCCGTGGCCGACGGTGTCAATGTGGGCTACGATGTCTATACCATCGAAACCGAGATCACCAAGAAAGGGGCGGAACTGAAGGCCAAACGCCTGGTGCCCAAACGCGACAAACTGACCCGCAAAAAGCGCTGGGAACTCCTGGATGAAAATTTGGAATACTCGGCCAAACAACTTGACCGGGACGTGGTCAATCCCAGCCAGATCCGCAAGGTGATCCGCACCTTCAGGGAAAAGCTTCCCGAAATCTTCCCCGGCCGTCAAGAGGTGCCCAAAACCCTCATCTTTGCCAAGAATGACAGCCACGCCGATGACATCATCAAGATAGTGCGTGAAGAATTTGACGAAGGCAACGCTTTTTGCAAAAAGGTCACTTACAAGGCGGATGAAGACCCCAAATCGGTGCTCTCCCAGTTCCGCAATGACTACTTTCCCCGCATCGCTGTGACTGTCGATATGATTGCCACCGGTACTGATGTGCGGCCGCTGGAATGTCTCCTGTTCATGCGCGATGTCAGGTCCCGCAACTATTTCGAGCAGATGAAAGGGCGCGGCACCCGCGTGCTGGACTACGACGAACTAAAGAAAGTGACTCCCTCTGCCACCAGCCGAAAGACCCACTTTGTCATTATCGACGCCGTGGGCGTGACCAAATCCCTCAAGACAGACAGCCGCCCGCTGGAACGAAAGCCCTCGGTCTCCTTCAAGGACCTGCTCATGTCGGTGCTCATGGGTGCGGATGACGAAGAAACCTTAACCTCGCTGGCCAACCGGCTGGCACGTCTCAATCAGCAGATTGACGACAGAGAGCGTGAACAGATCAGCGAAAAGGCCGGTAAGCCCCTGCCGCAGGTCAGCCGTGCATTGCTGGACGCGGTTGATCCGGACCGCATCAACCAGCAGGCAAGACAGGAAAATAACCTGCCGGATGATACCGAACCAAACGAAAAACAGCGAAAACAGGCCGCCTCTACCCTGGCAAAACAGGCGACCGCCGTGTTTAACGGTGAGCTGAACGAGTTGCTGGAAAATATCCGCCGCAGTTACGAACAGGTGATTGACAACCAGAATATTGACAGGCTCATTCGGGCAGAATGGGACGGCGACGCCAGGGAAAACGCTGAAAAACTCACGGCGCTGCGCATTTTCTTTGACCAGCCCTTCCGCCGCCGGGAAATCACCTTCCAGATGCTGCAGGATGTTTTGCGAAAATTGCGCACCGACCGGCCGCGACTTGCGCCGTTGCGTGTTTGGGATGCTTACGCCATGCTTGAAAACACCAAGGGCAAGTCACCCTTGAGCGAACTGACTGCCCTGGTTTCCCTAGTTCGCCGGGTGACCGGCATTGACGAGAAACTGACGCCTTTTAATGAGACGGTGAACCGCAATTTCAAGACCTGGATTTTCAAGCGCCACCAGGGCGCCGGGGAAAAGTTTACCGAGGAGCAGATGGCCTGGCTGCGCATGATCCGCGACCATATCGCCTCCTCCCACCACTTGGAACGGGACGATCTGGAACTGGCTCCCTTTGACGCCAACGGTGGCCTGGGGAAAATGTGGCAGCTCTTTGGCGAGGACATGGACAGGATCATTGAAGAGATGAACGAGGTGCTGGCGGCATGAGTGAAAA
>JAFDDT010000326.1 GCA_019310725.1 Deltaproteobacteria bacterium | reverse complement strand
CTGGTAGTTTCCCAGATTGATCTGGTCAGGGAGCTCCACGAATTTGAGTTGGTGCTGAACTGCCACCGACCGATATTCCCAGGCATAATCCATATTTCCGGTCTGCAAAAGGGAGACTAACTCCACCGACTTGGGGCGTATATTTTCCTTGGGTCGGTTTGCAATCAGGCTATCATAGAGTCCTGCTTTTTTGTAATACAGGGATCCAGGTTGGGATCGGCCTGGCCCCAGATCACATCTTTTCTCAAGAGGATTTCATACCAGTTTTTTGCGTTCACCTCTTTTGCATATCTGCTCGTGTCCGTATAGCAGAGGACCAGCCGATTGGTAGCAAACCTGATATTCCAGTCAGCGTACTGAGGGATGAGTAGTTGATCAATAACAGTATAATCGGCAGATGCCATGATATCACAAGGTTTCTTAAGGTCAGTGATCTTTCGTGCACATTTTCTACTTCCCGCTGCCTCTCGCAAAACATCCACCTTGGGATATCTGGCCTCAAGCACCTTTTCCATCTTTGCAACAGGAATGGTGAGACTGCCGGCGTTGAAGATAACAATCTTGCCTGAAACACCCCCGAAGGACTTGCCATAAGGTAACAGCAGAACTACGGCGACCACTGCACATAACAACCACCTGTATCCACTTGTCCTTTCCATTGTATTCCCCCACTCTTCCTAACAAAAAATAAAACTAATAATCACTTCACCTGGGGATGTAATTATGCCGGTTTTGGCATATATCTTATTTGACATAATATTCATTACCTGTCAACGGGAATTCAATCGGAGGGCTAGATGGCGCCCACCCTCCGTAAAGGTGGATAATTTTCCTTTACACAAAAATTCCCATGGTGTAAGGCGGTGGGTGTAACTTTTCCGTACCACCTTACCGCTGAGAGAACTATCAGGCAACACTGCGAAACATTCTATTCGGCAGTTCGGAATGTCAGAGAGAGCAGGGGAATTATATGATCAAAAAAAAGATAGATTTATTAGATATATTATTTTTTGAAAATTTACTAACGCGCCAAAAAATCAAGCATTTTGTATCAACCCGAACTGGCGGTTTCAGCACATCGCCTTACAACTCTCTTAATCTTGGGCTCAATGTTGGCGATGATCCAGAAAAGGTTATGAAAAACAGAAAGAGGCTTGGCGCTACCATGAGGATACCATTGCACCACCTTACTATAGGCCAACAAATCCATTCTGGTAATGTTGCAGTCATATCCAAAAAACTGAGAGGGAAAGGCTGCAGTCATCATGACGAGGCAGTAAAAGACACAGATGCCATGGTGACTAATGTTCCAAATATCTGCCTGCTCATCCTTGTAGCCGACTGCGTTCCGATGCTGTTTTTTGACCCAGTGAGAAATGTAATCGGGGTCGCCCATGCAGGATGGAAAGGTACACTCCAATCTATTGCCTTTCATACGGTGAGAGCCATGGAAAATGGCTTTGGTTCCTCGCGCCACAACATTATCGCCGCAATGGGCCCCTCGATCGGTCCGTGTTGTTACGAGGTTGGTCCAGAGGTTATTACCGAGATGAAGGCCGTGTTTTCAAACTTCCAGGATTATATACGCCATGAATCCAGAGATGGGAAAGGCTATTTGGACTTATGGAAGGCAAATCTAGACCAGCTCCTCCATGCTGGGATAGAGAGGAAGAATATAGAGATGGCAACGCAATGTACCTGCCATAATCCCGATGTCTTCTTTTCGTACCGACATCAACACGGACAAACAGGAAGATTCGGTGCAGGCATTTGTATATGTTGAGACCCTGAATAACCCCTGTTCTGGCAAAATCTGACTGTCATTTGCCTGATTGCTATTGAGAGCACCAATTATTTTGCAATATCGGGATGGCCATGAGGTCTTTTCTACTGTGACCATCCAAGATCGTTCAGGGAAGGTCTCAGGTACTACTTAAGAAAACACAAATACGCCTGTGCATCAAGTAGTGAGTTGTGGAAAGTCCTTGAGGAGGTTTCAGAGAAACCCACAACCACCATGATGAAGAGTTGGATCGAACAGCCAGGACACCCCCTTGTTGAAGTTGCACGAGATGTGGATAAACTTGTGCTTACACAAAGAAGGTTCATCTACCTGCCCAATGAATCTGACCAGGCATGGGTCACACCGGTTACCATTGAAATATTTTATGAAAGTGGTGATTCTCAACAAATAACAGCCCTAATGACAAATAAGAGCACCCATGTCGATATAACGTAATAGTTCAGCTCTTCTTAGACAGGATAAACAGGATTGACATGATAGTCTTTTTTCATCCCGTTGATCTCTTACTTCAAATCCTTGATCTTACGTTTAACTTCAACTTTCCTTTCCCCAAAATTGAGTATCAAGCCCACTGGTTTCCTGTGGAAACAAGGTAATTAACTAATTGTGCCTTATGCGCTTTAATAACTCGTCTACTTGTTGAAATACGTCACTGTATTTGCGAACCGAAGCACTAAGTTTCCACTGAGACTCCATCAAGGTGTAACGGTGCCATTAAAAAACACTTATTCCGCCTCCAGAAGACGTGATTCACCTCAGGGCCACGTCATAGTGAAACCTAAGGCTATTGATTTTCAGGCTTCTCGCAGGGTATGGGTATCTTTTTTTTGGATTATGCCCCACATAGTTTAGATGAGTGGGCTCGCCCGCCTCGCCTTGCTTGCATGGCGGGCGGGCGTTTCAAAATGGTTTATATAGATGGAGCCTATGATTCTAAGGCCTATGGCTCAATAAACCATTTTGAATCGACCCAGTAA
>JAFDDT010000325.1 GCA_019310725.1 Deltaproteobacteria bacterium | reverse complement strand
CCCGTAATATACCCCATTGGGACGAGGATTCCTCCCGCCCATATCTCTGCAAGAGACACAGCCGCCCCGGTCCATAAAAGAAAGAAGTCGAAACCTGTCCAGGTCCTTTGATTACTTGGAATTGGTTTAATGCCATTCATGATTTGCCTCCAATTGATTTTCTTGATTATTGCTTTAGCTCCATGAATATGCTGAAATGGTTGTATAATTCTAATTCTCACTAAGAGGGTGGGGCTTCTCGTCAGCTCCGAGGCTCCCGGGTTGGTCTTTTCAGCTACTTACTAGCGGGGGATTCCCGCCCGCCTCGCCTGAGCGGCTCGCGATGGCGGGCAGGCTTGCCCCCTCCGCATTGTCCCCCGCTCCTTTGGAGCAGGAGACCTGCGGCTTCCCCCACTGATAAGTAGCGAAAAGACAGCACCCTCCCACCAGTCACTTCCGAAAAGCCCCGCCCTCTTTGGGATAAGGATTAGCAAAAAGGAGCTAAAGCAATAATCGAGTGTTTTGATCTTCTAAACCTTCAACTCTCTCTTCACTTTAAGCACCTTTCGAACCACCTCGTCCGGGTTTTTTCCAATAACCCTAACCATAGGCTCCTTGCCCACGTCCCCCCGATCGAAAATAATGTCCGGAACTCCGCCGGTTTTTAGCACCTGCTCTGTGCCCCATTCCAGTGATGATCCCTCGTGCTCTTTGATTCGTTTTGGTTCATCAGCCCTGTCAAAGCTGCGGACTTGGAAGCCAGCGCTTTTGCATGCTCGAATAATTTCCTCTGAGAACCGGATGTTCATCACCGATCGAAAACGGGCATCGTGTTTCATCAGGGTAAGGATAATGTTAGCAACGTGGCTTGAGGCCCCAAACCCTGGGCCTGAAACGGTAGCAGCAGAGTCATTCAGTCTTGTGATTCGCCCTGGAAAAGCGGCCACATGATCGAAGGTTTCCGCATAAGGAAGTGCATAACCTAGATTGGATTGAACCTCAGGGATGAGACAGCCTACGTTCTTTTTTCTCAATTTTTCCAAAGCCGTTTTTAAATCGGCCAACACGGGAAGATGCTCTGTTTCCCTGGCGATCATGGCATAGGGGTTGGTTGGGCCATGCCCTTTTCCGAGAGGCAAAGAGAATTGGATGGCCGTGGTGATAAAATCCTTAGCCCGTTTGACTGCCGCTTGAACGGTATTGCCTTTGGCGAGCTCCGTGGCAATTGCTGAGGCAAAGGTGCAACCGGTACCATGGGTATTTCTGGTGGGAATCCGCGGCCCCCGGTATTCGTAATAATCTTTTCCATCAAAAAGGAGATCCACGATAGCTCCTTCCAGGTGCCCTCCTTTGATCAACACGTTTTGGGGGCCCAATTCATAGATGTAACGGGCAGCCTCTTTCATTGTGCTCAGATCCTTAACAGTAAAACCGCAGAGCGTAGAGGCCTCTGGTAGGTTTGGGGTTACCAGGAAGGCGAGCGGGATTAGCTCTTCTCGCAGGGTTTTCTGGGCTTCCTCCTTGAGCAAGGGATCACCACTTTTTGCCACCATTACGGGGTCCACAATAACCCGCTTAAGGCGATATTCTTTTACCTTCCTGGCTACCAGATGTACGATTGGTGAACTCGAAAGCATACCTGTCTTGACCGCGTCTACTCCAATATCTTCAATCACCGAATCGATCTGTTTTTCTATGAAATCAAGAGGCAGCTCAAAGACCGCGTGAACACCCATTGTGTTCTGGGCAGTGAGGGCGGTGATCACGCTCATACCATATCCACCCAACACCGTGATTGTCTTCAAATCTGTTTGAATTCCTGCCCCACCTCCGGAATCTGAGCCAGCAATGGTTAAAATTCTTTTCATAGTTACTCCTCTCTCATAATCGATGCGCAAAAACTGCTGAGCCTGCTGTGGTGCTACCTGCCGACAATACGTTTATATCCTTGCACTGTTGGGACGGACTTTACAACAGGTCAGGTCTGAATCCCGGTTGTGCAAAGATCTCTATCAGTTTTTGACCGTGTGTCTGGTTCTATTGAATCGATTAATGTGAGGGGGCTGGTGGCAGGAAACGAAGAGAAAAAAGAAAAGTCCGTAATTGCAGACTTCAGAATTACGGCTTCAAGTCTGTTTTGTAGCCGCTTTCCCTACGCCGGAATTACCCGTACAGGTTCAAGGGGTCGTTCCGCTCACTCAGTCAACATGTCTAAGAGTGAGTTTGGAAATTCTCAGCCTATCAGCTCCCCCAGCACTTGGTTTATTGGTAACCCAAATTGAGTTGGGCTGTCAATAGGAATTTAGCAGAACCTTAACGGAATTTGATAGGGTGCCGATATCCTGCAAGAAGCTTAAGAATCAATAGGTTAGGTTTCACTATGACGTGACCCTGGGCACGAGTAAGATGATTCACGGTGGCCTTAACCAGGGAACCGTTGACCTGAACATGGAGGAAAAAGCATGATGAAGGATGGGTACTTTACTCGGATGCTGCAGTTTAAGGGAAAGAGGTAGGTGGCAGTGAGAAAAAGATAAAAGGGAGGGTTTTGCTCTTATGTTTTTGCTGATAGGTACCGACAAGATACAATAAAGGGCTCAAGCTCTGTCTGGATACCGGCTTGTCAGGGTGATCAAATGGGGCGCGGATTATCTCAGGGTTTTCCCAGGACTGCGTTAAGGGACATGACAGAGAAGAGATGCCGGAAAAAGGGAACCAGGATGATCTCTGTGCACAGGAAAATGGGTGAACCTGATCATCATAAAAATGGTGTGCGTAGATATGAACAAGGCCTTGGACATATTGATTGTTGACGATGATGTTCTTTTTACTGCTTCTCTCTCTGACTTCCTCATGAGCAAGGGTTTTCGTGCGCACACTGCTACAAACGGAAGAGACGGGATAGAACGTTTTGAGAGCCATCAATCCTCTCTTGTTTTACTGGATCAAAGGTTACCTGATATGGGAGGGATTGAGGTTTGTGAAAGAGTTTTGGAGATTAACCCCAACGCCAAGATTATTTTCATGACCGCATACGCTACGGTTCCCTATGCGGTTGAGGCAATGCAAGCCGGGGCCTTTAATTATCTTTCCAAACCTTTCGAGCTGGATGAGCTTCTGATTGCCAT
>JAFDDT010000324.1 GCA_019310725.1 Deltaproteobacteria bacterium | reverse complement strand
AGCCAATCACCTCGTTGACGAGTACGGCGTTAGCTGGAACATACCCGGCTTGATTAACGAGGCCTCCACCATCCTCCCCCTCCCCCCAGCGCTCAATGCCGATGCCCTTTCCCAAATGAAGCCGGATGAGATAAAGAATAAGCTGATTGAGCTAGCGGAGACCCTCTATGAAAAACGGGAGCAGGAACTCGAGTCAGATAGCATGAGGGTGCTGGAGCGGCTGGTAATGCTGCGCACCATAGACCGGCTGTGGGTAGAGCACCTCACCGACATGGATCACATGCGCCAGGGAATCCGGCTTCAGGCGATGGCTCAGCGAGACCCTCTGGTAGCCTATAAGCGCGAGGGGCACAACCTGGTCCAGAGCCTGTTAACCAATATCAGGCATGACGTGGCTCACACCATATTCCATGCCAACATCGTCAAGCAGGAAGCACCGAGACCAGCCGCCCAACCGGTAGCTGCCGGGGGTAGCAGTAGCAGTGCCAGGCAGCCAACAAAGGTTGCCGGCAAGAAGATAGGCAGAAACGACCCCTGCCCCTGCGGCAGCGGCAAGAAATACAAAAAATGCTGCGGAAGAAACGTCTAGTAGAGAATGAAAATGATATTGGGGGTAACCACCTGCGACAAGTGTGGTAAGCCCATGGAAACAGGGCAAAACATTGTTATTATAGGCCTGAGCACTGTCGCTAGCGCGAGCAGCGAATTAGAGGTTCCAAATCCTGAAATAAGATATGCTTGTCACCTTGATTGCTGGGATGGCGTGGAGGTGGACTATTAAACGATGGAGGCGTGCTTATGGGAAACCACATTTTTCTCATTAGTCAAGAAAACTTCCAAGAGTGCATTCAACGCGGTATATATGCTGTGGATTCTCACCCCAATGAAAAGACGAATGCCGAGATCATTGCTAGCTTTGAGGCTATTAAACCAGGGGATTTTGTCTTTTTTTATGTTAGGAATATTGGTGTCTACGGCCTTTGGAAAACGACAAGCCGACCATTCTTTGATAAATCCCCCATATGGCAAGGAGAAAGGCGGGAATATCCGTACCGGGTCTGTCTCGAACCATCAATCCGATATTTCTCTAAGCCAATTGCCTTAAGCGATATTCTAGACCTCAGGGACAAAGGTAAGATTTGGACATTTGATTTAGGTGCTATTGTCAAGAAAAATCATAATCCGATAACTACAGAAGAGGGTAAAGAGCTTATCCGCCTACTACTAAGAAATAACCCTGTCTTTCGGTCAGTTTCACCAATAGCTAAGCCATATCCGATAAAGGCCAGTTCACTCCCCATAAAATTGAATACAAATAAAAAAGGGCTATTGGAGTATGAGGGTTATCTCAGTGCTTGGTTCATAAGAAGCCTCGTTAATGGTAGACACAAAGATGTTATCGGCGAATACTACGATATATTGAATTTTGTGCCCACTTCATTCAATAAGGTAATGGACGTGTTTCTCACCCATGTAACCAAAGTAGATGGCGTAGACATACTTCACAAATTCACCTGTGTGGAATTAAAGACAGGCATTTGCACAGAAGCAAACCTGAATCAGATAGTAAAGTATGAAAACTGGCTAACTCGCAAACTGGCCAATGGCGACAGCGAAATGGTTCAGAGTATCCTTATCAGTTTTGATTTCGACAACAGAGTTCGGGAATATGTACAGAAGCGAAAACTTATTGAGGAGAAGACTGTCAGATTATTGCAGTACAGAGTGAATCCACAGGCAGATGACATCGTCTTATCTGAAGTGAATTAGCTAGGTGAATGATGCTTGACCGTGCCGTTGTCAAAGAATTTTTAGATTGCCAGTTGGAAGGCTTGGAGATTCATGAGGATATTTCCAGGGAGGCTCTGGTTGAGCTTTTCTGCCAATATACAGAAGATGACTATTATGAGTGGCTGAAGGATAATTTTAAGTCGTTCTTTAATCACGGTGACCCGGACTGGGAGTGGGTAAGGGGGAGGCTGAAGGGTGAAAAACAGTGAGATTGCCAGGGTATTTCAGGATATCGCTGACCTCCTTGAGCTTAAGGGGGAGAACCAGTTCAAGATAAGAGCCTACCAGAAGGCGGTTCGCTCCATTGAGCACCTGCCGGTGGAGGTGGAGCAACTGGTAGCCGATAATAGATTGCGGGAAGTCCCCGGGGTGGGGGAGGCTATCGCCAAAAAGATTACCGAGCTGGTAACCACCGGCAGGCTTAACTACTACGAAGAGCTAAAATCAGAGTTCCCCGAAGGCATCATCACCCTGCTTGATGTCCCCGGTATCGGGGCCAAAACAGCCATGCTCCTGTCCAGCGAGCTAGGAATAAGCTCGGTGGATGAGCTGGAAGCGGCTATCGTCGGCGGCAGGATCACCGGCTTATACCGCATGGGCGATAAGACCGCCGAGAATATCCTGCGCCACATCCAAGCCCTGAGAAGAAAAGACCAGCGCATACCTATCGGGCAGGCACTGCCCGTAGTCGAAGAGATTATCGATAAGCTAAGCCAGGTGCCCGGACTGAAGAACCTGTCGCCGGCGGGAAGCCTGCGCCGCTTCAGGGAGACGGTAGGCGATATTGACCTCATGGGCACTGCCGATAATTCTCAAGAAGTAATGCAC
>JAFDDT010000323.1 GCA_019310725.1 Deltaproteobacteria bacterium | reverse complement strand
CTATTCTCACCTCGTATATGCTGCTGGTGCCCATGATGTGAAGCATTCGATTATAGACGGGAACATTGTTATGGAGGATAGAAGTTTGCTTACTCTAAAGGTTGAAGATATTATGGAGCAAGCAAAACAACAATCTCATAGGGTAAGAGAATGGGTAAAATAAAGAATGCATAGGAAATATCTTACCTGTTTGGCACTGTCAACGGACTTTTCTCAAAAGGAAATCCCTTTGAGCGATCATTAAAACGTTTTTTGCCGGAAAACCTTGGCGAAGCACAGGATGAGCGATGTTAATTGCTTTCTTGACATCCCTTTCTTGATACTGCAAAGCCTCATTGCCAAGTTTGCCAGAGATTGTGATAGATTTGGTAACCTCTGGATGAGCAAAGTTGCGGTAACCGCCTTTGCTGCCCCGATTAACAAAACTTGCTCTTTCAAGATTTTCTAATAGTTGTCTTACGTTTGGTGATATGGAACTTAGTATCGTTATGATATCATGACAACTATTTTTCGTCAGGTTGTGTTAGGTTAACGCTATCTAATGCCTTTGCATCAATTAGGTCTCCTGCTTATCAAGTGTGTAGCCTCGTTTTCTAAGACTACCTCACCCCGCTGGTTTACACATGTACTCTTATGGGTCACCATGCCCCGATCAGGCTTGCTCGTTTCTTTGACTTTGATGATCTCCATGTCGACATAAATGGTGTCCCCCGCTCTGAGAGAAGCTTTTATTCGGACTTTGTCTATACCTACGAGGGCGATGACTGTCTCATCATATAGCCCAAGTTGTTCCTCCAACCCCCCCATGATCAAAAGAGTCAAGCGACCAGGTGCGATTCTAGAACCGAAAGGGGTTTTTTTGGCATACTCCTCATCGTTAAATAGTGGTGAAGTCAAACCACATAAGCCAATTATCATGGCGATAGCCCCTTCAGTAATGGTTTTCCCTCGCGTACGAAATCGATCTCCTACCTTGAAATCCTCGAAATACTTTGACATACACATTGCATCCTTTCCGTTCAAGCTATTGTTCCTTGAGTTCAAGCTATAACTGTGTTTGCTTCATAGATTTCTTTTCTTTAGGTAACTGCCTATTGCATTTCTCAGTACCTCTGGAGTCCCGCCAATAAAGGTTGTTCCTCTTGCATCTCTCAAGTAACGCTCGATCGGGTATTCCTTGGAATAACCATAGGCACCGAATATGCTCATGACCATATTTGTTATTTCTATGGCGCTCTCAGAAGCTACAATTCTGGCCGCTGAAGAAGTGAATGGATTCGGGAAACCGTTTAGGCTGGTATCCTTAGCGGCAGAATAAACCAGCTGTCTCATTTCCTCTATCTTTATTGCCATATCGGCTAGTTTCCATTGAAGCCCCTGATATTCTATCAACGGTTTCCTAGAAATGGTTCTAATCTTTGAATACCTCAGGGCTTCTTCAAAGGCGGCCTCAGCTATGCCCAATGAGATGGAGGCCAGCCCGACTCTGGTGCCGTTAAAGAAGGTCAACATTTGTCTTAAGCTCCCTCGGCCTTTTATTAAAAGGTTTTCTTCGGGAACTCTGCAGTCATTAAAGACTAGTTCGCCAGAATCTAAACCTCTTAGACCAAGGAAATCCTCATGCCCTCCTTGGTATAAGCCCTCTTGGCCCTTTTCTATAAGGAGACAGCCAATAGAATTATCATCTTCGAATTTGACGTACACCAAATGAACATTCGCATTCCTGCCCAAGGTTATCATACACTTGGCCCCGTTAACAATATAGTCATTGCCAACCCTTCGAGCAGTAGTACTCAAATCATTTAAATTTGATCCCACATCGGGTTCTGTTTGTGCCATAGAGAACAAGATCTTCCCTGAGGCAAAAGGGATTAAGAACTTTTCTTTAACTTTATCACTTGAGCAATGTATCACATAAATTGGGGAGGCATTATGCTGAATATGCAAATTGATAGCGGTACTTGGGTCTGCCTTTGCTATCTGTTCAAGAATAAGTACAGAATCAAATAGGCTTCTCCCTGAACCACCGTATTTAGGTGGTACTCTCATACCCAGTATCCTCATCTCAGCGAGCTTCCTCATATTTTCCTGAGGATACTCCCGATTTTCATCCCATCTTCTTGCCAGAGGTTCAATCTCATCTTTGACGAATCTGGCGATGATCTTAGGCATCAATTTCTGAAAATCTGAACGCAACATTATGCCCCCTACCTCATTTCTCTCTCTCTCATTGCTTGGGTCAATACCGGAACAACCTCATGAAGGTCACTAACAATGCCCCAGTCAGCTACCTCAAAGATAGGGGCCCTCTGATCCGTGTTAATTGCAATAATATAGCGTGAGTTCAGCATACCAGCCCTGTGTTGTATTGCACCGGATATGCCGCATGCAATGTAGAGCTCTGGCCTCACTGTTTGACCTGTTTGTCCCACCTGCCTTTCTACCGGTAACCACCCCTCTTCAATAACCATGCGTGTGCCTGCTACCTCACCTCCCAGGATTTCCGCAAGTGAAAACAGGCATTCCAGCCCCTGCTCTGATCCTACACCCCTTCCACCGGCTACAATCACCTTGGCGTCACACAGGTTTACACTCTTCTTCTTTTCCCTGACTACCTCG
>JAFDDT010000006.1 GCA_019310725.1 Deltaproteobacteria bacterium | reverse complement strand
AATAGGTTATGATTTTGGTGAGAATTGCCTAAAATACATAACTGGTTGATATTGCAGCAAATTTCAAATTCTCTAAAAATTTTACCTTAAGAAAAGTGCGAAAGTTGGGCTAAGATGCAGCGTTTTCTCGGGGTAACCCCCGGTATGGGCAAGGCCCTTGGCCTTGATGACAAATGGGCTTACAACATCGTCAAGCAGGTAGGCAACTATGGTGAAATTTTTGAACGCAATGTGGGTGTTAATACCAAGCTTGGCCTTGAGCGCGGTTTGAATGCGCTTTGGAACCAGGGCGGCATCATGTACCCAGCGGCGTTCAGATAATCGCTATCAGGGGCGCCACTTCACTATAGTATAGTGGTGCCTTTTTTGAAAAAGCTCGGGGGTCTTCCACGTCTCATGACCCCCGGGTGCTTTTATGAGTGGCGAGGTATCGCTTTCACATTATGCTGAAGACCTTGCTGTGATGATGTAACAAGTGATCGAGTATGTCACTGGATTATATGCATTCTACAAACAATACCCTCCAGGATAAGGTTCCCTTCTGGCTTGACCCCAAAAAACGCGCCATCATGTTTCAGATTGGAGTGTTTTGCATGGTGGGGCTGCTGGCATACTATCTGGTATCCAATACCCTCACAAACCTTGAAAGGCAATCCATTGCCACGGGGTGGGGTTTTCTCCACAAAGAATCTGCCTTTGAGATCGGTGAATCTGTGATTTCCTATTCAGCGGCCAGTTCATACGGCCGCGCCCTGGTCGTTGGGGCCCTAAACACCCTAAAAGTTTCCTTTATAGGGATTGTGATAACCTTATTCCTGGGGACCATCGTCGGGGTAGCCCGTCTTTCCAGCAACTGGCTGGTGTCAAAACTGGCAGGAATCTACATTGAGGTCATGCAGGATATACCAGTACTCCTGCAACTATTTTTTTGGTACGCTATTTTTTACGAAAGCCTCCCCTCGCCTCGACAGGCCCTTTGCCCGATAAGCGGCCTGTTCCTGTGCAACCGTGGAATGGCCTTTACGGTCCCGGTGTCCCATCCAGCTCATAAATACATGGGTTTGGCCTTTGTGGTGGGTCTTGGGCTGGCATATCTCCTCTATCGATGGGCAAAAAATCGGCAGGAAAAAACAGGACAGACTTTTCCGGTGTTTACTGCTTCCATTAGCATTATCATAGGGCTCCCTCTCTTGACCTGGTTGGCATTTGGAGCACCCACAAAAATGGATGTTCCCAAACTTGTGGGGTTTAATTTCAAGGGTGGCATGACTCTTAGCCCTGAGTTCATTGCTCTCCTGCTGGGCCTTGTCCTTTATACGGCCGCCTTTGTGGCCGAAGTGGTGCGCGCAGGGATCCAGTCAGTAGGTCGTGGCCAAAGAGAAGCGGCCATGGCAATCGGCCTGAGGCCGACCCCTATACTAAATCTGGTAATCTTGCCCCAGGCCCTCAGGGTGATTATTCCCCCGTTGACCAGCCAGATGCTCAACCTGACAAAGAACAGTTCCCTGGCCGTAGCCATCGGATTCCCCGATTTTGTCTCGGTGGCCAACACCACCATCAATCAGACAGGGCAGGCAGTTGAAGGAGTGGCCCTGATCATGGCGGTGTATCTTATTTTCAGCCTCTCTACCTCGGCTTTTATGAACTGGTATAATAAAAGGATGGCCCTTGTAGAAAGATAGTGAGACGCATGGAAGAAGCTATCAAAATGACACAGACAGAACAGTTAAAACCTCCAGTCACCAGCGTGGGCGTCATTGGGTGGGCAAAATCCAATCTGTTTAGCAGTGTTTTTAACTCGATTCTGACGATCATAACTCTGTACCTCCTCTGGAAAATTATACCTTTCCTCTTTCAATGGGCATTCATCGACAGTGTGTGGCACACAACCGGAAAGGCATGCAGGGGTATTGATGGAGCCTGCTGGTCTATTATACCGGCCAATATACGGTTTATTATTTTTGGTTTCTACCCCTATGAATCGCAATGGAGACCCTTGGTCGCTATGGTTATCTTAGTTGGCCTTCTTTCTTATAGCAGGAACAGGGACCATTGGACAAAATATTTGGGCTATGCATGGATTGCGGGTCTTGTTATCATGGGTCTCCTCATGGAGGGGGGCCTTTTCGGATTGACTCCTGTTGAAAGCACGCAGTGGGGCGGTTTGCCACTTACCCTCCTGCTCTCTGTTTTCGGCTTGACGGCGGCCTATCCACTGGGCGTTGTGCTGGCGCTGGGACGTCAGTCTAAACTGCACGGCGTCAAATTGCTTTGTGTCCTCTATATTGAATTGATACGTGGCGTGCCCCTCATCAGCCTTCTTTTTATGTCATCCATTATTTTTCCCCTGTTTCTGCCAGAAGGTATCACGATCAACAAGATTCTCCGGGCCCAGGCAGCCATTATCCTGTTTACAGCTGCCTATATAGCAGAGGTGGTGCGCGGGGGTTTGCAGGGTATGTCGCGCGGGCAATATGAGGCGGCGGAATCAATAGGCCTCAATTACTACCTGACCATGCGGCTTGTTATCCTGCCCCAAGCCCTGAAGATCGTGATTCCGCCCACGGTGAGCATCCTCATCTCCGCATTCAAGGATACATCCCTTGTGGTCATCATTGCTCTTTACGACTTACTAAAGACAACGCAATCGGTCCTTTCCGACCCTGATTGGATGGGTTTCAGCCGGGAGGCATATATCTTTGTTGCCATCCTTTATTTTTTAGGTTGTTTCTCTATGTCGAATTATAGCCGAAAGTTGGAAAGAGAGTTGGCAGCTAGGGATTGATACTGGATGCTTGGTAATTGATTCTGGATACTGGGTGCCGGATGTATTATGTCGGTTAACGGGGTTTTATTCGCCTTTGACAAAATAACCTGCAGCAACTGGACTGAACTCGCCGAAGCCCTGCTGCGGGGAGCATCGTTACATCGCCGATTTGGAATTTGAAATCCGAAATCGGATCATAAGAGGCTTGCATGAACGAAGAATTTTCAAAAGACATTGAAAACCAGTCGTCTAATGATGCCATGATAGAAATCATTGATATGCACAAGTGGTTTGGCGATTTCCATGTGCTTCAGGGCATAAACCTGACTGTCCAGAAAAAGGAACGTATTGTCATCTGCGGACCCTCAGGGTCCGGCAAATCAACCTTGATCCGCTGCATCAATCGTTTGGAGGAACATCAACGGGGCCGAATAAGCGTCGATGGTATTGAGTTGACCAATAACATAAAGAATATCGAGAAAATCCGCATGGAAGTAGGTATGGTTTTTCAGCACTTCAACCTTTTCCCTCACCTGAGCATAGTTGAAAACCTGACTCTGGGGCCCATATGGGTGCGGAAGGTCCCCAAGGTCAAGGCAGAGGAAGAAGCCATGTTTTATCTGGAAAAGGTGCATATAGCTGAACAAGCCCACAAATATCCTGGGCAGCTTTCAGGCGGACAGCAGCAGCGTGTCGCCATTGCCCGCAGCCTCTGTATGAAACCCAAGCTGATGCTTTTTGATGAGCCCACCTCTGCTCTTGATCCGGAAATGATCAAGGAAGTGCTGGACGTCATGATCGAACTTGCTCAAGAAGGTATGACAATGATCGTGGTCACTCACGAAATGGGCTTTGCTAAGAGCGTAGCCCACAAAGTGCTTTTTATGGACTTTGGTAAAATCGTTGAAGGAAACACGCCAGAAGAATTCTTTAAGAACCCGGAACATGAGCGGACTAGACTATTCCTCAGCCAGATCTTGGAATAGCGGCTGTGTTGGTCAAATACACCCCGGAAATGACCAGTGCTCCCCGGATCAATATCCTTTTTTTCCCTCCACATATCGACCTGCGACATCAATTGCCTGCTGAGCTGTCTCCACATATTCAATCCCGGTAATGCGAGGCCAAGTTTTAAGGCCTACCACTGGCCTCCCGATCTTAAGGGCCAGACCGATCTCTGACAGGGTCCCATACCCGGCTGCAACTGCTATGACAACATCTGAGGCCATAACCACCAGGACATTTCTTGCTTCTCCCATCCCTGTTGGGATAGCCAGAGTCACAAATGGATTGGCGGAATGCTTTTCAGTACCTGGCAGTATGCCAACCGTGATACCGCCCTTTTCAAGGCACCCTTTTGCAGCCCCTTCCATGACTCCACCCAGGCCTCCACATACAAGAACCCACTCATTCTGTCCAATAAGACAACCAACCTCGTAGGCAATACCATAGATTTCCTTGGAGCACTCACCTGCACCAATAACACCGATATGGATTTTCTTGACCATTACTTTTCAGTATAAAAAAGTATTGACAAAACCGCAATCATAACCAAAGATAGGCCAAACTTACGATAATGTGAGTTAACAAACTTGGGAAATAGATGCAATGGAAAAGTCAAGATTTAGAAGCCCACGGTTCATAATTGCTCTCTTACCGATTGCTATTATTATTATCCTCTTAATCTGGTTCATTATGTCCATCTTTGAGGGCGAAAAACCCCAGGTTCAGTTGACACCACTACCAGAGTATTTGAGTAAGAGCGTTGCCTTCAATCTTGCGGTTACTGACCTCAAGATGGGACTGAGAACGGTAAAAGTCAGCATAAAACAGGATGGCCCTGTTATTCCTGTCCTTAAAAAGAGTTTTCCATATACCGGACTTCTTAATAGAAGGGGAATCCATGACTTCGAGGTTGAATTCGCAGTAGATCCAATAAAACTAAACCTGGTACAAGGGCAGACCATTCTTAGCATTGAAGTTCACGATTTTTCCAAGAGAAGAGGTGGTGATGGAAATCTCACCATAATCGAGCATAAGATGGTAGTAGACACCATTCCCCCATCAATAACCCCCCTTACCAGGAGCCATAATGTTTTTATAGGGGGTTCAGGCCTTATTATCTACCGGACCTCGACCGACACACTTGAAAGTGGAGTTTTGGTAGAAGATTTGTTTTTTCCTGGAGTGCCGTACCTGAATGCTCCTCAAACGGGAATACATATCTGCTATTTTGCTTTTCCCTGCAATCTCAAGAAAGACACTCCCCTGTACCTCTGGGCTAAAGACAGGGCTGATAATGAAACAAAAAGGGGCTTTGTTCATCACATACGGCAAAAGCGTTTTCGTAAAGATACCATTCGGATTTCAGACAGACTCTTAGATACCCTTATTTTATCTTTTTCGCCTCAGATATTTGAAGCGGGTATGAGCAAGATTGAGAAATATCTGTTCCTTAACAGAGAATTGAGAAAGGAAAACTACCTTTTTTTACGAGAACTCTGTCACTCACCAACTGGAGAGAGATTGTGGGACGGGCCCTGGCTCAGAATGAAAAACGCTGCCACCATGGCCAATTTTGGTGACAGAAGAATCTACTATTACAAAGGTAAACTCGTTGATGAGGGCATACACCTTGGTGTTGATCTGGCATCCCTGGCCAGATCACCCATTAAGGCAAGCAATAGCGGCAGGGTTATTCTTGCGCAAGATCTTGGCATCTATGGACTCACCGTGGTGATTGATCATGGCCAGGGACTTTATACGATGTATGGTCACTTGAGCAGTATCAAGATAGCAGTTGGTCAACTTGTAGCCAAAGGAGAGGCCATTGGTGTTAGCGGAACTACTGGTTTGGCGACCGGCGATCACCTCCATTTCGGCTTTCTGGTATGCGGGGTTCCTGTTAATCCAATAGAATGGTGGGATAGTCACTGGATAGAAGACAACATCGATAGAAAGTTTGCCATGATAGATATTCACGTTTAAAGGTTATCCACGTCAGCTGTTATTCAGGGTACAAGGCTGATGAGCGGCCAATTAGCTTTACCCTTCTAGGGCGAGAGTTGATGGTAGAAGAGATTATCGACCGGTGGTACGGGCCAAACAACAGTTTCTTCAAGGTTTTGGCCAACGACAACAAGGTCTATCTTATCAAGCACGACCAAGATGAAGATCAATGGACCCTTGAAAAGATAATGGGTTTAAAACTGGGGTGAGTTTAAATAAGCCAGCTCCTTGTTTTCCAAACTAGATATCCGATTCCTGAGTCGGGCTGCCTCCTCAAAATCCAGCCTCCTAGCTGCGCGATGCATCTCCTTTTTGAGGGACTTTATATCCTTACGCAAACGGTTCAGAGAAAGATATTCCTCCTCTGGTTCTGACACAGAGGGAATAGGCGCATAATCTGCTTCATAAATAGAGCTCAATATGTCGGAAATATCTTTCTTAATAGATTTTGGCGTGATCCTATGTAATTCGTTGTATCTCTTCTGTAAAGTGCGCCGCCTGCTAGTCTCGTTAAGCGCCTCTTTCATTGAAGATGTAATCTCATCTCCATAAAAAATGACCCTGCCATCCACATTTCTGGAAGCACGGCCACAGGTCTGTATAAGAGACCTTTCCGATCGCAAAAAACCCTCTTTATCTGCATCCAAAATAGCCACAAGCGAGACCTCTGGTAGATCGAGACCCTCTCTCAAGAGATTGATTCCAACAAGAACATCAAAGGTCCCAAGCCTAAGGTCTCTGATAATCTCTGTGCGTTCAAGGGTAGTTATGTCAGAATGGAGATACCTGGCCTTGATTCCTAACTCAACAAAGTATTCAGTTAGGTCTTCAGCCATCACCTTGGTGAGCGTTGTAACCAGAATACGCTGACCTTCACGTATGACTTCTCTGATGGAGGCCAAGAGATCATCGACCTGGCTGGTTGCTGGCCTGACAATGATCTCCGGGTCTATGAGACCCGTCGGTCTAACGATCTGTTCGACCACATGTGTTGCCTTTTTGAGTTCATATGGACCAGGTGTTGCGGAGACATAGATTATCTGGATTATCCGAGATTCAAATTCTTCAAATTTCAGTGGTCTGTTGTCCAGGGCCGAGGGAAGGCGAAAACCAAATTCAACCAATGTCTCTTTCCTGGATCTGTCACCTCTATACATACCTCCCAACTGAGGAACGGTGATGTGGCTCTCATCCAAAACAATGAGAGAATCGTCGGGGAAGTAATCAAGAAGTGTCGGGGGTGGTTCGCCGGGCTCCCTGCCTGTCAGGTGTCTGGAGTAGTTCTCGATTCCATGACAGTAACCCATTTCCTCAATCATCTCCAAATCAAAAAGGGTCCTCTCCTCGATTCTCTGTGCCTCGATCCATTTTTTTTGTGCCTTAAAATAGTCAATCCTATCGGCCAGCTCTTCTCTGATGTTCACGATTGCCTCTTGCCTCTTTGGCACAGTGGTAACGTAATGGCTGGCCGGATAGATAGTCATCCTGTTCAGCCCTTGTATCACCTGACCGGTGAGTGGGTCAATCTCCTGGATAGATTCAACACAGTCGCCAAAAAAGGTAAGCCTGATCGATGAGGAATCCTCGTATGCCGGATAGATATCTACCACATCACCTCTGACCCTGAAAGATGAGCGATGAAAGTCGTAGTCGCTCCTCTCATAATGGATTTCCACCAATTTTTTGAGCACATCCTCTCGACTTATTGAATCACCTTTTTCTATGTAAAGAAGCATGCCATGGTAGGCCTCCGGAGAACCAAGCCCGTAAATACACGATACACTCGCTACAATAAGAACGTCATCCCTGTCCAGAAGTGATCTTGTTGCCGAATGTCTCATCTTGTCGATCTGCTCATTGATAGACGCATCCTTCTGGATATAGGTATCGGTTTGCGGGACATATGCCTCAGGCTGATAGTAATCATAGTAGCTCACAAAATACTCAACCGCATTGTTTGGGAAAAGCCCCTTGAACTCCCCATAAAGCTGGGCAGCTAAGGTTTTGTTGGGAGCGATAATGAGGGTAGGTTTTTGGACATTTGCCACGGCATTGGCTATGGTAAAGGTCTTTCCGGAGCCTGTCACACCAAGCAATACCTGATGCCTTAGCCCTCGCTCTACCCCTTCAGAAAGGGCATCAATGGCGCGCTGTTGGTCACCTTTCGGTTCAAATGGAGAAATAAGCTCAAAAGCTGAGGACCTTTGCACTACTCCTCTATCCTCAATCGCCAACTGGTGCGCTCGGGCCCATCTTCAAGGATAACGCCCTGTTTGGACAACTCTGACCTAATACTATCGGCCTTGGCCCAATCCTTTCTCTTTCGCGCCTGATTCCTCTCCTGGATCATGGCCTCAAGCTCCTCTGTGCTTATTTCAGAAGGGGCCTCTGCTATCTCTTCCAAGAATTTTGACGGCTCTTCTTGGAAAAGACCCATGGTCATACCGCAATCGAGAAAATCCCTTCTGTCTTTAAGCAATTGGGATTTGATGTCTTTCTTTGGCGCAGATGAATCCAGGAGCCTGTTGATACTCCTTATCTTCTCAAAGATTAGCCCTAATCCTCCGGCTGAGTTGAGATCATCATCCATCATATGCACAAAGCGGCCCTTAAAATCATCCCCCTCTCCATTAGAAAAAAATGGAGTGCTGATCCCTTTGGAATCAGATTTCTGCGGCCCGACTATTTCTTCCAGTCGTTGAAGAGTTCTGTAGATCCTAACCAGCCCAGATCTCGCCTCCAAGAGGCCTGAACGAGAGAAATCCAGTGGACTTCTATAGTGTTTTGAAAGCAAAAAGAGCCTTAATTCCTGTGGGTGATACAACATGAGTGCATCTTTTATAGTAACAAAATTGCCGAGGGATTTGGACATTTTTTCTGATTCAACAGTAAGAAACCCGTTATGAACCCAGTAGTTGGCAAAATCGACCCCATTGGCCGCCATTGCCTGGGCCCTCTCGTTTTCATGATGCGGGAAGATAAGGTCTCGTCCCCCTCCGTGTATATCAAAGTTTGCACCAAGATATCTGCAGCTCATAGCTGAACATTCTATGTGCCACCCAGGTCTTCCTTCACCCCAAGGACTTTTCCACTTAGGCTCCCCTGGTTTTGCCTCTTTCCAGAGAACAAAATCCATGGGATTCCTTTTTTTCTCATCAACAGCAACCCTAGCACCTGCAACCATTTCGTCAAGTTGCCTGCCTGAAAGCTGGCCATAGCCTTTAAACTTTTCCACAGAAAAGTAAACAGCATGATCTACCACGTAGGCAAATCCTTTTTCAATCAGGCGGCTTACCATACCGATAATATCATCAATATGCTCTGTAGCCTTGGGCTCTATGTCCGCATCAAGCACATCCAAGGCGTGCATATCCTCGTAAAAGGCATGTATATTTCTCTCGGCCAAGGTTGTGGTATCCTCCCCTGTCTGTTTTGAACGCTCAATGATCTTATCGTCCACGTCCGTAAAATTTCTGACATAGGTAACCTTGAGGCCCCTGGCCCTCAAATACCTCACCAGGACATCAAAAACAATTGCTGAGCGGGCATGCCCTATATGGCATAGGTCATAGACGGTAACTCCGCAAACATAGATCCCGACCTTTCCCTTGTTTATAGGCCGAAAAATCTCTTTTTTTCTGGTTGCCGAATTATATAAGGTAATAGCCACTCAATGTCCTTCTTGTTTCACTTTGGATCATTTTCGCCCTTCTAAACTCACTACCGCATAGGCAGCAATCCCTTCCTTCCGGCCGCAGAACCCTAATCCCTCAGTGGTGGTTGCCTTTATATTTAAGGCATCCGGATCAACCTCCAAAACAGTTGATAATCTTTCTTTCATATCGTTCAAATAAGTGCTCAGTCTTGGTTTTTGTGCAACAATAGTCGCATCGAGGTTGTTTACGGCGAATCCCTTATCATGGGCAAGGCCCATGATTTTTCTTAGAAGAGTGAGGCTATCTGCGCCCTGGTATGCTGGATCGGAGTCCGGAAAATGTTGCCCAATATCGCCTTTTCCCAGAGCCCCGAGTATTGCATCAATAACAGCGTGTATCAAGACATCTGCATCAGAATAACCGAAGAGGCCTTTATCATTTGCAATGGTCACACCCCCCAAGATGAGAGGCTTTCCTTCGACGAGCCTATGAACATCGTAACCAAAACCAACCCTGAATTTCTCTTTGATCATTTATTTTCTGGGAAAAATTCTTGTAAGGATAGCGGGACAGTCAGGTAATGAGACCCCGTTTAAAAAACCTTGTTTCTATCTAAATTCTCAATCAGGGCTGCCGCAAGTAAGGGAAACATAATTTCATGGTGCCCAATGAGAGAAAACCCCTGGCCACCTTCCAAGGTAGGTCTCTTCACTACGTTATTCATGGGGCGATAGTGTCGTATGAAGTCCATATCGACCGTTGTAAAGCGTTTGACCTCGAATCCTAGGTTTCTGACCAAGGTAAGGGACTTTAGGAATACCTCTGGTAAAACCACTGCGGAACCAAGATTGATGTATACACCGCCTTCAAGGCGTGAGACAAGGGTTGCAAAGATTCGAAAATCACGATGTGAAGTTTCTCCTATCGCAGATCCATTTACCGCTGGATGAATGTGGATAATATCAGTACCTATGGCCACATGGACGGTAAGGGGTATATGTAACCTCGCACCTGCAGCTAATAAGCTATACCGAGCATAGGGAAGTGATGCCTGAAGAATATGTTTACCGACCGATGTTCCCAGTCCTATCCCTGCTTTGGCGCCTTCTGTAATTGCGCCATTAAGAAATTCTCCTGTCTCCCGGGCCATCCCAAATTCACCTTGGGGGAGTGCAGACTCTACATCTTCTGATGTGGCCCCCACCATGGCAATCTCTAAATCATGGATAATGCCAGCGCCGTTCATAGCCAGACCACTAATAATTCCTCTTTCCATCAAATCCAGGATTACAGGGCTCAACCCGACCTTAACGGCATGGGCCCCCATAGCCAGGATAATAGTCTTTTCTTCCTTTACGGCCATGCTCAATCTCTTTACCAGGGCTCTAAGATCACTTCCTGCCAAAATGTTAGGCAGATTTTCCAACCACTGGCCCATGGTACCACCTGGTTCCCAGCTTGATGCAAAGTCCTTTATCGATACCTTGCTTACTCTTTTTTTCAGGGAATAGGTTTTCAGATCCTTTAGGGATATTGGTTCTAATGTATCCATTTCTTTAGTCAATCACCCTGCTCAATATTTTCAAGTGAACAAAACATGAACGGTTACTATCGTCCAAAAGTGTTTACTCAAAAACAGCTATGACCTCCTTTAGAACATGAACGGTTATTCACTATGGTTCATGCCAACACCCTTGAACAACACCAAGGGATTTAGTTTTCAGAAGGATTTCTGCGAAAAAGGATATGTTCAACGAGCTCACAGATCAGATGTCCAGCTAAGATATGGACCTCCTGGACCCGAGGCGTGTGCGCGCTTTCAACGAGCAAGTGTAAGTCCACCAAGCGAAGCATATCTCCCCCGTCTCCCCCAATAAAACCAACCGTATATACCCCTTTTCCCCGTGCAGTCCTTATGGCGGCAAGAACGCTTGATGACCTTCCGCTCGTTGAAATGGCAAGGAGGATATCTCCCTTGACACCAAGGGCCTCAATTTGCTTAGAAAAAACGTCCTCATACCGATAATCATTTGCGACACTTGTAATAATCGATGTATCGGTAGTAAGTGCTAATGCTGGCAAGGGAGAGCGATCTAATTGAAATTTATTAACAAATTCAGCAGCAAGGTGCTGGGCATCAGCTGCGCTTCCTCCATTGCCGCATATCATAAGTTTTTTGGCATTTCTAAAGGCATTAGAAAGATACTGAGCAAATTCTACCAGTTTAGAGGTGTTTTTTTTGACGAAATTCTCTTTGATTCTCAGACTTTCTTCCAGCGCATTCTCGATAATATTTTCCATTGGGGTACCTATCTTTTGTATGCAGCCAGCCTTTAGCGAATAATGCCCTAACGTTATAATCTCACAAAACATTTGTCAATGCTGGATTTGGCTTTTTCCAAAGAGACAGATGTGAAAAAGTTTTCCTTAAGAAAATGGCTTATATAGGTAATGTAAATAATTGATAAATAGTTAATTTTAAGATGTCTTTGAAGACTGTGTTGAGATAGCAAAGAAACATTATCGAAGACCGAGACCATTTTTTGTTGAAATCGCCATCTCACTGTGCTAAAGATCCTGCTAAATCCTGACAGCAGAAGGTCTGCGGCCTGCATGCATGTTTCCGAAATACGGCGTATTTCGTACAATCATGAATTGCCTATCCTTTTTCAATAGATCTAGAAACCAGTAAAAGCAGAGGGGAAGATCTGTAGAAATTTGCAAGGGCATGTTTCCTGTTTAACAACCTACAACAAACGGAGGAGTGTGAGTCATGACAAAAACAGACTTAATATCAGCGATGGCAAAAGAAACTCGTTTAACTAGGGCCGATTCAGAAAGGGCTCTTAACGCTTTCCTCGCTATTGCAAAAGCCACGATCAAAAAGGATGGTAGGTTTCCCCTTGCCGGTTTTGGAACCTTTGTGGTAGTCAACAGAAAAGCAAGAACCGGGAGAAACCCGCGAACTGGCCAACCTATTCAAATCAAAGCCAGCAAGGCTGTCAGGTTTCGGCCCGGCAAGGAATTGATACAAAGCATTGCATAGAGGATTGCTCAAGGAACGATGTCGTGGTGCGATCCTGTTAATCAACCGGTTGCACCTTTTTGGTTGACATCTTCTGTATGGCCGCAGCTACAATCTTAACCTCCTTTTCCTGGATTGTTCTCAAATCCAGCAAAACGTTGTCCTTTTCGAGTCTTGCAACAATGGGTGGATTATAGAACCTCAGAAACTCCACGATATGGGAAGCTGAGAGTCTACGGGGTGATAGGCAAAGAAGTCTGCTTTCTATCCCCTCCAAAGGCAAGGCGCCACCACCGACTTGTGAGAAACCGTCACTGAGGCTGATCACAAAGTTACTGGTATCTATTTTTCCAATAAAACCCCTTAATCTCTCTGCCTTTCGACAAACGCTTGGATACGACTGGCATATCATCCTTAGGGTAGGTATTTGCCTGATTGCCTTCTCTTCATCCCGGTACATGGAAAGGGTCTCCTGAAGCGCAATGAGGGTCAATTTATCCACTCGCAGCGCCCTGCTCAACTGATTTGCCTTTATTTTTGAGATAATATCTTTTTTTCCGAGAATTATTCCACACTGAGGCCCACCCAGCATTTTGTCACCGCTGAAGGTGATTATATCTGCTCCTTTCTTTACAGAATCTTGAACGGTTGGTTCTTTCTTAAGCCCGTAGCGGGAAAGATCAATCAAACACCCGCTACCAAGATCCTCCATTACATGGATGCTGTATTTCTTCCCTAAACCAACCAGCTCCTCTAGGCTTACTTCCTGGGTGAATCCTACTATTTGGAAATTACTCATGTGGACTTTAAGGAAAAGAGCGGTATCAGAAACAATTGCAGCCTCATAATCTCTGATAGTTGTCTTATTCGTTGTGCCAACCTCAAACATCTTGGCCCCACTCTTTCTCATGACATCAGGCATGCGAAAGGAACCGCCGATTTCCACCAGTTGACCTCTGGAGATAACAACTTCCTTACCCTTGGCTATGGTATCTAGGGCAATAAGCACAGCAGCTGCATTGTTATTAACAACGAGGGCATCCTCAGCCCCGGTGAGCTCCCTCAGGATGTCTTGTACATGGACATACCTACTCCCCCTTTTGCCACTGTTGAGGTCATACTCCAGATTGCTGTAGCAACCTGCCAGGGAGTCAAACGCGGTAATAACCCGTTTTGGTACAGGCGAACGTCCCAGATTAGTATGCACAATAACCCCTGTGGCGTTGATGACCTGTCTCAAACTGGGCCGTGATAGGAGCGATACCCTCCTGGTGATCTGATCAACAACCGTGCTCAGCCCCACATCTGGCATTTCGTCACTGGCTGAAGCTTTTCTAATCTGTTCCCTTAACTCATCTAAAATCTGGCGAATGGCGCGCAAAACCAAAGCCCGTGGTATAGTGGATAGCATGCTTCTAATGCCTGAGGCCACCAACAGGTCATCAACAGAGGGTATCTGCCTGAACATTATTTTCTTGGTATTTTCCACTGAGAACTCCCCATTGTGTTGCCCAAATTTCATCCAAGGATTCCATCTCTTTTGGAAACTGCTAAGAGATTCCATATAGCATATGACATTCTGAGATGAGCAACCGCAAATCGCCTATCCCAGATTACCACTCCCAAACACAGAAATATTCCATTGCCAACCACATCAGAGTATGATAAAAATAATAGAAATGGTGGGTGTAGCTCAGCTGGTAGAGCACTGGGTTGTGGCCCCAGTGGTCGCGGGTTCAAGTCCCGTCACTCACCCCAGCGAAGTTTATACAAATAAGGGGTTGCATGCCCCTTTTTGGTGCTCGTGGCTCTCCCTGTGCCACCCATCCACATGAATAATACTAAACAAACACGCCGTGTCTGGTCAAGTCCAAAGGCTCCTCCCCTATCATTGGCATTCCCCAGAAAAAGACCTACCCAAGAAAACTCCCTGCCCTGTACATCCAGTCAAGGATTGCGCGACTAAGGTGGTCCGCGAGCAAAAAAGGGTATTGTAATGTATCTGTAAGGATAAGGATGAGGATTATGAGGATCCCATAGCGTGCAATCTTCCGATACCTTATTGAAAGGCGATAGGGGAGTAAGTAACTTACCAGGTGTGAACCATCCAGCGGGGGTATTGGGATAAGATTAAACACAGCCAAAATAATATTGATCTTAACACCCATAAAACAGATAAATCGTGCCACGAAGAGGATAGCGCTCGTTTGAAGCGAGATCATTACCAAAAGAGCCCACACCAAGCCAAAGGCAAACGCCAGGAGGATATTAGATAGAGGGCCAGCAAGAGAGACAAGGGTGTAATCTCTGGCAGGATTTCTCAAATTATGCGCACTCACAGGTACTGGTTTGGCCCAACCAAAGATGACACCTGATCCGCTCATCAAATAGAAGCTTAGCAAAATCAAGGGCACAATAATGGTACCCACGAGATCTATATGTCTCACGATATTCAGAGATAACCTTCCGGCCATTTTGGCCGTATCGTCCCCAAAAAACAAGGCAACGAGACCATGAGCGCACTCATGAATCATAACGGAGAAGAAAAGCATTATGATAATCAGGAGAAATTCAAGCATAGCCGTTTACACTATGTACGTTGACAGTGGTGAGTTGTCCGTTGAAATAGATTGGTAGCGTTTAAAAGCTGAGGCATTCAGTCTAAGAAGGGAACGCGTGTTCTTGCTTCAACTAGCCTCTTTTCAGTCAATCGGTAAAAGGATTCCTCTCATTTTTCTTTACTCTTTCTGTCTATAGTTCTTTCCTCTTCAGGAATAGGAGGCGGAACAGGCTTGCCAGAAATCTTCTTCACCGCACCAAATTTAGGCGGGCAAGCCTCAAGGCAGGTTCCACATTTTATGCATTTCTCTTGATCAATCACATGAATCTTGTTTTTGCCGCCTACAATCGCCTCTACAGGGCACCTCCTAAGGCAAATCCCGCAGGCCTGGCACTTATCCGGTTCAATATAGTACGAGGGGACTTCACGGAATAACGTGTCAATCTCCTCACTGGTGAAAAATTCACTATAATCTTCTTCGTTTTCAAGACGTGACTCCAGCTTCTCCTTTTTAGCTATCTTAATGTAGGGGATGAGCTTGGTCACTTCTTCAATTTTGGACTTTAATTCATTTTCATCCATTCCTTCGCCTTGGCCGAGTGGTCCTAACTCCTTCACCTTGCTGGTAAACTCATTCATAATTCTGCCGAAACGGATTCCTTCTCCGGCATCGCACCAAGCGATCCTCAACCGTTCGGGATTTATCCCTATGTTTTCCATTATTCTTTTACATAGATGCACCATGCCGAGTGCATGGTAATTTCCATGAACCATATAGTTGCATTCTCCAGGGTGGCAACCACCGATAAACACCCCGTCTGCTCCATTTGAGAAACCTCGCAGCACAAATGACAGGTCGACTCTGCCGGTGCACATGACGCGGATAAGTCTGGCTTCAGTTGTATATTGCAGTCTGGAAACTCCAGCCATGTCAGCAGCGCCGTATGCTCACCAATTGCAGACAAAACCCACTATTCTTGGCTTAAATGTAAGCCTTGTGCTCATCGGTTTTCACCTCCTTCCTCCCCTGCTTTGACTCCATGATTTACCTCATGAAGCAGTATGCCAACTTCCCAAAACCCACTATTCCAGTCTTCCATTATTCCAGCATTCCGATTGGCGAGGAGCCCCCTAAATTCTGCCTATACTTTTACACATGTCCAACCGCCATATCCATGTGTTGCATGGTCTCTTCCTTTGGAATCGCCTCATCAATTTGGCTCAAGAACTCTTCGTTAGTAAAGTGCTTTAGTGAAATAGCCTCTGTTGGACACTTTGTATTACAGAGACCACAGCCTTTACAGAGAACAGGATTAACAACAGCCTTTTTGCCCTGTTTTATTTCACGCAATTCTATAGCTCCATATGTACAGGCTGAGCTGCATGCCCCACACCCAATACATTTTTTCTCATCCACCTCGCAAACAGCACCTGAGACAGTTACTATATCATGCGAGAGAAGGGTTAAAGTCCTTCCTGCAGCTCCATAAGCCTGGTTAATCGACTCCGTTATATGCTTGGGATAATGAGCCATGCCGCATAGGAAAATGCCTTGTGTAGAAAAGTCAACCGGCCGTAACTTGACATGGGCTTCTTTGAAGAAGCCATCTGGTCCCAAAGTAAGTTTGAAGAATTGAGATATTTCCTTATTACCTGACGATGGAACAACAGCCGCAGCCAAAGCAAGATAATCGGCATCGATTGCAAGCCTCTGACCCAAAATGGGATCGGTCACAGTAACCCTTAAAACAGGCCGACCTCCTTCCTCAACAGCTTCCACTTTCGGTGGATCCTCCGGCTCATAGCGGATGAACTTGACATCTTTTTCTGACGCTTCCCGGTAGTAGTCCTCCATAAACCCATAGGTTCTCATATCTCGAAAGAGGATATAGATATCCATATCGGGATTTACCTCTTTTAGTTTCAGGGCGTTCTTTATAGCCTGGCTGCAACATACCCGGGAGCAGTAATTTCTCTCTTCATTTCTGCACCCAACACATTGGATCATCACGAGAGTTTCAGCGTTAGTGAGAGTCTCATCTCCTTTAGCAATCTGCTCCTCCAACTCGAGGTACGTCATTACTTTGTTATTGTCTCCATAAAGATATTCGGTGGGTCTATATTCTTCAGCACCTGTAGCGATAATAGCCGCACCATGTTGTATCTCTGTGAGCCCTCTGTCTGAGGTCACTGTGGTTACAAAATTCCCCACATAGCCTGTTGCCTCTGTTATGCGAGCATCAGTATATACATGTATGAGTGGGTGCTGATACACCTTTTGCACAAGATCATGCACATAGTCCTGAACATCCAGACCTTCCAGACTGTAGAGAAGCCTTAGAGCCATTCCTCCCAAATCCGGAGCCTTTTCTATCAGGTAAACATCATGTCCCTGGTTGGCTATTGACAGAGCAGACGTCATGCCGGCTATACCCCCGCCAATCACTAATGCTGTCTTGTTGACTGAGAGCTCAATTTCCTGCAACGGCTCTAAATGGCACGCCCGTGCTACCGACATCCTGAGGAGGTCTTTTGCCTTTTGGGTGGCTTCCTCCGGCTCTTTTGAGTGAACCCATGAGTCATGCTCCCTGATATTAGCCATTTCCAAGAAATATTGATTGATACCTGCTTCTCGAAGAGCATCCCGGAACGTCGGTTCGAGGTTTAGGGGGGTACAAGCAGCGATAACCAATCGATTGAGTCCTTTTTCCTTTATGATCTCTACTATTTCCTGAATATAACTCGTGGCACATGAAAAGAGCTGTTCTTGAGCATAGACAACATTGGGTAAAGTCGAAGCATAGTCAGTTACGGAAGGAACATCCACAACTGATCCGATATTCGCTCCACAACGACATACAAAGACTCCTATTTTAGGCTCTTCATTGGATGTATCTCGTTCCAGCGGATATACCCTTTTTTGGGCCAATTCCCCTCTCCGGTAGTCAAGGATCTCACCACAAAGGGCTTCCGCCCCGCTAGCGCTTATAACCGACTCGGGTATATCAATAGGCCCTTGAAAGGCCCCACTGATAAAAATCCCTGGGCGAGAGGTCTCTATAGGGTTAACAGGATTGGTTTTGCAGAATCCATGAGAATTGAGCTCAATGCCATAGATATCTGCTAGGCCCTCATGATGAGCAGGAGGGGTCAATCCAACGGATAAAACTACCAAATCGAATTCCTCCTCCTTTACTCCTTCCTCGGTAGTAGCATATCGTATACTCACATTCTTTGTCTTCGGATCCTCTTTTCCTATTGATACATAGCTTCTTATAAATCGAACCCCTGGTGAGTCAGCTGCTCTCTGGTAGAATCGTTCAAAGTCCTTACCCCAGGAGCGAATATCGTTATGAAATATGGTACACTCAACCTCATCGTCATGTTCTTTTGTCACCATTACCTGCTTCTGGGTATACGTGCAGCATACAGCAGAACAATAACTGTTACCCCCAGGGGTAACCTGTCTGGAACCAACACACTGAATCCATGCTATTTTATGGGGATGTCTATTATCGGAAGCACGCAGTATCTCACCTCCGTAGGGACCTGTGGCACATATT
This sequence comes from Deltaproteobacteria bacterium, assembly GCA_019310725.1. Taxonomy (GTDB): domain Bacteria; phylum Desulfobacterota; class DSM-4660; order Desulfatiglandales; family B25-G16; genus JADFWK01. Next base: position 20,891 of record JAFDDT010000006.1, on the reverse strand, counting down.
ATTCGTTCATAGTCCATACTGGTTACTACGTTCTCGAACGTTCCGTATGCATAGTCGCCCCTCACCGCGGGGTCAAAAGGTTCATAGCCTGGAGAAAGAAGTATCGCCCCTACTTTTAGTTCCACCTTCTCTGGTTTTTGATTGAGGTCTATGGCGTTATTATCACAGACTGATTCGCAAATACCGCATTTCCCTTCTTTAAGGTAAAGGCAGGCTTCAGGGTCTATATAACTGATGAGCGGATATGCTTGAGAAAAGTATATATGGACAGCCTTATTCGATGATATGTCCTGATTAAATGGGTCGGGCACATTAACCGGGCAGTACTCTGCACAGGCAGTACAACCAGTGCATTTTTCTTCTATAATGTAACGAGGTGTTTTAATAAGGGTTACTTTAAAATCCCCTGCGTTCCCCTCTACACTGGTAACGTTAGTTAAGGTAATGACCTCTATATTGGGGTGCAGGCCGACCTCGGCCAGTTTGGGCGAAAGTATTCATGTAGAGCACTCATTGGTCGGGAAGGTCTTATCAAGCTGAGCCATATGCCCGCCAATGGTAGGTGATTTGTCAACGAGGTACACCTTAAAGCCGGCAGCCGCAAGATCAAGAGAGGCTTGGATACCGCTGATCCCTCCACCAACCACCATTACATCTCCGTAATGACTGTCTCCAAAACTTTTTGAAAGTTGTTGAATTTTATCCTTTAGTGATAGCTCATTTTCCAATTTCTACTTCCTTACAAAGTTTTTAAACAACCTGTGAAAAAATTTTTTCTACTGCCTGCTACATCGATTCTTGGATAATTTCCGTGATGTCCTTTATCTCTAAGCCTTTCTCATCCTCCAATGCTAGCCTGCTTTCCTCAAAATTAGTGATGCAGTAAGGGCAGGAAGTAACCAACACCTCTGCTTCCACTTCTTTCGCCTGTTCTAATCTGAGGTCGGAGAACCGTTCAGCCTTTGGTGTTTCCATCCAGATCCTGCCTCCTCCCCCTCCACAACAGAGACTATCTTCCCGTGATTCGGGCATCTCAATAATATCTAAACCAGGTATCTTCTTTAAGACCTCTCGGGGCTCGTCATAGATGCCATTATGTCGACCCAGGTAACATGGGTCATGATACGTAACATTCTTTCTATATTCTTTAGTGAGTTCAATCCGCCCTTCATCAATAAGCTCGAACAGATATTGGGAGATATGAACCACCTCAAAGGCTACCATAAATTCGGGATACTCGTTTTTGAAGGTATGGTAGCAATGAGGGGAAGAAACAAGGATTTTCTTTACCCCATTATCGATAAATGTTTTGATGTTCTCCTTGGCTAAGCGTTTGAATACCTCCTCATCGCCTGCCTTGCGGATGCTTTCTCCGCAGCAATTCTCCTTTTCGCCCAGTATCCCGAAATCCACTCCGGCTTGGTTAAGTATATGAGCTGTGGCAGTAGCCACCTTTTTTAATCTTGGATCATAGCAAAGGTAGCAGCCGGGGAAATATAACAGATCCATCCCCTCGGTAAACGTTTTTACTGAAAGACCTTCCGCCCAATTCGCCCGGTCTTTCCGCTCTTCGCTCAAGGGGTTGCCTTCCCCAACCAAGCTTCCCCTCACGGTGCGGATAGGCTGGGCAGTCGGAGGAAAAATTCCATATTCCGTAGCAATCCTGCGTAAGGCAACTCCGGATTCTATCTGCTGTACATCCCTGGGACACTGCTGAGGGCACCTTCCGCACGTCGTACAAAGCCATATATCTTCACTTTCTATCTCTGTCATACCGAAGGTTGCCTGTCGGACTATCTTGCGCATAGAAAAGGTCCGAACCTTATTCCACGGGCACACAACATCGCATAATCCGCATTGAAAGCATCTCTTAAAGAGATCTCCACCGTTCGTCTTTATGACATCTATGATCTCTCTATATTCGGCTACATTCTCCACAATCTTCCTTCATCCTCTTATTTGGCCGTACTGTTTTAGCCCTTCTTTGACTCTGACATTCGGGCAAGGGTATCCATTATCTTCTCTAATCCATACCTATCCGCTAAGGATTCCAATCCAATCTCCAACTCATCCAGAGGCTCTTCCTCTTCTTCGACTTCCTCTTCCCTTTCTTCGTACGTCAGGGCATCACTTAAGCACCACTGAACACATAAAGGCTCTTCTAGAGACGGATCTTCTAGGTCTTCACAGAGATCACATTTCAGAGGGAGGCCAGAATCGGGTTCTTTAAAAAGATCCCTAGATGGGCAGGAAGCTCTGCAGAAGGCACACTCGTCATACTGCCTTCCGTCAATCACATATTTGTCTCTGGCCATGCATTCGGCTGCTGTATACTCACCCGCGAATACGGGGACAAATACGTCTTTCAGTGGATCCCGTACCACCCGAATGCGTGACCTCGCTGGATTATTACTGCTATATTTAGGCGTAGCATGAAATGCGGAGCAGATTGCCTCACATGCCCGGCAACCATTGCAGTTATCAACATCAATTTTTATTGTTTTAATCATTTTCTTTTTCTTCTCACCGCTCACGGCTTATCCCCTCCACCCTATTTCTGCTTTTTTTCCGATGAAGTCTCTTTATAATGACTACCTTCATGATCCGTCAATATCCCCCTCTGTAAAAAGTCTTCGCTAACGTAATCCAGATCCAATTCATCTAAAATCTCTTTCGTGGGAATACCCTGATTATTCCACCCCTTAAATTTGTAATACTCATCTAAGAGCTTAGCTTCAAGCTCGGGAAACCGTTTCCGCCAATGGTCCTCTGGAGGCTTTTCATCCTGTCTCCTCATACCTCTTCTTACATTAATGGCTCTAACTAAAGTTCGGTTCCTCTTGGTTATTTCCCATAGTTCAGCTTCATCTATATCTATCCCAGTCGCTGATGAGATTACTCGCGGTAGATTGTGTATATGATAAGGAGGCTTCAGGGGAAATGATGACAAACCGGCGCAGATCCCGGTGGCGTCATCAATATAGTGCATCTTCTCCATCCAATCAACAATCTCACAGCTTGCTTGAATAGGTGGATAATATGGGATCGAGTTATCTCCGCGTAGTTCCCAGTCCACAAAATACTGCTTAAGCTTTTCATCAGGAACCTGGATCCAATCCTTGACAAATTCTTCCCTCTCTTCCCTGCTAGGAAAAGGCGCCTGGGGGAACTGCCCTTCAATCTGGGTGATGTTAGCCTTCTCACCGGTACAATACATAAGGAAATAGACGGGATTCAGCATGCCCAACTTGAGAGGCAGCTGCTCATGTTTCTTTATGTTATTATGAGCATATTCCTCTGCGCCCTTGCCAATGCGCTCTGCTGCCCAATACGTGCCATCGGCCAAAATATCGCCTATACCTTCGCGCCGAACAATTCTGTCGAGTAACCAGAAAAACCTCTCCTCGGCATCGGACGGAAACCCTGGCATGTCCTCATCAGTCAAGATGCCGGCTTCATAAAGCTCAACGGCGAAGGCCATCGTTTGCGGGGCTGAGAATGCGTCTACTCCATGCTCCGTAGCAAGCTGAGCGATTTTAAAACCAAAATCCAGGTCTGTCATGGACGCCATGGTATAGGTAAGTTTCGAGTAGCATTTCATCATGTATACTGAGAGCTCCGGGACAGAAATGGTTGCCCCGCATTTCATCGGACAGTTATAGCAACTAATAAACCGCTCCCGCACATTTTCAAGGGTTTCCGTCCACGCCTTTTCTACTTCCTCGTTCCAAAAATCCTTTCTTCGATGGCGCGCATTACCCCAGGCGAAATTCTCGGTGTGCCACTTCTCATCATGCACTGCCATCTCTTGGGGCGAGCCAAGCCCAGCCAAGATGGGCGGTACCCCTTGAATTGGATTTTCTGCTCGGACTTTAATGTATTCCAGCACTTCGTTGCAAAGCTCCAGGAGTTCATCCGGTCGGGCAACATTGACATCCTTTGTTCCACGAACAGCTATGGCCTTTAGCCCTTTATCTCCCATAACAGCGCCTACTCCAAGTCGGCTGGCACTGGACCTGCCCTGCTCAATGGAAGCAAAAGCGACTCTATTTTCACCTGCCAGGCCGATAGAAGCAACATGCGCTTTGGGCTCGTTTATCTCCTGTTTAATTAGCTCTGCAGCTTCAATAGCGCCTTTACCCTGTAAATGAGAGGCATCACGTATTTCTACTTTGTCATTGTTGATCCATAAATAAACCAAATTGGGGGACTTGCCGCGAATGATTACTTTGTCATAACCGGCAAATTTCAGCTCTGGTGCCCAAAATCCGCCCATCATTGAATATGCCATCAACAATGTCTGAGGAGAGATGGTAGAAACAATGGTACGATTAGCACCAGGAGCGGGGGTGCCACATAAAAGACCGGTGCTGAATATTAGTAGATTATCAGGAGAAAAGGGTTCAACTTCAGGGGGAACCCTGTCCCATAATATCTTGGCGTTAGTACCTAAACCCCCCAGATAAAGTTCAGTTTCTCTTGGATCAGTTTCTACCCTCTCGATGCTTCCCCGGGATAGATCAATTTCTAAATTATACCCTGTCTCTGCGTACCTCATTTTTCCCCCTTCTAGATGGCTATTTAGGCTAAGATCTTAACATTTATCCGCCAGACTTTGGGCGGATTAATGCCAAGTTTCTTCATTGAAATGAAGCCAAGATTTCAAAGAAGTTTTGAAAACGGCTCCCACCCGCCCGGTGAACGTTGAAATTGCCTAAATTGCTGAAGTTATTTTTCTGTAATTCCGATTGTAACTTCTCAAAAAGCTCGGCTGATTCCTTGCCGTTTGCGTTTACGGTCATTGCGAGGAGCGGAGCGACGTGGCAATCTCATTGCGATATTAGAGATTGCTTCGCTTTGCTCGCAATGACACAACCCGAACTTATTGAGAAGTTACTTCCGATTCAGTTATCTTATTTATCCTTTCTTGTTTACTGATAGCCTTCCCCTTCTCTCTAAAGAGATGCTCAATCGATTACTTTCTTTAGATTAATAAATTCACACCTGTTAAACTCCAGTGACTTAAAAAAGGACAGTAGATCAGTGGAGTCCCACTTCACTGATGTGAAAATATTCTTTATGCCTCTTTCCTTGATTACATCAAAAATTTCCTTTGCCAGTCTTTTTCCGATGCCGCTTCCCATATATTTTGAGTCAACCCCAAAAAGCCCGATCCAGGCGCTTTTCTCCAAGCCAAATCCACCATAGATAATGTAAACAATCATAAAACCTACCACGTTGCCATCCAGTTCCGCTACAAAGCTAACCCCATCCTTTCTTTTCGCCTCTTCCCGAACAACCCTATGATAATCTATGGTGACAGGTCCCTTTATAATTGCTTCCTGGATTTTGGAGATGTGATCAGCATCACTTACTTTTAACTTTCTTATGAGTAGCTTTTCCAATCTCGTATACCCTGTACTAATTCAGTGCTTAATTTGTTCTGATTATCTTTACATGTCTCCCCACCCAATCGGGTGGAAGATATACTCGGCCACTGTTACCGCTCATTTTGACCTCTTTTTCGAGCATCTCCTCACCATATATCTCAAATTTAACCTTTCTTGAGGCCCCTTCTATGGGAGCGGCCTTTTTATTCTCGTCGTCCATCGATTATTTATCTTTTATGAGTTGAAATTGAAGAAGATATGATGCTCAATTGCTTACCAGTTCAAGAGATTCTCCCATTAAATCTGGTGTCAATTCCTGGATTGGAATGACAAATGTGATTATATTATAGCTATAATGTAACTATCCTATAATCCACTCATAATTTGTTGTCAATAAAAAAAAGGAGGAACGGCAAAAAATCTCGGTATTGGCAAAGCGTAGTCAAAACTTTCATCCATTTAGCAGGCTCAAATCCTTCGTTTTAAAACCAAAACGCCATATATCTTTTGCTCTGCTGCGGGTGGTTTTGGCTTGACTTAAATTAGAAGAAAAAATATATCTTTTATGACCACAGAAAAGGTCCGGACTTTTTGTAATTACCTATCAATAAATTTCAAGTAAGGAGACGTGTACATGAGAGACGTAGTAATTGTGGGGGGCAGTAGAACGCCTGTAGGTTCTTTTGGGGGATCGTTAAAGGCTACACCAGTTGTTGCTTTGGGCTCCTTGGTCATGAAGGAGACATTGAAAAGACTTGGGTTGCGGCCTTTAGCGTCTGATGACCTCAAGAGTTTTGAGCCCAATGCACTTAAAGGTGCAGGTATGATCGAGTTGGAAGAGAAGGCTTATAACTACCCCGATTCTCTTCAGCCAATCGAGATCGGAGAGGTGATCATGGGTAATGTGATAGGGGCAGGTCAAGGACAAAACGTGGCCAGACAATCAACAATACATGCAGGCATTCCTAAAGAGACTAACGCCTTCACCATAAATAAGGTCTGTGCCTCAGGCATGAAGGCCTTAGCCCTTGCTTCGCTTTCTATTGCAGCGGGACAGGCCGACGCCATTCTTGCGGGGGGCATGGAAAACATGAGTCTGGCACCCTATGGATCTCCTGGAGCACGATGGGGAGCAAGGATGAACAATACTGATTTGGTGGATTTGATGATCTATGATGGACTCTGGGAGATCTTTTATGGCTATCATATGGGCCTAACTGCTGAGAATATTGCCGAAAAATACCAGATTTCCCGAGAGGAACAGGATGAACTGGGTGCCCTCAGTCATGCACGGGCAAGGAAGGCAATAGCTGAGGGAATCTTTAGAGAAGAGATTGTCCCCGTTACTATCCCTCAGAGAAAGGGTGAACCTCTTGTTTTTGATACTGATGAAAGGCCCATGGATACCAGTGTAGAAAAGATGGCAAAATTGCGACCGGCCTTCAAGAAAGATGGCACTGTCACAGCAGGTAATGCCTCTGGTATTAACGATGCTGCTGCTGCCGTGCTTTTGATGTCTGCAGAAAAGGCGAAAGATTTAGGACTCAAGCGAGTAGTTAAGATCAAGGCGTATGCATCAGGGGCCATAGATCCCGCATATATGGGACTGGGACCTATTCCTGCTGTTAGAAAGGTTCTTAAAAGCACTGGATTAACGATAGGCGATTTTGGTCAAGTGGAACTGAATGAGGCCTTTGCCTCTCAGGCCATTGCCTGCATAAGGGAATTAGGATTCGACTTGGATAAGACCAATCTTTTGGGAAGTGGAATATCGATCGGCCATCCAATTGGCTGTACTGGTGCCAGGATTGTAATCACCCTCATGAATGAGATGGTGAGAAACGATGTGGAGCTGGGTCTGGCTACCTTATGTATCGGGGGAGGCCAGGGGATGGCCATGGCCTTGGAGAGGGTGTAATGAATTGATAATTGAAAATTGACGATTGAGAATTGATGCATTCGAAAAAAGTAGAGTTTGCTCACTGCGTGAGCATCTTGCGCGGATTTAGGATGTTCAGCTAAAATGCTAAAACTCGGCGTAATGCCCTCAGACAATTAGCATTTCTTAACCCTGAACATCTCAAGCGCTTTTCTCCCAAAAATGCTCAATCTCTTTCACAAAATACTTTCTACGAGTTCGTCAAAATTATTAATCGAAAATCTTCAATAGAAAATCGAAAATTTAAAAGGGAGCTAACTATGTCGTATGAAACTATCATTTACGAGGTAAAGGAAAATATTGCCATAATTAGGTTCAATAGGCCAAAAGCCCTCAATGCGATTAATGGGACAGTAGTTGCAGAGATGAAAGATGCTCTGGAAAAGATAGCTGCAGATAAATCGATCAGGGCCCTTATCCTCACAGGAGAGGGCGATAAGGCCTTTGTTGCGGGTGCAGATATAGCTATCATGAAAGATTTCACCCCCTTACAGGGAAAGGTCTTTTCCGAGCAAGGCCACGAACTACTCTTTCAGTTGGAAGCATTGCCAATTCCGGTAATCGCCTGTATCAATGGCTTTGCCCTTGGCGGAGGACTGGAGACAGCAATGGCATGTGATTTTGCATATGCTGCCGATTCTGCTCAGTTCGGTCAACCTGAAATAAACCTTGGGATTATGCCAGGCTTCGGTGGCACCCAGAGGCTGTCTCGGTTAATAGGTAAATCAATGGCCAAGGAGCTTTGCATGACCGGTGTAATGATAAGTGCCAGAGAAGCCAAAGACATGGGGATTGTAAACAAGGTATTCCCAAAAGAAGCCCTGTGGGAAGAGACAATGAAAGTGGCAAAGCTGTTGGCCTCAAAGGGGAAGGTTTCTCTTCGCGCTGTTAAAGATACCATCAACAGGGGGTACGATCAGGATCTGAGGACTGGCTGCTATATGGAGTCCGATGGGTTTGCTATGTGCATGGCAAGTGAGGATGCCAGAGAGGGAATGGGAGCTTTCTTGGAAAAAAGAAGGCCCGATTTCAAAGGGGAACTAACCTAGAGAAAGGGACACGATGGATTTCAAGTTAAACAAAGAGCAAGAGGCAATTCAAAAGGCGGCCAGAGAATTTGCCCAAGGGGAGTTTGATAAAGAGCTTGCCCTCGAGCATGAACAGGCTCATACCTTCCCTTCAGAGTTACTGAAAAAGGCCTCTGAGCTTGGTTTCATTGGTATTCACTATCCAGAAGAATATGGTGGACAGGAGTACGGCATTTTTGAAAATGCACTCGTAGTTGAAGAATTCTGCAGGCAGGACTCAAGTATTGGCATCGCCCTGAGCCTGGCTGACTTTTCATCTGAAATTATTTTGAGATGTGGCAGTGAGGAACAGAAGCAAAAATACCTGGTTCCCGTTACCAAAGGTGAGTCACTTTCAAGCGGAGGGTTTACTGAGCCAGACCACGGAAGCGATATTACCCTTATGGATACAACTGCAGTAAAAGAGGGGGATGAATATGTGATAAGGGGGGTAAAGACCTTTATCACCAATGGGACCATTGGAAATTTTGTTATCCTTTTATGCCAAACAGACCCAGAGGCAAAGCCGACCTACCGTGGTCAGTCAACCATTATTGTGGAGACAGGGACACCCGGATATACCACTGCCGATGTGGGTGAAAAGATGGGAATAAAGATGACATCAACCGGAGAGCTTTCATTTAATGATGTGAGAGTTCCTGTCTCAAATCTTGTAGGGAAAGAAAATAAGGGTTTTTACCAGGTTCTTGAGTTTTTTGATGAGAGCAGGGTAGAGATTGCGGCCCAGGCCCTTGGGATTGCCCAGGGAGCCTTTGACCGTGCACTTGCTTACACTAAAGAGCGAAGCCAGTTTGGAAAAAAATTGGCTCAGTTTCAAGTAACACAGCATAAATTGGCTGATATGGTAAGCCAGATAGAGACAGCACGGCTCATTGTCTACAAGTCAGCCTGGAATTTTGATCAGGGAAAAATAGACCCAAAATTAACCTCCATTGCAAAGATGTATGCAGCCCGGACAGCAGTTGAAGTAGCTGATGAGGCTATTCAACTCTTTGGAGGATATGGCTATATGCTTGAATATGAGGTAGAGCGGTTCTATAGAGATGCAAAAATAATGGAAATCTATGAGGGGACAAGAGAGATACAGAAAAACACCATAGCCAGTGCATTATTGGGTAAACTATAGCAGAGGACGTCGATGTTTGCAAAAGAAACGCTACAAAGGATAGAGGCAGACAACAAGAAATGGCAGGAGCTGTTTCAAGAATCTGTCTCAAAAGCCCCAGAAAGACTAGAGAGGTTTTCTACCGTTTCGGACCGTCTTGTCAAAAACCTGTATACGCCATTGGATACAAAAGATCTGGACTACGCACAAGATATCGGCTTTCCGGGGCAATATCCATATACACGGGGGGTTCAGCCGTCTATGTACCGGGGAAGGCTCTGGACAATGAGGATGTTTGCAGGTTTGGGGTCTGCCAGAGATACCAATAGGCGATTTCATCTTTTGGTAAATGAAGGCCAAACAGGTCTGTCAGTGGCATTTGATATGCCCACCCTTATGGGATATGATACTGACTCCCCAAAATCGAGGGGGGAATGTGGAAGGTGTGGAGTTGCCATCGACACCCTGAAGGACATGGAGATACTATTTGAGGGCCTTCCTATTGAGAGGATTACCACCTCCATGACAATCAATCCGCCAGCCGCTGTGCTGTGGGCTATGTATATTGTAATGGCAGAGAAAAGAGGGATCAGCAGAAGGGTTATAGGAGGAACTATACAGAATGATATGCTCAAGGAATTCATCGCACAGAAGACCTTCATGTGTCCGCCCAAGCCATCAATGAGAATCATAGCCGATACTGTTGAATTTGGTACGAAAGAGGTTCCTAGATGGAATCCCATCAGCATTAGTGGCTATCATATTAGGGAGGCTGGGTCTACTGCTGTTCAAGAGCTTGCCTTTACCCTGGCCGATGGCATAGCCTATGTTGAGGCTGCCCTGGAAAGGGGTCTTGATGTTGATTCCTTTGCTCCGAGGCTCTCCTTTTTCTTTAATTCCCATCTCGATTTTTTCGAAGAGATTGCAAAATTTAGGGCTGCCAAGAGGATGTGGGCGAGAATAATGAAGGAACGGTTTCAGGCAAAAGACCAGCGCTCTATGTGGCTCAGGTTTCATACCCAAACCGCAGGGTGTTCCCTCACTGCCCAACAGCCTTACAATAATGTTATCAGAACAGCCCTTGAGGCCCTGGCCGCTGTACTTGGAGGAACCCAATCACTGCATACCAATTCCTTGGACGAAGTTCTTGCCCTACCCACTGAAGAGGCAGCTACGATCGCTCTTCGCACCCAGCAGATCATTGCAGAAGAGTCAGGTGTAGCACATACCATCGATCCTCTGGGTGGATCCTTTTATGTCGAGCGTCTCACAAAAGATATGGAGGAAGAGGCGTTTGAATACATCAGAAAGATCGACGAAATGGGAGGGATGGTAGCGGCAATTGAGAAAAATTACCCGCAGATGGAGATTGCAGATGCTGCCTATAACTACCAGAAACAGATAGACAGCAGAGAAAAGACAGTTGTCGGAGTAAATAAATATATCACAGAAGAGGAGCTTCCTGTTGAGACGCTTCAGATAGAGGCAGAATTAGAAGAGAAACAGATACAATGGACAAACCAATTAAAAAATAGCAGAGATAGTAGAAAGACAAAAGAGGCCCTGGAGAAATTAGGTGAAGCGGCTCAAGGGGATGATAATCTCATGTATCCTATCTTGAAAGCCGTTAAAGAATATGCTACTGAGCAGGAGATCTGTGATGTGTTCCGGGATGTCTTTGGGATATACCGCGATCCCGGGGTTTATTAAATAAAGTGCCTAAAGGTAAAAGTGAGCTAAAGTGACTAAAGTTAGAAAGTTAGAAAAGATATCATGGATGATAAATCTAAGAATCAATGAATGTGGGGATTGAGGGATTGCCCATTAGAAAGCTAAAGTTGGAGAAAGTAGGCAGTCAGCAGTAGGCAATAAACCTAATACACTCAACAAAGCCCAGCATGAACCAAAAAAGGAAGATCAGGGTATTAGTGGCAAAACCGGGCCTTGATGGTCATGACAGGGGTGCCAGGATTATTGCCAGGGCCTATAGGGATGGTGGTTTTGAAGTGGTTTATTCTGGCCTTCATCAGACCCCTGAGGAAATTGTGCAGGCTGCTATCCAAGAGGATGTGGATATGATAGGGCTCTCCAGTTTGGCAGGTGCCCACATGTATCTGTTTCCGAGGGTTGTGGAGCTGCTAAAAGAGAAAGGTGCCGATGACATTATGGTTTGCGGTGGCGGCATTTTTCCTGAAGAGGACATACCTCAATTGAAAAAAGCTGGGATCAAGGAGATATTTACGCCGGGTACACCCCTCGCAGAGGCAGTAAAATGGGTTAAGGAAAATGTAGAACCTAGGACTTGATAACAGCAGGGATTAAGTAAAACCTCAGCTAATTTTGGGCAATTTTATAGATTTTCAGACGAATAATTTGAATTCCTTCGGAACAAAGTCCTGTAAGTTCTTTGATTTGCTTTCAGATGTATTGTAAAAAATCTTCAATCCAAAATCTAAAATCCAAAATCTAAAATCCAAAATCCGAAATCCGAAATCCGAAATGCTATAAATGAGTATTGCTGATAAAATCATAGCCGGGGAAATCAGAGCAGTCGCCAGGCTTATCAGAGATATTGATGATATGGTCCCTGAGGCAAGAGAGGTACTCAAAGATCTTTACCCCTTCACTGGCAGGGCGTATATAGTTGGCATAACCGGAGCACCAGGCGTAGGGAAGAGTACCTTAGTGGATCAAATGGTAACTCATCTGAGGAAGGCGGAAAAGACCGTGGGAGTGCTCGCCGTAGACCCAACCAGTCCTTTCAGCGGAGGCGCTATTCTTGGTGACCGAGTCAGGATGCAGCGGCATAGCATGGATGAGGGTGTGTTTATACGCTCAATGGCAACAAGGGGCTATTTTGGTGGACTGACTCAATCTACCAAAAGCGCGATAGATGTGCTGGATGCCATGGGAAAGGATTATATTCTCGTTGAAACAGTTGGCGTTGGACAGGACGAAATAGATATTGTTCGGAGTGCTGATACAACGCTTATTGTTCTCATACCGGGGATGGGTGATGACATCCAGGCCCTTAAGGCAGGTATCCTGGAAGTCGGTGATATCTTCGTAATAAACAAGGCTGATAGGGAAGGTGCGGATAGGACTATCAGTGATCTCAGATTGATGATCGAGATGGATGAAAAGAGGTATGAAAATGGCTGGAAACCACCAATCCTAACTGCTCAGGCAGTATTTGATAAGGGAATAAGGGAAATCCTGGACGAAGTTGAGAAGCATGCCACCTATCTAAGGTCTTCCACAGAAAGACAATCCGGGATTAAGTATGAAAAGGTGCGTAATGAACTTGCCGAGATGATAAAGGATAAAGTTGTCCACGATATTTTGTCAGACCTTATTCAGTCTGGAGAGTTTGAAGAAGCTGTCCAGTTGGTTTTGCAAAGAAAACTCGATCCCTATACAGCCTGCGATAATATTATTTCAAAGAGACTAAAACGAGGTACCAAGTAGTGGAAAGGGCCATTCCATGGTGGGTTATCCAGGTTGTACTGGCACTGGTTGCTATCTTTTTCATTTTGTTTGGGATAGACCTTCTTATTGTGGCATACCGCATTACTGACCCCTTCTCATTTATCATGACATTCTTCGCCTCTAACCTTATTATCCTTATTAGTTGTACCCTTCTCCTTGTTTTTGTCGTTAATGTGGTGAAGAATGTAAGGAAAACAACACAGAAGTAAAGGCAAATCCAGGGAATCAAAGGAGCACATCATGCGCCGCATAAAGAAAGCAAAGCCTCTGGGCGAACGCTTGAAAGAAGTGAGGACTGAGAAAGGGATAGGCCTTGACTTTTTGGCCAATGAGACCGGTTTCTCTGTAGATTACCTTTCTCGGCTCGAAAATGGGCAAGTCATGCCACCTGTGGCCACTATCCTGCGGCTTTCGAGAGCCTTGGAGATTGATAGCGGGGTTCTTTTAAAGGAGGAAAGAGGCCAGGCTGATAGGAAAAAAGCAGAGGACTTTAAAAAAAGAACAGAAGACTATAGTTATCAGACCCTAACGCCTGAGGCTCTTCACAAGCATCTCAAAGCCTTCAGAGTTTTTATTGACCCGGTTTCTGAACACAAAGGCGTCAGCTACCAGCATGAAGGAGAGGAGTTTGTATATGTGTTTAAAGGTAAAGTAGAGGTGACGGTTGGGGAAAATAAGAATATCTTAAAACCAGAGGACTCACTGCACTTTAACTCATCGATTGTTCATAGGCTTAGAAATCTAAGTTCTGAAAGAGCAGAGATGCTGGTAGTACTCTATACGCCATAGATGCAGACTGTACATGTCATATCAACTCAATGAAGAACAAAGAATGATTCAGGCTATGGTCAGGGACCTAGCTCGGGAGGTTATACTTCCGACCGCAGCGGAGCGGGATAGAACCAAAGAGTTCCCAGCAGATATTATAAAACAAATGGGTGAACTCGGGCTCATGGGAATGAATGTTCCGCCAGAATATGACGGCGCAGGTGTGGATACCATAAGCTATAGTCTGGCCCTTCAGGAAATAGGATATGCATGTGCCTCTACAGCGGTCATTATGTCTGTACATAACAGTGTCTCCTGTGGTCCAATATACAAATTTGGCTCCGACTTTCTTAAGGAAAATTACCTAAAGCCCCTGGCAGCAGGTAAGAAACTCGGATGCTTTGCCTTAACTGAACCGAGTGCAGGTTCCGACCCTGCCAGCCAAAGGTCAACCGCCAAAAAAGACGGAAGTGTCTATGTCCTGAATGGGACAAAGGCATGGATCACCAGTGGCAAGAGTGCAGACGTTATTGTGGCCACCGCCTATACGGAAAAGGCCAAAAGCCACAGGGGAATCAGTGCCTTTGTGCTCGAAAAAGGAATGCCTGGCTTTACGGTGGGTCCAGAGGAGGAAAAAATGGGCCAAACGGCATCAGACTGCACAAGCCTGATATTTGAGGACTGCCAGGTCCCTGCACAAAATCTTTTGGGTGGCGAGGGTGAGGGATTCATCATTGCTATGACTGCCTTGGATGAAGGGAGAATTGGAATAGCCTCTATGTCGGTAGGAATTGCCCAGGCATGTCTGGATGCAGCTCTGAATTATGCAAAAGAGAGGGAACAATTTGGCAGCCAAATATCAAAATTTCAGGGAATTCGCTGGATGATAGCTGATATGGCGGTGCAGATTGAAGCAGCCCGCTTGCTTACGTTTAATGCTGCAGCCATGAAGGATAGAGGGGAAAGATTTACACCTGAAGCATCTATGGCAAAGCTCTTTGCTTCTGAAACTGCCAACAGGGTTGCTTATCAGGCCTTGCAAATTCATGGGGGCTATGGATATAGCAAGGAGTATCCTGTGGAGAGGTACTACAGGGATGCCAGGGTTACAACCATCTATGAAGGAACTTCAGAGGTGCAAAGGATTGTCATAGCAAATAATGTAATTGGATCGTAACGTTATGGCACAGCAGCGTCAAAGTGAAACCTAATCTATTGATTTTTAAGCGTCTTGCAACACAAAAAGAGAGGTAAAAAAGCATGAATCCAATCGCCGAAGAACTCAATGGAGTTATTCAAAATAGCAACCCTAACACCTATGACATGTTATCCAACAAGGGAAAACAACTCTACTTTCCTCGGGGGATTCTCTCCCAAGGTGCTGAGGCCAAGGAAAAGGCGTTTAGATATAATGCTACCATAGGCATTGCTACGGAAGGTGGGGTGCCTATGCATCTTCCCTCGGTCATGTCCTCTATCAATGTCGATCCGGAGCAGTCATTGAATTATGCCCCGTCTTTTGGTGTTCTAAGGTTACGCGAGACATGGCGAACAAATATATTTGATAAGAACCCCTCTCTGTCGGGAAAGGCCGTAAGCCTGCCAATCGTAACGAACGGTATAACCCACGGACTTTCCGTCACTGCGGACATGTGGATCGACGAAGGCGATGTTATCCTGCTGCCCGATAAGATCTGGGGAAACTACAACTTGATATTTACGGTTCTCCATGGAGCAAAGATACGCCAGTACCCTCTTTTTTCCTCACAAAGAGGCTTCAATTTGAATGCCTTTGAAGATGCGCTTCAGAAACAGGCTCTCGATACTAAAAAGATCGTGGTGCTGCTGAATTTCCCCAATAATCCTACAGGATACACCCCAACATCAGCAGAGGGTAAAAGGATTCAGGAAATCCTTATCAATGTGGCGGAAAAAGGTAATAATGTTCTCGTCCTTACTGACGACGCCTATTTTGGGCTTTTCTATGATGACACCTCCATGAAAGAATCTTTATTTGCGTTACTCACTGAGTCCCATCCAAAAATAATGACAATAAAACTGGATGGTGCCACCAAGGAAACATACGTATGGGGTTTGAGGGTAGGTTTTATCACCTATGGCACTTTAGCCAAAGATAATCCAAGCGATATTTACGATGCCCTCGAGAAGAAGACGGCTGGCGCTGTCAGAGGCAGCATCTCAAATGACTCGCACCTGAGCCAATCGGTTATCCTTGGTGCCCTTAATTCCGAAAACTATCCAAAAGAAAAGGAAGAAAAATTTAGGGTAATGCTCCAGCGGGTCAGGCGAGTTAAGGAGGTGCTTGCCAACAAAAAATATAGTGACGTCTGGGAGGTATATCCCTTCAATTCTGGATATTTTATGTGCCTGGGGCTTAAAACGGTAGACCCTGAAGCATTAAGGGTTCATCTCCTTGATAAATACGGTGTAGGAATAATTTCACTGGGGAAATCAGATATCAGGGTGGCCTTCTCTTGCGTGGAGGAAGAAGATATTACTGAACTCTTTGATATTATTTACCAAGGAATTAAGGATGTTGAAAAGGCCGCTGGTATGTAACTTCTCAAGAAGTCCGGCTAATTCCTTGCCGTTGATATTCACGGTCATTGTGAGGAGCGGAGCGACGTGGCAATCTCATTGCGATATTAGAGATTGCTTCGCTTTGCTCGCAATGACAGAACCCGAACTTATTGAGAAGTTAGGCTGGTATCTAGTTAACCGCTAGTACACTCGCCTTTTTGGTTGTCTCCTCCAATCGCAAAACCAAGGTTCTCATTAGACTCTTCAACTGTGGCGACAGTGTCTCATATTCCTTTTCCAGTCGGTCCTTGTCTAGAACCCCCAGTTTTACTGGCCCGTCGGCAATAACCGTTGCGGTGCGCAATCGGTCTGTTTTTTTCAAGAAAGGAACCTCCCCTACAACAGACCCCTCTCCCAGGGTATTTATGGTGAGCACGCCTTTTGAGGTGCGCTTTTTGATCTTTACTCTCCCCTCCACAACAATATAGACCCAATCACCATATTTCCCTTCCTCGATTATCGTAGCCCGGTCAGAAAACGCCTCTTCCTTGATGATGTATCCATATATGAAACTCTCGAGAGTCATTTCTAAACAATCCCCACTATTATCGCCAACAGAGTCATCTAACCAGAGACTCTAACCCCCAGCTGTCTTTTTTTCACCAGTCCTAACTCTGTGGAGAAACACGCCCTGTTTTTTGCTTCCTCTTAGCTGCCAAGTCACTGACAACCTTGTTCAACTTCAGCAATCTACTGAGAGTCTGCTTGAGTACATATCTCAACATGGGAGAAATCTTTTTATATTCGTCAGCCAGCATCGCAGGATGCCATACCTCCAGTTCAACATCATCCATAGCCTCTACAGACGCAGATCTTGGTTCAAGAAGGAAATTAAAAAATGTCATTTCCCCGAAAACCTCCCCAATTCCCAGTATGGCAAGAGTGATCTTGTGCTCGCCCAGTCTTCTAAAGATCCGAACACTTCCCTTTAGGATTTTATAGATTGATATTCCGTAATCTCCCTCCTTGATTATCAGCTCACCTTTGGCGTAAGAAAGATAAACAATCGGGGGTATCTTTTTGCTTTCGGTCATGTTTCCATAAAACCTACAACTTTGATATTTTATAGGTGCAGCCCCTAGAAGAGACTACAACTGAATACCTTATAAGCAAGGATCAGGCCAAAACATTGGATTTGGCCTCTCTTTGGTGTAAGATAAAAGAGATGTTCCCATTTGTCCAGGACAAAATTTTAGCCCGGTAGCCTTACAAAATAGGTAAAAATATGGTATCCATACCAAATAAACACCGTTGAATCAGAGCGTCAAATAGATGAAGATATCAACCTTTATTGAACACATAAAAAAATCAGCGGACCTTGGCCCACCGATTGTCTTCCATCACTATCTGCCACATCAGGATCCCCAATACGATGATAGTCGCGTCGTTTCTCAACCTATTTTGGATATCCTAAAGGGATTTGATCTGAGGGCACTTTATACTCATCAGACTCAGGCCATCAAGCACATTAAAGAGGGGAAAGATGTATTGGTATCTACACCTACTGCAAGTGGAAAGAGCCTGATCTATAATTTACCGGTCACTGAAAACATCCTTAGGCAACCAACGACCAGAGCCCTTTACTTATTCCCCCTTAAGGCCCTTGAACAAGATCAATTCAAGAACTTATCAGAATTTATTACTGAATTACATTCCAGCGATATCTCGGCAACCATATACGATGGCGATACAACCCCCAAGGACAGGGAGAGAATTAAAAGAAAAATCCCAAATATCATTTTGACCAATCCGGACATGCTGCATAGGGGTATTCTTGCCTATCACGAAAAATGGGCCGGACTGTTCTCTAACCTGGCTTTTGTTATTATTGACGAAGTGCACACATATCGGGGGATTTTCGGATCACATCTTGCTCAGATATTGAGAAGGCTCAAAAGGGTCTGTTCTCTGTATCACACAACACCTCAATTCATTCTTTCCTCTGCCACTGTTCAAAATCCCCGTGATCTTGGTAGGAACTTGATTGGAAAAGAGGTAGAAGTGATTTCGCAGAGTGGTGCTCCTAAATCTGGCCAGCACTTTTTGTTTTTCAATCCCCAGTCCAGCACCAATTTTCTGGCCACTCGATTGTTTATCCAGTGCCTTGATTCCGGGTTAAGAACGATTGCATTTACTCAATCCAGAAAGGTTACAGAACTCATTTATATGTGGGTCAGACAGCTGTCCCCAAGCTTAAAGGATAAAGTGAGTTCATACAGGGCTGGCTTTCTCCCTGAGGAACGCCGCTCGATTGAAAAGAAGTTGGCCCGGGGAAAACTGCTTGGCGTTATATGTACGAGCGCCCTAGAAATGGGTATTGATATTGGTCACCTGGACGTATGCATATTGGTGGGATATCCAGGAACCATCATTAATACCTGGCAGAGAGGTGGCAGAGTGGGACGCTCTGGACGTGACTCGCTCATAGCCCTCATCGCCAACCAAGATGCGCTTGATCAGTATTTTATGCAACATCCGGCAAATCTGTTTGCCCAATCCTTTGAGGCTGCTGTGATCGACCCAGACAACTCCCACATCGTAAGGGCTCACCTACCCTGTGCGGCAGCTGAAACTCCTCTTACCTTAGATGATGCTCAAATCTGGCCTGATGCTCTCACCGCCCATCTGGCTTTCCTGGAATCCTCTGGGAAGCTTAGTCGGACAACTGAAGGCAGGAAACGGTGGTTTTCAACCATAAAAAGTCCACATCTGAAGGTGGATATCCGCTCAGTTGGAGAGACGTACACCATATTTGATTCCCAAACCGGGGAGGCAATAGGTACAGTTGGTGGAATACGGGCCTTCAAGGAGTGTCATCCAGGTGCGATATATCTCCATAGGGCCAGCCCCTACCAGGTTGAACGCCTCGTCATCGACAAAAAGGATATTTTTGCTCGACCTACAGACCTGAGGTATTTTACGTACACACGCTCAGAAAAGGAGACTGAGATCATCAAGATTGCCAAGAGTCAACCCAAGGGACAGTTTGTGGTAAAGCTCGGCCAGCTTAAGGTGACTGAAACAATAACTGGATATGAAAAAAGGAGAGTTCCTGGTCAGGAACTGATCGGAACCCTCCCTCTTGATCTTCCACCCCAGACATTTGAGACCGTGGGGCTGTGGGTAGAGATCGAGGATGTGATTAAAGACATGGTGAAAGATAAAGATCTTCACTTTATGGGGGGTATACACGCCATAGAACATGCAGCTATTAGCCTTTTCCCTCTGTTTGCATTGTGCGATAGAAATGACATCGGAGGGATATCCTACACCTTTCATCCCCAGGTGGAAAAGGCGGCTGTATTTATCTATGATGGGTATCCAGGAGGGGTGGGACTCGCCCAGAGGGGTTTTGAGATAATCCTCGAGCTGTTAGGCAAGACCTTGGATCTGGTTCGAACTTGCCCTTGCGAAAAAGGGTGCCCCGCGTGCATCTACTCTCCCCGATGTGGTTCTGGCAACAAGCCCTTAGACAAAGAGGCTGCTCGGCTAATCTTGGAGGCCCTAACCGGCGTGATACCTTTGGCGGATATCTCTCCTGATGAAGTACAACCTCACATCACCTCCCCATTGAGAGAGGAGGCATTTGAGGGAGTAGATCAAAAGAGGATTCTCTATTTTGATTTAGAGACACAGAAGTCAGCCGAACAAGTAGGTGGTTGGCAGAACATGCACCTGATGATGGTATCTGTGGCTGTTGTGTTTGACAGTTTGGAGGATCTCTTTTATATTTATGAAGAAGATCGGACCGATCGGTTGTTTGAACATTTTTTCGAGGCGGATCTGGTGGTTGGTTTTAATCTGAAGAGATTTGACTATGCTGTACTCTCACCCTATACCCACAAGAACTTACTGAAAATACCGACCTTTGATATACTTGAGGATATTTACAATAGGCTTGGGTTCAGGTTGAGCCTCGAACACCTGGTGAGGGAAACCCTCAATAGAGGGAAATCGGCAGATGGCCTACAGGCCCTTGAATGGTTCAAGGCTGGGGAAATGGAGAAACTGACAGAATACTGCAAACAGGACGTGATACTTACAAGAGATCTTTTCCTTGAGGGGATAGAAAAGGGCTACATCGTATACAGAAATAGAAGGCAAAACGAAAGGGTGCGACTCCTCGTCGACTGGAATGTTAATAAAATAATTGAGGGATTGAGGGATTAAGGGATACCCGCCCACCTAGCCTTGCGGACCCGCATGGCGAGCAGGTCGGCGAAAACCTGTGTCCTAATTCAAAAAGAGGGTAGTCCTATGTTTGGTCTCGGAGCGCCAGAATTGATAATCATCGGCATAATTGTCTTGTTCATCTTTGGAGCCAAGAGACTGCCAGAGATTGGCAGGGGTCTCGGAAGTGCTATAAGGGAATTCAGAAAGGTGAAACAGGATATAAACCTGAATGGCGAAAAGGAAGCAGTAGGGGAAAAAAAGGAAGAGAAAAAGTCTCTTGAAAATGAACTGGCAAAAAAGGCAGTTCAAAAGGTTCCGGTTTTAAAAAAGGGCGTGGA
>JAFDDT010000106.1 GCA_019310725.1 Deltaproteobacteria bacterium | reverse complement strand
TTACGCCATCCTAGTGGATTTAGGTAGGTGTGTGGGTTGCCGGGCATGTGAGATAGCATGTAAGCAAGAGAATAATCTTAAGGAGGGGGAGAATTGGATAAGCGTTGTCACGATAGGACCAGAAGAAGTGGGTGGAGAACTTTGTGCAGACTACTATCCGGTAATTAATGGGGGATGTCCATTTTGTCGTCAGCGGATTTCTCAAGGCCTGGAACCTTTCTGCGTAACGGTATGCCCAACAAAGGCACTGGAGTTTTGTGATGAGGCCAAGGCTTTGGCAGCTTTGGGATCCAAGAAGCGTTACCAGATATGTGGCACTGGTGAAATAGAAGACTGACCGTGCCTGTGCTTAATCCTCACCGTGCCTGTGCTTAATCCTCTGAGTTGTCGCCACCTCGGGAAGCTAGATCAGAAATGTAACGGTTAGCAAAGATTTCAACTGAGACGGGGGGAAGGGTTATTGGGACATAAGGGGGTCCGCGGTCCTTTCGGTTTGCGGCAACTACCGGGCGCTAGTTCCTACACAAACTGATTCATATGTGGCTGCTGAGGAAAGGGCAGTTGCTTTAAATCCCACTGTACAACAGAAAAATGGGGGACGAATGATATGGCAAATGGTGAGAGCATATACTGGAATCCTATCCTTGAGACCTTGCCGCAAGAAAAGCTCCACGCCCTGCAGCTCAAGAAGTTCAGGCGAATAGTGGAGTGGGCTTTCAACAACTCCCCATTTTATAACAGGCTTTATAAAGAGGCGGGCCTCGAGCCTGAAGACATAAGGAATTTCGAGGATGTCCAAAAGGTACCAAAGATCAATAAGGACATGATGAGGGAGGTTCAGCAGCATGAGCCTTTTCCTTATGGTGATATGTTGACCGTTCCGGTTGAGGAGGTAACTACCTTCAGGCAGACGAGCGGCACTACTGGCACCCCGGTGTATCAGGCCTGCACTTGGCAAGACTGGGAGTGGTGGGCTGAAACGTGGTGTTACATCTTTTATGCCCAGGGTTTTCGGGATACCGACAGGATCTTCATCCCCTTCGGGTATAATGTTTTTGTTGCCTTTTGGGCCGGGCACTATGGAGCAGAGAAGCTCGGGTGTGAGGTAGTTCCTGGAGGGGTGCTCGATACCCAGGCTAGGATCCTCAAGATGCAGGAGCTCAAGTGTACCGCGTTTCTGGCAACTCCTACCTATATACTGCGTATGGCTGATGTGGCCAAGAACAAGCTGGGCGTTGACCCGGCTAAGGATATGAATATCCAAAAGATCATGGGCGCCGGCGAGCCAGGGGCAAGTATACCTACGACCAAAAAGCGAATGGAAGATGCGTGGGGCGCTAAGGTGTATGACCATATCGGGATTACGGAGGTCGGCTCCTGGAGCTATGAGTGTACTGCCCAACCTGGTGGGCAGCATGTAAATGAGGCGTTCTTCCTGGTGGAGATAGAGGACATAGAGACGGGGGAAATAATCACCGAACCAGGTAAGGAGGGAAAAATGATCATTACCTCCTTTGACAGATTGGCAAAACCTGCGATACGCTTCGACACCAAGGACGTGATCGCATGGGCAGACCAGCCATGCGATTGTGGAAGAACTTTTCGCCTAATAGAAGGAGGGATTATAGGCCGCGCCGATGATATCACCAAGGTGAAGGGGGTTCTCCTTGCGCCCACGGCCATTGAGGAGGTCGTGAGGAGCGTCGCCGAGCTAGGTAATGAGTTTGAGGTTGTGGTGAGCAAGAAAAGGGATGTGGATGATATCCTGCTGAAAATCGAGATCGTGCCAGGAAAAGAAGGGGAACAGGAATCCATCGTCTCCCGTTTACGAGATCAGTTACGGCTAAGGACCAACCTTGGTTACAAGATTGAGGTCCATCGGTATGGCTCACTGCCGAGGTATGAGCTAAAGGCCAAACGGTTCAAAGATTTGAGGAAGAAGGGGGTTTGAGATGGACGAGGGGGATTCAGGAGACACTTCTTTGCTCTAGGGGCTAACTGGGCGACTATGTTAGAATTAGGATGAAGATGTCCAGAATAGGTAATTTTTGCAGACTATGGCTGGCGACGGGTTAGAAATTAAGTGAGGTAGAAGATGAAGACTGAAACGGAAACCGAGGGAAAAATTGACACTGCAAAGTACATTGTCGGTGAGGTGGAGGGGCTTGATCAGAAGTGTGAGATGTTCAAAAGGCCACGCCGGGACCCGGAAATAGCATCCGTGGCAGACAAGATTTTTGGATATGTGTATTCTAAAGATACCTATGGCCATACCCTCAAGGATATCGCCTTTAAGGATGCTGCCTGGCATATCGAGGCGAGATTTGCCCATGGAAACGTAACTGAGAATACCGGCATGTATGCCTGGGATCAGAGGCTTGTGGGTGTCAGCCGGGTACCGGAGGGCCTGAAGCACAAAGTAAGAAATCGAGCCAATATGGCAAAGGATATCAAGAAAGTGGCCAATGCTCAAGCCTGGTCCCAAATGGGATCGGTTTAATAGAGGAGGCAACTATTAATTACTCACAAAGTCTACCAAAACGTTGACAGGGGGTGTTTTAATCCTCCTTTGGCTCAGCTAGCGTTGACACATTTTGTATCTTTCGGTAGAGGATAGGGAAAGGTCTCTACCAGCTGATCATCGTGCCTAACTTGGAGTATGTTGTGTGCCTCGGTGCAGATTGTCGCTTTGACGTATTCATACACGAGCTCCTTGCGTACTGTAAACTTTTCTCCAAAGATATCTAATTTTCAAAGAACGTTTTTGATGTATTAAAAAGTGTCAACGTTGGATGAGCCTAAGAGTGTCAACTTTTGCTGAGCCTTGTCAGCTTGCCTTTAGTGGTGCAACCTTAGGGCTTGTTGAATTCGTAACCGACCTCGGCCTATCAAGGATTGCACTACTGATTGCTATACAGTTCATTCTGATTTTTCTCGGCATGTTTATGGAGCAGGTTTCAATAATGATGATTACCATCCCCATATTTATGCCGATTGTTAAGGCCGTGGGTATGGATCCCGTATGGTTTGGGATGATATTTCTCCCCACCCTAGAAATGGGGCTTACAACGCCACCGTTCGGAATGCTTTTGTTTGTTATGAAGGGCATTGTTCCAAGTGAAACGACAATGGCAGAAATCTGCGTGGCTGCTGCGCCCTTCCTTCTCTGTGACTTAATAGCCATGGTGCTTATGATATGCTTCCCCATTATACCACTCTGGTTGCCAGGCCTAATGTGCTGATGCAAGGATTTTGTGTCGGGGTGTTAATCTCTTGACTGGATCTACCTTTCTGCTACTCCCACCTGTCTCCTTTCTTTTTGAGATCAATATATTCCACCCTCCCCTGTGCACCAATAAAGGAGCTTAAAACCCAGCTCACTATGCTAATAAGTAGGGAGCCAAACACAGCTGACCAGAACCCGTATACCTCGAAGCCTGAAATAACCCCCGATGCCATCTTGAGCAGCAGGGCATTGATGACAAAGGTGAACAGACCGAGGGTCAGAATATTGATGGGGAGGGTCAGAACAATCAATATGGGACGGAAAAAGGCGTTTAAGATACCCAGGATGGCTGCTGCGAAAAAGGCGCTGAAGAAACCTTTCACGTGTATACCATCTAAGACATATGAAGCGAACATGATGGCCGCTGTTAAGATCAGCCATCTGATAAGAATCCCTTTCATTTTGGCTTTCTCCTTATTTTTTATGCCTATGGTACCTGAAAAGCACCCGGGTTTTTGAGAATCTGCCGGCTTTGCCGTTTCCCATGCATCCCACAGATCTTGTTCGCAGGTGTGGTTGCTCCGGTGCCTATTCTTCAAAACGGGAAACAGGGCGGCGTATGCGTTTCGTCTTTGCCTGGTGACGCTTGGCCTCTAACCGTTGTGCCTTTGATGCAAGCGTGGGCCTTGTTTTGCGGCGAGGTTTTGGTTTTTCTGCGGCCTTACTGATCAATCCGACAAGACGATCAAAGGCGTCCTTACGGTTCCCTTCCTGAGTACGAAACCGCCGGGCGTCGATAATCAATAAGCCGCCTTCAGTAACCCGCCTACCAGCCAAATGAATCAGACGTTCACGAACGTCATCGGGTAGAGAGGGGGAGTTGCCCACGTCGAAACGGAGCTGCACCGCAGTGGAGACCTTGTTGACATTTTGCCCACCCGGTCCAGAGGCACGGATGAAATGGCATTGGATTTCGTTCTCGTCTATTTCAATGGTGTCAGTGATGTGAATCATGCCGCTGCCTTATGCCCGACCAACGGTATGTATGTGTTCCCGATTCCTAATAACCCCCGAACTCCTTGAATTTCTTCTCCTCTACTTTGGCAACCCAGGAATCAGTCATCTTTATCACACCTATTATCTTTTTGCCCTTGGTATTTGTCTCGGTCCGGATTACTTTCTGCTGGAATTCGCCTCGCTAATGTTGCCCATTGAGGGTTTTCAGGGCGAGCATGAGCGCATGGGTCCCTGAGCGACCGTGTCCCTGTGCCTTGACTGCCAGGTATAACTGGTGGACTAGGGCTAGTCCCGGAAGGGATAGGCCAGCCGCAGAGGCCTCCTGAAGTGCTATACCCATATCCTTGATGAAATGGTCCACAAAAAACCCAGGAGCATAGTTGCCGCGAATTATGCGAGGACCCAGGTTGGTGATAGACCAGCAGGAGGCTGCACCCCCGCCCATTATATTGATCATAGAGGCCTGGTCAACTTTGCCAACCTTTTCAGCGTAAAGTAGAGATTCGCATACCCCAATCATGGTTCCTGCGACAAGGATCTGATTGCACATCTTTGCGTGCTGTCCTGCACCTGGCCCGCCCATATGAGAGATATTTTGGCCCATCAATCGAAAGAGGGGAAGGACTATATCAAAGGCCTCTTTGTTGCCACCTACCATGATGACAAGGGCTGCATTGCGGGCACCAATATCTCCGCCTGATACAGGGGCATCGAGGCACTGGATTCCCCGCCTTTCTGCCTCTCGGGCGATGGTCTGTGCCAGGCTCGGTTGACTGGTAGTCATATCAACTGCAATTCGGCAGGAACCTTCAACAGAAAGGATTCCATTTTTTCCCAGGTAAACATCCTCAACGTCCTCAGGCAGGCCGACCATGGAGAATACGAGTTCGGCGTTGGCTGCAATTTCACCGGGCGTTTCGCACCACTTGGCCCCGTTGTCCACCAGTAGTTTTTCCTTGCCTCTGGTACGGGTGTAGACATAGAGGTCATGCCCGGCTGCCTGTAAATGACCGGCCATCGGCGCCCCCATGACGCCGGTACCAATCCATCCTATTTTCATCACACTATTGCTCCTTTCTAGTGCTGACAAAGGTATTTGGACTTCAACCAAGTGAAAAGGTTACCGGAACGATGAGATAGCCCATCTTTATGCAGCTTGTTTTTTCCCGTTAGGCTACCACCACTTCCCCCTTTAGGGCAAGTAAATCTTCAGCAAATCTGATTTTCAAGGGGTGTTCAGGAATTTACCTGTTATGGATAATAGCAAACTTCCATGGGGCCTCTCAATTGGATGGTCAAGAATTAAAGTAACAGTTCAGGTGGCCACAAAGCCTGCCCGCGAGCCGCTCAGGCCCGCCCTCCAGCCAAGCGGAGTGAGGCGGACGGGCGAGGCGGGCGAGGATGGAAGCACAAAAGGACAACAAAAATCATGTCAATCCTGTTTACCCGCCATACTTCTGGCGGGTTAACCCTGTGTGATACAATACGGAAAACAGGTTAGAGTTTGTTTCGTGAATAACTCAGAAGCGAAGCGCCGGGGTCATTTGCTGAATAATAACGAATGAAATTGCCTTTACCATTTTTTAATGGTATAAACGCTATTAGATCAATCGAGGTCGCTTTAACAAGGAAAATAGTTCATGCCCAAATTCCATATCATGAAAGGGGCTGAAAAGGTCCAGTCTTTAGAGATTAGAGCCGATACAATCCATATTGGGCGGGCTCCTGAAAACGACATTCAGATCGATGATAGCTCTGTTTCTCGCAAACATTTAATGATCCGCTGGAAACTGAATAAAGCCTTTATTACCGATTTAAAGAGTAAGAACGGCACTATTGTTAACGGGAAAAGGATACCCCCTGGACATGAAATCGAGGTAAGAGAAGGCATTCCTATTGGTATTGGCAAAACCGTGATTTCGCTGGGAAAAGAGCATGAAGACAACAAACTGGATGCTATGCATACGACCGGTTTTCCCAAGGGATTCAGCGAACATGGGGAAGATTTTCTGCAAGACAGGCCCATGACGGCCCAAAGAAATATGGAATTGATCTATAAGGCATCCAGTGCCCTGATGCAGTCAATAAACATAAATGAAGATATACATGAGATTTTGGGAACGATACTGAACTATCTTCTGGATCTTCTCAAAAGAGTTGACCGCGGTGTTTTCATCTTAGTTGATAATGAAACAAAAGAAATCTCAGAGTTGATACCCATACTTAAAAAAAGCAAGGGTGACGGATTCCGTTCGTATAGCAAGACCATAGTGGACCGGGTCATGCGAGAGGGCAAGGCGGTGGTAATGCTGGATACGTTCAGTGAAGACAAGGCCGATCTTTCGGAGAGTATGGAAATAATGAAAGTCAGGTCTGTAATGTGTGTGCCCTTGATCAGCAGGTCACGGGTGAAAGGGGTTATCTATGTTGACTCCATCAACCAGCCATACGGATTTCGAAAGGAAGATCTCTCTCTGCTCACTGCCTTGAGCATACCCGCAGCCTTTGCCATAGAAAATGCATCTATTCATTCAAATTTAGGGGGATAGCATAAGGCAACAGCCCTGAAAGAGACCGAGATTTTCACTACCAGAGCTCTCATATTGTTCTCAAGTATCCCCCTATTGTTTGCCAGCCTATTGGCTGAAGGAAAAGGTAGCGGTAGTGGTTACCTTTTTCCCGCCTTCTAGAGCAGGGAAAAACAGGGCTTCCGACTCATGCATTATACGGAGAAAAGCCGCAGACAGCCTTATGGGCTGTTGCATCAAACCCACTCCCCTTGGGCATAGATTATTTACTATAAGTAGGTCCGTGCACCCACGTACCGGGTCTTGAAATACCTGTTGGAAAGTGAGTCAGTATGTATCCTCTTGCCTCTTCCTGGTGCGTGAATAAATCTATTATGACCGGTATATATGCCCACATGCGAGACCGTTCTGCCTCCTGATGTTGCAAAGAAAACCAGATCTCCCCGTGATAGTTGACTTCGCTTGATAGGTACGCCGGCTTGGTATTGTTTTTTGGATGAACGCGGCAAATTCAGGCCATTGAGCTGATACACGGCCTGGGTCAATCCGCTGCAATCAAATCCACCACCCGGTGTGGAACCTCCCCATCGATAGGGGACACCGACAAAGCGCTCCGCTGTTTCCACAAGCTTGTCTCTGATATACCTTTGCCCGTACTTTCTCTCTTTTACTACTGCATAATCATCAGGGCTGACTATATAATACTCATCAATGATTCCTGTGGCGCAAATATTTTCAGCGTGCGCGCGAGCTGTTTCCTTTGAAGGGAAATCTCCAAAGCGAACCTTATAGAGTCCTGTTTCGTGAACATAATAGTAGGGATTTAGCCCACGGCCTTCTAACAATGCAGTGAGCCGGGCAGCATTGTCCAGATGTGAGAAGGCCCCTACCTGGATTGAATAGCCCATTCTGGCCAGTCTTTTTTCCTGCACCGCTGGCTGAAGACCGGAAGGGACAGGAGTTCTTCCCCCACAACCCCCTGCAACCATGATCACAGAGATTACCACAAGGATAGGGCTGGTCTTCTTCAGAAGCTTTGAAATTTGACTTTCCTTTTGCATCATCGTTATCTGTGTCCAGGATGATTGATTTCACTGTGAGTAACGACGTGCTCCCCCGCATAGCGGGATCTTCGATGGGCGTGGACCCTTTATTCCCTTTCAGACAACCATTCTATAAATCGGTAAAAAAGTCAAATCGGAAAGAAGAACTAAGGTTTAAACTTTGCATCTGGACACTCGGAGCATCCAGGAGGCAGGGCTGCTAAAGGTTCTTCGATCACCCGCATGGTCTTCCACTTGCCGCCAAGAAAGCGAAAAAAGAACACAAGGCCAAGTGTGATGATATAGGCTGAAACAATAATCCAGGAGGCCATCAGACCGAGGCCAAAGACAACAATGGACACGTAGGCGGGAACAGCAAGCACGAGCGAGGATATGAGTACGATCATGAACATGACAAAGCGGGTATCGCCAGCTCCCTTAATTGCAGAGGCAAATATGATGTTCATGGTGTCAAAGATGGAGTAGACCGCAATGAATCTCAGAAGGATCACGCTCAGCCGGTAAATTTCACGAAAGCCTTCAGGGTCTGCCTGAGCCGCAAAGGGGAGCACAAAGATATCGGGAATAAGTACGTATGCTGCGGCAATGCTTGCCATGTAGATAAAGGTGATGTGAAATCCAGAGTAAACACTCATCTGTGCGAGGTCAGGCCTATCCCTGCCCAGATACTGGCCCACCAGGACCGATATGGCTATGCCGCAACCGATCATGGGCATGAAGGCCAGGGTGTTGATATTGAATGCGATGTTAGTAGCTGCAAGGCTGGTGGTGCCCAGACGACCAGTCAAAAGGATGAATATGGTAAAGCCTGCCATCTCTAAGAAGAACTGCACACCTGAAGGCAAGCCAAAGCGCAGAAGCCGCAGCAAGAGTTCTTTGTCCGGCCTCCAGCCCTTCAGGGTATGGTATGTTTGATTGTGAGCCTTCGCAGAGATGAGGGACAGGTACACGAGCAATGAAAAGACACCTGCAAGCACCGTTGCTATTGCTGCACCCTTTATGCCCATCTCGGGGAAGCCCCATCTGCCAAATATCAGGACGTAGTCCAAACCAAGGTTTACTGCAGTGGAAAAGGTATTTACCCACATTACCGGCCATGGCCTGCCCCTGCCGGCAAAGAACCCGGAGATCGCAGCTGAGGCAATTACAGGAAATCCACCAAAACAGAGGATCTGAAAGTAGGTTACCTCGTGGCGTTGCACTACCGGATCATGCCCTACCAGAGTGAAGATGGGCTCTGCAAGGGAGATGAGGCATAACAGAGCAAACCCTCCGACCAATGAAATATATAGTCCCTGCCACAGGGCAGGTCCAATCCTGTGGTATCTCTTGGCACCATAGTACTGGGCTACAAAGGTACTCACATAACTGGCGGTACCAATAAAGAGGCTCATCAGTGAAAAGAAAAGGATACCTGCCGGCATGGAAGCTGCCAGAGCCTCTGGTGAGTACCAGGACAGAAACATCCTGTCAACAAAGTGCTGGACAGACCATGCACCGGTGCTCAGGATCAGAGGAGTGGCTATGACGAGGACCTCTCGGTAGCCTCCCTCACGCGTCCATCGCTTTTTCAAGTACTGCATAATCTCTTTTCTCCTATAGCTTGATTGTATAGAGAATTTCCTTTTTGGACGCAGCCTGCCCTGGCGCGACGGCATTTGGATATCCAACTGCCTTCACTGCTTACGAATGCCTTACTTTCCATCACCGGATCTTGACATGCCAGGTCTGGGCCAGGGATGAACGCAGATTTCAAAGATTTTAAATATAAAGAGCCAATAGGATAATTATCTGCGGATAACCCGGCCGCCTCGCCTTGTGGACTCGCATGGCGGGCAGGTCGGCGAAAATCTGCGGCCTAAGTTCATCACCCATATTATGCCCATCGTTTTTGAGCACGAAACTATAGGTCAAATACATCTGTGCGTCAATGGGAAAGCAATTGCATGATTTTGAAACAGGGCCAGTTTGGGACTCAGGGAATAGGGTGAGGGTGCGAATCAAGTGCAGCAAAAATAATTCTGTTCATGTTTTATATATACGAATAGCTCCCAATATCGTATTATGCCCTTCAGGATAAAGAAGGGCAATACAATGTTTTCACGTGCGGAGATTATAGATCTGGCCATCCAGATAGAGAAAAACGGAGAGAAGGTTTATCGAGATGCTCTTGAAAAGATCTCAGATCGCTCCCTTGCTTCGTTGCTCGAATGGCTGGCTGATGAAGAGGTTGAGCATGTCAAATGGTTCTCCGATCTGAAGCGAATGGTCACGAAGGCCCCAGTTAATCCACACCTGGAGGAAATGGGCAAGACCATGTTGCAGCGGGTCTTGGGAGACCAGACCTTTTCACTCAAAGGTGTGGATTTTTCCAAGATAGAGCAGACCGAAGACGTGATTAAGCTTGCCATTGAATTTGAAAGGGATACAGTTGTGTTCTACGAGATGATTGAATCCTTTATCGAAGATGAAGAAACCCTGGATCACTTGAAGAAGATTATTGAAGAAGAAAACCGGCATGTCCAGGTGTTAGAGGAACTTTTGGACAGCGGCGCTGTGAAAAGAGGTATGACCGCTTCAGTACCGTGAGAGGGACTGTTCAACGTATCGGATTACTGTTTCTTATCGCCTCGGTGGCTATGGCATTCAGACCTCCCAACCCAGAAGAGTCCCTTCGCGCCATCGGAAAGCCCCAAGGACTTCCGATAATTTTGCAGCGTGCCTTGGATCCAGGCACCGGCTTTTCGCCCATGCCCGCTCCGAAACCCGGTGACTGGTTTTCTGAACATCCAGAAAGCGGTCAGACTTTTGACGATTTTGTAAGGGTTATTCCAACCAAACCAGATACACTTCAAGATAAGATTTTTCTGCAGCCCCTGGGCCAATTCTCTGAGGGTAGAAGCGTTTCCCTTGAAACCCTAAAGGTTTATGGCAGCACCTTTTTCGCCATGGATGTAGATATCCTCTCCCCTGTGGCAATCAGTGGCTCTCAGCTCAGAACCCGCATCAACCCCTATTCAAGAAATCGGCAGGTTTTCACTCCTGATATTCTAATGTTTCTCAGGAGCAGTCTTCCTCCCGGTGCCTTCTGCCTTCTGGCCATCACCATGGAAGACCTGTATCCTGATCCCTCATGGAATTTCGTCTTTGGTCAGGCCTCCCTGCGCGATCGGGTTGGAGTCTTTAGTTTTGCCCGGTATGATCCAGCGTTCTACGGAGAAGAACGGGGAAGGGAGTATCAAGAGGTGTCGCTGCGGCGAAGCTTCAAGGTCTTAGCCCATGAAATAGGTCACATGTTTTCTCTGCAGCACTGCATATTCTTCAGGTGTGTCATGAATGGATCTAACCACCTGCAGGAGAGCGATGCTCGGCCCCTGTCTCTGTGCCCGGTCTGTCTTCGTAAGCTTCAGTTTAGCATTGGCTTCGATGTGCTGGATCGTTATCGCAAGCTCCTGGATTTCTACCAGAGGGCCGGTTTGGATCCTGAAACCCGATGGATAGCAAACCGTCTCAAGAAGATTGCAGGTGATGATGAGGGGAAGTGAGGCACCGAACAAGAACATGAAAGGGGCAAATACTGTTTTCAGGACACAGCCTTATCCTCGATTGTGAGGGGTCCAGATGGTATGGGTCGTTGAAAAAAAGGTAGTCCACCATATGCTGGGTTTGGGCTTTGAAAGGGTGGATATACCCATCAGCCTCTCCACCCATACCGTGTACAACAGAAAGGCCCTTGAAACGCGATATCCCGGACTAGACGTGGCCTCGTTGGAGGATTCCATAGGAAAAACAGTGAAGAAGGAAATCTTGGACCACTTGAAAGCATGTGGATTCTTGGACGGAGAGGACGACTCAGGCGTCTGAATATGACCGTGGCGCGTTCCCTAAAGGGGATGCGGAGAAGAGGCAACCAAAAATCCCAAAGGTGAGGGTTTGACATCCCGACTTGGCTTGTTGTGGAAGAGCATGAATCGCCTGATCCAGTAATTTCTTGTTGCCCATACTGGTGCAATATGATAAGCAGTCAGGTCCTAAACCTTGCCTGACTCCCCTGCTGAGAAAAGACGCAAGGTGACCACTATGATTCTACTGATTTTCTTACCCAGAGGCCGAAACAGCACTCTCGCAGCCTTTTACTCTTGCATCTAACACTCTACTAGCAGACACTGTTGATCTAAAGGTTTATGAGGCGTATTTATTTCCGTCTATGATGCAAAGACGCAAAACAACATATTGAATTTTAGAATTGGGGGGATAATATGAAATTAAATAAGGAAGAAAAAGAGATTATTTCTGCATACGAAAAAGGTCTAATTAAAACTACTGCGCCTTCTAAAAAAGAACTAAACGAAGTTAAATCTATTGCTGAAAACACCTTTCGAAAAAATTGAAGAATCACCATCCGGCTCTACGATCATGATTTTAAGGGAATTCAAAAAAAGGCATTTGAAATGGGAATACCTTATCAAACGCTCAATTTAATCGATGATCCATCGTTATATTGAAGGCGACCTTGTCGAAAAAAATGTCGGCTAAAGTCGCTCAAGACGGACTGCTAAAAGCCTGGCGGCTTTTAGCAGTCGCTTAGCTCCACGTTGGATGCAGAAAGATAAAGGAGGAACATCATGGATATTCATACACTCACGACGTTCTTCATGTGGTGCACAATCATAAATGGCGGCATCTTCATTCTGTGGACAGTGTTCTTTGTGTTCGCCCCTGATGTTGTGTATCGCATACAAAGCAAATTGTTCCCTATTCCCCGAGAAACTTACAACGTGGTCATTTACTCGTTCCTTGGGTTGTTCAAAATCGTCTTTCTGGTCCTCAATGTCGTTCCCTACGTGGCTTTGCTGATCGTCGGATAATAGGGAGCATCCAACAATCACCTGAACGCGACAAGTGGATTGGGGTCCATCAATAAGTAATTAATTTGATAGATTGATGATAGATTGATAATAGAAGTTTCATGCCAAGACTAGCTCGCCTCGATGCTTGTCTGCCTCTGGCAGGCCCCCGGTGTTCTGCACCACGTTATCATCCGCGGGATAGAACGCCGAAAGATATTTAAGGACAATAAGGACAGGGACAATCTACTTGAACGCCTGGGGGACCTCTTACCTGAAGAAAGAATAACCTGCTATGCATGGGCACTTTTATCTAATCATTTTTTATGTTGAGCTCAACATAACATTACCATATTTTAATAGAAACGCCGCTTGGCAATCTTTCCAAGATCATGCAGCATATTAACAGCGCCTATACGAGTTATTTTAACATCAAGCGTGATAGATCCGGG
>JAFDDT010000322.1 GCA_019310725.1 Deltaproteobacteria bacterium | reverse complement strand
AAGCATATCTTTGGTACTCTTTCCTTTACCCACATGAAAATGCGTAATTTGTGTGCGATATCGCCTCTGTCATCGGCGACATCGAAATCGGTGGAAACTCAAATGTCTGGCCAGCTGCAGTCATAAAGGACAACAGGTACAGAACAATAATTGCCATCAACGCCAACCTTGAAGACATTTGAGACGCGCATGGGTTAGCAAAAATCGTTACGGAAATATCAGGACATCTTTTCCAAAGTCATAGAAAGACCATAAGGGAGGATACAAAATGGCTAAGAGGGAAGAATTGCTTAAAGAGTGTAAAGAACTGGGGATTACCTTTGTTGATGATAGCTTTTCACTTAATGAAATTCGAGAAGCCATTGAGAATAAGAGGAAAAAAATGGCTGAAGCAGAAAAGAAGCGCCAATCAGCCGATACCTGGAAAGAGGGCGTAGCCCCCGAACAAGACGAACTCTTTAAGATGCTCGAAAGCAGGGGTCTTGATGACGAAGGTATAAAAAAATGGCTTTCTTTTTCCACTTCTGTTGGCTCACAAGAGGAGCTACATCAGGC
Organism: Deltaproteobacteria bacterium; assembly: GCA_019310725.1. Lineage (GTDB taxonomy): Bacteria > Desulfobacterota > DSM-4660 > Desulfatiglandales > B25-G16 > JADFWK01. The sequence goes on along the minus strand of JAFDDT010000322.1, from coordinate 2,086 downwards.
AATAAATGAGGAGCTTAGATCTCGAAACGCTTGCAGGGAAAGACATGGCATGACAAAGGTGGAAAACCTAATGCCTCTCAGAAAAAACATTATTGACTTGTATTCTCATGGGCTCATTCATGAATGGCTGAATGAAACTGATCCACAAGATCCTGAATATAAACCAAATCTTCCTTTCGAAGGTTATGCCAACAACATCATTGGAGAGTTGCAACAGAAAGAGCGGGAGGTGCAAAAGCTCGAAGCCTTGAAAGCTGAAGTTCAAGTAAGATACGGAAGGTTGAAGGGTATCCCCCCAAAAATCATTACTGATCCCCATTCAGGAAAGGTCAGCGCAAATCAAAAGTATAATGAATGGATCGATGAAGCCAATGACCTCCGCACACTTCTTGAAAATCATATTAAGACTTATGGCTCCGCAGGCAAAGAAGGTCCCCATTTGCCAGATGTGGCGAAAACCATTAAGTCTACCTACCAACTGCTTATGAGCCTCCTTGAAAAGGCTAAACAGCAAGAGTAGGGGGGAATGGAAAAAGGAGAAGTCAAGATGGCTTTTATGTCAGTAAAGATATAGGCGGCAAGAAAATGATTTCTCAGCTTGAAAAAAGTTCATATGTAAATTCAATAATATTTTCTAAGTAAGTGAAGTTAAGAAACTTTTTCGCAATTATCGGCAAACATCTGCTGTACATTCGAAGAAACTGACACAAAAAAAGGAGTCAAGCAAAAACTGGGTGACTCCTTGAAATCCGTATTGGCGGAAGTGCATGGGAATCGAACCCACCTGTCCCGATTTTCGTCGCGACACACCGGATTTGAAGTCCGGGAGCCCCACCAGTGAGCTTTCCACTTCCAAGTTGAAACTATAGTATCCAAAACTGGCAAAGTCAATACAGACAGGGTGAATTTCAGGACCACGTCATAGTGAAACCTGACCTATTGATTCTTAAGCTTCTTGCAGGGTATGAGTGTCTTTTTTTTGGTTATGCCCTATGACATGGCCCCTTACTGGGTCGATTCAAAATGGTTTATTGAGCCATAAGCCTTAGAATCATAGGCTTCATCTATATAAACCATTTTGAAACGCCCACTCATCTAAACTATGTGGGGCATAATCCAAAAAAAAGACACTCATACCCTGGATTTTGACGTTATCCTGGGATGAATTTACTCATCTGGCAATATGTTATACTGACTAGAACGGTGAATTCGGAATCTCCACATCTAACTCGTAACCAGAGGGAAAAGCGGGGGCGTATTCAGCAAAATAACTCATCTGACTTCAATCAGTTTGAAATTATATATTCGAACTGGTATATGATCATATTCAAAAGGCTCCTGCTCTTCAAAGCTAGCTTATGTTTTGACATTGAAACGAAGGGATATTTACTATGATCAAATTAGTCCTTGTTAGGCATGGCCAGAGCACGTGGAACCTGGAAAACAGATTCACCGGATGGATAGATGTAGGTCTTTCCGATCTAGGTAGGCAAGAGGCAAAATCGGCTGCCAAACTCCTATTGGAAGAGAAGTATACCTTTGATATTGCCTATACCTCTGTACTTAAGCGAGCTATCCAGACGCTGTGGATTATCCTAGAGGACATGGATTTAATGTGGATCCCAGTATACCGAAGCTGGAGGTTAAACGAAAGGCATTACGGTGCCTTGCAGGGGCTGAATAAGTCAGAAATCGCAGCAAAGCACGGTGCTGATCAGGTTCTCATATGGCGACGCAGTTATGACATCAGACCACCCGGACTTGATAAAAGCGACGCCATGTATCCCGGCAAAGATCCGCGGTATGCAGGTCTTAGAGAAGAGGAAATCCCTCTCGCTGAATGCCTAAAGGACACTGTTGAGCGTTTTTTGCCTTACTGGCGCAATACTATTGTTCCAAGTCTTAAAGAGAGAAAAAGGGTCTTGATTGTAGCGCACGGGAACAGTCTAAGAGCCCTGGTCATGTATCTGGACAATATGTCCAGAGAAGACATTGTAAGTCTCAACATACCGACAGGCATTCCCCTGGTTTACGAATTAGATAATGATCTAAGAGCAATCAAACATTACTATTTAGGAGATCCAGA
>JAFDDT010000105.1 GCA_019310725.1 Deltaproteobacteria bacterium | reverse complement strand
GGCCCCTTACTGGGTCGATTCAAAATGGTTTATTGAGCCATAGGCCTTAGAATCTATAGGCTCCATCTATATAAACCATTTTGAAACGCCTGCCCGCCATTTAAGCAAGGCGAGCCGGGCGGGCCCACTCATCTAAACTATGTGGGGCATAATCAAAAAAAAGATACCCATACCCTGCAAGAGGCTTAAGAATCAATAGCCTTAGGTTTCACTATGACGTGGCCCTGCGTACGATCGCGAAGATAGGCTATTTACTGAGCCAATATTATGCTGTGTAACCACGAACTGATTCCGAAAAAACCAAGACCCTCCCCTCCATCGCAAACACGGACCAGGAGATGTGTTGCCTGTGGGAGTAAGGATATTAAACCAGGAAGACGCTATTGTTCAAAGGAATGCAGACAGAAACTACAGTGGACTCTTTCCCTCTCTAAGGGGCTCCTCCAAACTCTCAATACACGATACGCGGCGTTTTCATTTACAGAGCACTACGTAGCCCTTGATGTAATGCCTACCTGGTCGAATAAAATTTCACGGTTTATCTATGAAAGGAAATCCGGTTACGCGCCTGCCCATGCCCTGAAAGAGCTTATCCTGGAGGCGGGGAAGGAATGGTATAAAAAAAGGAGTCGACGGATTTCCCGCAGTTTCTCATCCCAGTCCATTCTTGAAGAAAAGGCTGAGAAGGACATCAATCCTGATTCCATCAAACCGAATACAAACAGAGCCCCCAAACTGTCTGCTGATCAGAAAAAGGCCCTCGGGCACCTCAACATGCCTATTGATGCCCTCATCTTCGGAGATTATGTCGAGGAGCTAAAGAAGGCCTTCAGGCGAATGGCAAAAATTCATCATCCTGACAAAGGTGGTGACGGCGAGAGGTTTAAGGAGCTAAAGAAGGCCCATGAATCCATGCTAGAATGGAGCGAGACCCCCAAATTCCAATCCAATTCTGCATTGCCTGGTTGTTGGTCCTACAATGGGTATAGAAACCGGTGGTCACCTCCCTTACGGCAATAGCTCTACCCATGGGGGCTTTAGTGGATATAGAAGATCCAAAACGAAAGATCATGATTCTGGAGCCACCGGGCGGAATCGAACCGTCGACATCCTCATTACGAGTGAGGTGCTCTGCCAGCTGAGCTACGGTGGCCGTCTGGGATATTGTTATACTTTTTTTGTCACCCTGTCCAATTTTTTTTGAAACCCCCTGACGAGAGGATGTGAGAAAATGAAAAAACCAAAGGACCACCTTATATTCCCTTTAGATGTCTCAACCTATGAAGAGGCAATCAGATACGTAGCACTCTTGAAGGAACAGGTAGGCGTTTTCAAAGTTGGTCTGGAACTCTTTGTCAGTATCGGGCCAAAGATTCTCGAGGGGATAAGAGAGCACAGTGATGCGGAAATATTCCTTGACCTAAAGTTTCACGATATACCTGCCACGGTCAAAAGTGCCTTTATGGCAGCAAGTGCTTACAGGGTTGCATTTACGACCATACACTGTGATGAGGGAAAGGGGCTCCTTCGCTCGGTTGTTGAGAATAATCCATCAAACACCAAAATATTGGCCATTACCGTACTTACCAGCCTTGAAAGCAAGGACTTAAAGGAGCTCGGCTACCAGGAAAGATACGTTAATGACTTAACGGAATTGGTATTGCTTAAGGCTCGAATGGCCAAAGACGCCGGCTGTTCCGGTGTTGTGTGCTCTGGCCACGAGGTTGATAGAGTTAAAAAAGAATTGGGGAAAGATTTTATCGCTGTTACCCCTGGCATTAGGCCTGCTTGGTCTCTGAAAGAAACGGATGATCAAAAGAGGATTATCACCCCCCATGAGGCAATAAAAAGGGGTGCCGATTACATAGTGGTCGGCAGGCCTATCCGGACGGCTGAAAACCCGATTGAGGCTGCGCAAAAGGTTTTGGATGAGCTTGAAGGGGCAATCTAGAACCCCTTTAACCCCGATCAAACGACATAAACAGGTATCTTGGCCTTGGCCAGAACCTTTCTGGTCACACTTCCCAATAAGTGTCTGTCCCCTGGCTTACCTTTGGCCGCCATAACAATAAAGCCATAATCGCTCGTGTCTGCCTCTTTCAAAATCTCGTGCGCTATTTCGCCTCTTGCAATCTTTGCTACTGCACTAATCCCGGCATCTTTGAGAATCTCAACACCCTTTTCTGCAAATTTAGAGATATTTTTGGTCACTGCCCGATCTGTATCAATGGTCACCTCTGACATTCTGAATTCCGCACCGAGTATCTTGCTGACGCTATCATGAGATGGGCCTACGCTCAGTACCGTAGCATTCGCTTCCAACTGACGGGCCAGGGCTGCAGTTACCTTGATAGCGTTCTCTGATTTTTCGCTACCGCCGGTACAAAAAAGTATTTTCATAAACAATCCCCCCCCTCTTTTGGGTTTGTTGGGCTTGAGCCACCAACGAGTAACAAGCAACGGGAAACAGAAATGGCTCAGTCAGCTTAAATGCCTAAAACTATTTCAATTTACCATACGCTTATATCTTGCGCCAGCCCTTTTCACTGTGATCTCTTTGCTGAAATACAAGTGAAGCTCCGCCTCCCCGGCCCCTCCACTATCTTACAGTACATCTTTGGACAAACTCTTCCATCATTTGCTTGAAGCAAGCGATTTCTTCATCGGAGTAGCTCTGTATATCTAAGTGCTCATCATCTAACACCTTAGAGGAAACAAACCGTTGCAACACATATAAGCGACAGCCTTTTACTAACTGGCCGATTTTAGTAAAGTCTTCCTTTTCAATAAGAGGTTTTGCCACTGTGGTCCTGAATTCATAATCCAACCCTGAACCCATAATCAATCTGATACTTTTCAGAATCTGACCCGTTTCTACCTTTTTTCTCACCACAGATTCATACTTGTCCAGAGATGTTTTTATATCCATGGCAATGTAATCCACGGTCTTAGATTCCAGTACCTTCTCTAACCTTTGGGGAAAACTTCCATTTGTATCCAATTTAACCAGATACCCCAATCCCTTTACTTTCAATAGAAAATCCTCGAGATCGGCCTGCAAAAGAGGTTCTCCCCCAGTTATGGTCACAGCTTCAAGCTTTCCCCGCCTTCTCTCCAAAAAAGAGAGTATCTCTTCATCTTTTAATCCATCAGAACGAGACCTCTTCGTATCTATAAGCTCTGGATTGTGGCAATAAGGACATCTGAAGTTACATCCTTGAGTAAAAACAATAGCGCAGATTTTATCTGGATAGTCGATGAGAGAAAAGCCTTGAAAACCCCCTATGATCATTTCTCAGACCGCAAACATCCTTCTCGTTTTGAATTCCGCCTGCTTTCCCTTGTTCCACTGCTTTACTGGCCTGAGATAGCCAACAACCCGGGAATAGACCTCGCATTCCTCACCACACTTTGGGCACACCTCATGCTCTCCATCCAAATATCCATGAACAGGGCAAACGCTGAAGGTAGGGGTAAAGGTAAAATAGGGGAGATGATAATTCTCGCAGATCTTTCGTACCAATGATTTGACACTTCCGGGATTTGTGATTCTCTCGCCTGCATAAACATGAAGCACCGTCCCTCCTGTATATCTTTGCTGGATACTGTCCTGCAGATCAAGGGCCTCGAAAACATCATCGGTGAAGTTAACCGGGAGATGTGTGGAGTTGGTATAAAAACATTCACTTCCGTCCCCGTTGCCGGCAGAGATTATGTCAGGATACCGCTGCTTATCAATCTTTGCCAAACTGTATGAGGTTCCCTCAGCAGGGGTAGCTTCAAGGTTATAATTGTTCCCTGTTTCTTTTTGAAAATCTATCAATAACTCCCTCATAAAATCCAAGACCCTTATGGCAAATTCCTTACCCTCTGCATCACCAATGGTCTTGCCGAGAAAGTTTTGGCACGCCTCATTCATGCCCACAAGCCCAATCGTTGAAAAATGATTCTTCCAGTACTCATTAAATCTCTTTTTGACGTTCCGCAAATAATACTTCGTATATGGGTAGAGACCCCCATCGGTAAATCTTTCCAGGATTTTCCTCTTTGTCTCCAGGCTCTCTTGACCCAGAACCATCAACCTTTTGAGGCGGCCAAAGAATTCATCCTCACTTTCGCTGAGATATCCGATCCTCGGCATGTTGATGGTTACAACTCCAATAGAGCCTGTCAATGGATTAGAACCAAAGAGGCCTCCACCTCTCTTCTCGAGCTGGCGGTTGTCGATTCTTAACCTGCAACACATGCTTCTGGCGTCCTCTGGATTCATGTCCGAATTTACGAAATTGGAAAAATAGGGAATCCCATACTTTGCTGTCATCTCCCACAGATCTTCGATAACAGGGTTCTGCCAGTCAAATCCTCTTGTAATATTGTACGTAGGAATGGGAAAGGTGAAAACCCGTCCACGGGCATCGCCGTCTGCCATGACCTCCAAGAAGGCCTTGTTAAACAAATCCATCTCTTTTTGAAAATCCTTATAGGTGGCATTTTGTGGCTCACCTCCAATAATGACCGTTTGGTCTGCATAGTATTTCGGTAACGTAAGATCAAGCGTAACATTCGTGAAGGGGGTCTGGAATCCGACCCTTGTGGGCACGTTAATATTGAAAACAAACTCCTGCAGGGCCTGCTTAATCTCCTGATACGTTAATCTGTCAAATCGTATGAAAGGCGCTAGCAAGGTGTCGAAATTAGAAAATGCCTGGGCACCGGCCGCCTCACCTTGAAGCGTATAAAAGAAATTTACGATCTGCCCCAATGCACTCCTGAGGTGATTGGCAGGTTTGCTCTCTACCTTTCCCCAAACCCCTCTGAATCCCTCAACCAGCAAATCAAACAGATCCCAACCGACACAGTAAACAGACAGAAGGTTCAAATCATGAATGTGAAAATCACCCTGGAGGTGCGCCTCCCGGATTTTGGGAGAGTAGATCTCATTCAACCAATAGACCCTGCTCACCTCCGAGGAAACATAGTTGTTCAATCCCTGGAGAGAAAATGCCATATTGCTGTTTTCATTAACCCTCCAATCCGTCTTGTTCAGGTATTGATCCACCAAGTCGACACTTGCCTTGTTGGTAATTTCTCTCATTTTTGCGTGCTGATCCCTATAAATGATATAGGCCTTGGCAGTCTTGCGATAGGTTGAGGAAAGCAACACCTCCTCTACGATGTCCTGGATCTCTTCCACGGTAGGGATCTTTTCACCAATTACCTGCTGGGCTAGATTCAAAACCCTGACAGTAAGTCTCTGAGCAACCTTGTCTTTAAATTCCTCCGTTGCCTTTCCAGCCTTGGCAATGGCATTGGTAATGTTGTGGGCCTCAAAGGGTACAATCGTGCCGTCTCTTTTTTCTACCTTTGTAAACATGGTATCGTGTCTCCACTCCTTCTTTTATTCGCTCCAAGCGGAATTCACAGATCTGCAATCGTCTCAATCCATCCGACCAGCCTGTTTTCCACAACATATTGTGTTAAACTATAATTGAGCTTCAATATAAAGTCAATCTTCAGGCAATGAGAAAAAGCAACAAAATGCATTTTTCTTTGTGCCGGTTTCTTGAGCCCGCTTTCGAATTCGTTGCGCACGCTAGTGCTTCATAACACGGGAAGAAGATCTTCACGTCAAAGAGTAACCATTTCCCTTGAGCTTTTGATTTTTCATTCTATTAAACAAGCTGTTAAGCGTTCAGGTGCTTGAGATCAGCATAATAGGGAACCTCGTAAGAATCGCCGACCGGGGCATCACAGTAACCCAGCCATATTCTTACGCCGTAGGAAACGGGAACTCTTTCAGCATTCATTTGCCACTGTTGCAACAAGTTGCGATGAATATGTTTTTAAGAGGGCGGCGAGTCAGAAGAGGCAGATGAACGTAAGCAGTAACCTGTGGAGAGGGGGTTTGGCCTTAAGAACTTGAGTACAAGAAGGGGCATTCTCGGATCGATTCTTTTCGACACAGCGATTTGTACGTCGAAAGATGCCTTCATAACGGATACTTTTAACCATCTAAATAGGAAATATCATTGAGTAGGTAGATCCTGCCCTTACCTTTAGCAAATTCAAGTATGCTCAAACTTGCTATGCGTGGTTCTATCCGCCAGATTTCTTTGAGGTCTACTTTTAAGATATCAGTTAAAATAACTCTTATGGGGCCTCCATGAGTAAAAACAGCTACTGCCTTATTGCTATTTTGGGATAGGATTTCCCTCAATCCCGTTCCAACCCTTGCTGCCAAGCTGTGCAAGCTTTCACCTTGGGGAATAGCGGTATCGAGGGGATTCTCTAACCAGTTCCTGTAAACCAGCGGATATTTCTCCATGATATCTTGATAGGTTAAACCCTCAAATACGCCGAAGTTCATTTCCCGAAGATGAAATAACCCTTCTACGGGCTTATGTTTGAAGACGATTTTAGCACATTGAAGCGTTCTTTTCATATCACTCGAGTAAATCCTATGGATTTTTTCTTCCTGCAACCTTGTGGCAAGCCTTCTTGCTTGCCACCTGCCTTTTTCATTTAACTCTATATCAGTAAATCCACAATATCTCTTCTGGTCACTCCACTCGGTTTCCCCGTGCCTAATCAAGAATACTGTTGTAGACATTATTTTTCTTTAACGGCTCATAACACGTATAATCGATATCAGCGGTTCGTTTTCTTTGCACCCGGGGAGGTGATCACGGTTATTGGATCGCCTTTGTTCATTGCCTGCAACCCGAATTTCTAACTCGTTAAATCAATCTGTTTTAGTATTTCTTTCAGCGAACAAGTTGCAATCTTAAACGGCAGTGACCTCAATTACGACCACGTCCTTCAATTCAAAACTCTTCGCAGTCGCCTAATCCTAGCTCCACAATTAGTTCCAACACACCATTTCCTTTCTTCCACATCCCTATGCGAACAACCTAAGAAGACACGCACAACCCCAAAACAAGATAAGGCAAAGCAGTGCTGAAAGAACCATCAGTTTACAGGCCTGCTTGATATGTTCTATGGCCACAGCTCCAAGATGGATACCTATGAATGGTTTGTCCACAAGATTTCCTTTGTAATAACTGGGGCCACCGAGTTTAACATCCAATCCCCCTGCAAATGCTGCCTCTGAGAATCCAGCATTGGGACTGGGATGGTTTCTTCCCTCCCTTAGTGCGGTAGTAAAGGCCTTTTGTCCATTCCCTTTCATGATAATAGCCGCCACCGAGATAATCGGGATCGAGAGTCGAGCAGGGATATAGTTTGCAACATCGTCAAGGCGTGCCGCACATCTTCCGAATCTCCCATATCTCTCGTCTTTATAGCCAATGATAGAATCCAGGGTATTGATCATTTTGTATGCCATAGCAAAGGAGGCTCCCCCAATTGCGGCAAAAAATAGGGGAGAGATAACTCCATCTACCAGGTTTTCCGCAACGCTTTCCACTGCCCCCTTCATGACATCCTGATCATCGAGGCGCTCCACATCCCTTCCCACGATATGAGAGAGCTTATGCCTTGCCTCTTCAAGTGTACCACATTTAAATGTCCTGTAAATAGCCATACCTGCTGATCGTAAAGATTTGACTGACAGGGTATAGTAAATAAGAACAATGTCCAGGATTGAAAAAAGTACCGGGTGAATACCTTCCGCAATAAACAGAACACCCCATGTTATTACGAGTGTTCCAAAAACAAGCAAGGCTACAAATAGACACCCAGAAGTAGTCAGGCCCATATTCAGTTTTCTAAAATGAGACTCCCACGCCTCACTCCATTTTCCCATCCATCTAACCGGATGGGGAAGCCATCTTGGATCTCCCAGGATGAGATCAAGCATAAAGGCAGCGGGCAAGGTATACCAAAAAGGGGCAATCTCCATTTCACGCAAATATCTCTCGAAAGGTATCAGCAACTCGGGCATTGATCTCCGGGCTTTTCAGGGCTATCCTCACAAAACGATCAGAAAGGCCCTTGAAATTACTACAATTACGCAGCAAAACCCGATTCTGAGCCATTATTGAGCAGAGCTGTGCAGCATTAAGGTGCTCTTTTATCTTGATCAACATAAACGATGCCATGCTTGGGAAAAGCGTCAAGGAACTCACGGCTTTGAGCCTTCCAGCAAGTAGGCGCTTTTCGCTGGCAATAAAGGCCTGCGTCTCCTTAATAAAGGTATCATCTACCAGAACATGCTCCAGCAAAAAAATCCCGGCAACCTGTGCCAAACTATTCACAGACCATGGTTGGTAAAAATACCTGAATTGTCCAATGATCTTGGGTGAAGCAATTAAAAAGCCTAGCCGCAGCCCCGGGATCCTGAAAACCTTGGAGAATGACTGAAGAACCACTAGGTTAGAAAGGCCCGCCTGGATCATGGTCGTTTCGTGATAATTTTTCGTAAAAGGCAAATAAGATTCATCTATTAAGAACCGGGTCTTTGGATAAGTCTCACACAGATCTACCAAATCTCCTCTCGGAATTAAGTTGCCGGTCGGATTATTTGGATTGCAGATGAAGACCGTGTCCATGTCTTTCAAACAGCCTCTGATATCCTCAACATCGGGCTGAAATAGTTTGGATTCCTTTGCCATTACATATTCACAGTCTATCTTGTACATCTGACAGGCATCACTGTAATCTGCATAGGTAGGTCCAACAATCAGGGACTTTTTTGTTTCGAGGGCCAAGGGGGAGGCAAATATAAACTGGGTTGTTCCATTTCCGGCAATAGCCCTGTCCGCTCCTATTCGATAGTGGCTGGCAAAGAGCTCTACAAGCCTCTTGGCGTCAACTTCGGGGTGGACAGCAACTGCGCTCATATTCTCTTTAAGATGTTCAAGCAATTCAGGTATAGGTCCAAGGGGATTGGTGTTGTTGCTCATATCAGTAATGTCAGTTGGTGTGCAGCCAATATTTCGCGCCAGATCATAGATATTTCCGCCGTGACCTCTAATCATGGCTTGGCTCCAATGCATGCAAGCAAAAACAGCCCTGCCTCCTCAATCTCAGCCATTGCTCCCAGCATGTCTCCGGTAATACAATCCATACGCCACTTGTAATAGGAAAGAATGAGCACCGTCATGACAAGAAATAAACCGTTAAGCAACAGAGCATCTAACCCCATCCAAAGGGAAACCAGCACAGGCAGAAAAATGCCGGATAAGGCATATAGATGGGGCTTTTTGGAAAAAAAATCTGTGCCCAAACCGCCATGATGCCTCCCATACCTGAGGAACCTAATGCCGAACATCATGGCACCTCGGGAATATGCTGGAATAATGAAAAGATATAAGGCCCTCTCTTTCATCAAATACTGTATGCTTGCCCATTTAATGGATAGTATGCAAACAATGGCTATTAAACCCATAACACCAACATGGCTGTCCTTCATGATATCTAACACCTTCTCGGGTGGTTTATGACTGAAGAGACCATCTGCCGTGTCCCCCAGTCCATCTAGGTGAAGTCCTCCAGAAAGAATAGCCAAAAGCAAAACATCCAACAATGATACAACAGGTTTCGGCCATAACATTAAAAGCGCATAATCGCAAAGCGCGAGTATCAACCCTATGGCCAGTCCAACAACAGGAAAGTAAGGGATTATTTTCGGGGCATCAAGCTCAGTGGATTTACCCACTGGCAAAATGGTAAGAAATTGTAACGCCGAAATCAGGTGTCTCATAAAGATCCATGTCTTTGGATGAAACCTGAAAGCTATGCATTCTTGCTTACTCCTGCCTCTTCAAAGGTTAGAATCTCGTTCATTACTCGTGCCGCAGCCTCAATTACATGCATAGCCAGAGCAGCTCCTGTGCCTTCTCCTAACCTCATCTCAAGATCTAAGATTGGCGAAAGCCCCAAGTATTCGAGCATAATGTGGTGCCCTTGTTCTGCCGACTTATGTCCTGCAAAAAGGTAATCGGTGACAACAGGACAGAGCCCATGTGCTATAAGGGCACCTGCTCCTGAGATAAAACCATCAATTACTATAGGTTTCTTAAAAAAAGCCGCCGACAAAATGGCGCCTGCAATAGCCCCTATTTCAAAGCCCCCTACCTTTGATAGGACATCCAGAGGGTCCTCCGCGTTAGGGTTATTGAGCTCGATACCCCTCTTTATAGCCCCGCACTTTCTGTGGAAACCATCATCATCAACTCCTGTCCCTCTACCGGTTATCCTCTCCACAGGCACCCTGATTATCACCGCACCAATAGCGCTCGATGGTGAGGTGTTGCCAATCCCCATATCCCCAGTGCCGAGCAGTTCCACTCCCTCTTCAAAAAGCTCCCTGGCTGCCTCGAATCCATTTAGAATGGCGGTCTCTGCCTGATCCTTGGTCATGGCATGGTCTTTGCTGAAATCATTGGTGCCTCTCGCGATTTTCCTAACAGTGAAATAGCCACCTTCAGACGTTTGTGGCGGTATATCAGGAATGATTCCAGCATCCATTACTACAACCTGGGCGTCTATTTGATGGGCCAGAACATTGATTCCTGCCCCACCCCTCAGAAAGGTTTTCACCATCTCACCGGTCACAACCTGGGGGTAGGCGCTGACACCAGATGCTACGATACCGTGGTCACCTGCTATAACAAGCAATGCCTTATTTTCTACTGACGGGGTTAATGTCCT
>JAFDDT010000321.1 GCA_019310725.1 Deltaproteobacteria bacterium | reverse complement strand
CTCAACGAGTACGCCTCCCTTATTTATGAGATATTCTCAGAATACGGAATCCCCTTCAATATAACAAAGGACGTGCCCCTCTCCTCATCTCCTCTATCAAGGATTTTTCAACTGCTCATTGATATCCCCCTCAATGATTACAGAAGAAAAGACATACATGAGTTTTTCTCCTCTGGCCTTGTAGACCCAATCATAGAAAGCCCGAACGAGCACGAACAGCTTCAATGGCTCCTGCTCTTGGAAAAGCAGGGGGCCTTCTTTGCTGGGAAACATAAGCAAGACGTTGCCACCCTTTTTAAGTCACGATCTACTGATAAGGCAAAATGGCAGCTGGATGTGGCCACCCTTGATAAGACTGCCAGGCAGTGTGGTATCAAAGGTGGTGATGTGCTTGTTGAGTATTTGCCCCAGGCAAGAGATCATTTCTTTTTCCTGTATAGAAACTGCCGCAACGAAAAAGAACAACAAGATATCCTCTCTGATTACAATATCTTTATGCATCAGCTATTTCACTTAGAGAAAAACATTGAGCCATTGGGAGATTTGCTGAAAAAGACACGCCCAAAGGAAGTTGTCCAAGGCCTTTTTTATCTCCTTGATATATTCGGAGTGCAGAAGAATGTGTTGTCTCTCCTCAAAGATGAAACCGGACACAGCCGAGAGGTAATGGAAAGGATCATTAGAAGAGATATGAGGGCTTTTAATTCGTTGAAGGATCTTATGGTGAGGACAGCCCGCGACCTGGAAAAGACAGAGTCATTCATAGCCTCTACCAAAAGTACCCCGCTGCTGGATCGATTCAAAAAGGGATTCGATGCCCTTCTTAATCGCACCAGGATCATGGAGGACCACCTGAAGGGATCCATAGATGTATCTGAATACCCTGATATTATAGGGTGCTCATTCGACTGTATCTTTGCTGGCGGTCTTAGCGCCGATGAGTTCCCCCTAAAAGAACCGGATGATTTTATCATACCTGAGAGCTCAGCCGGGCCCCTCAGAAAGATAGATTTTACGGACCTGTCACGGCATCTTTTCAGCCATATACTTTGCAACTACCACAAGGACCTCTATCTCTCTTACCCCAGGAGCATAAAAGACAAGGACGTTCAACCATCCCCCGTTCTGCTGGATATGCTCTCAATGGTGCAACAGGGGAATTTCTATCATGGCATAGAGGAGTTGGAAAATGCCTTTCCGTGGGACGAAAACCCTTACTTCACTCACGAGCAAGAGTTTTTAGATACCATAGCAGTAGAAAAAAAGACCTCACTGCATCCAACCCAAGGTACTTTCCCTTATAGAAATATCATCTTAGGTGAGGATTCCTTTCTTAATGAATCGGTAATAAGAAGCGTCCAGTCCATGGTGGTAAGAAACAGGTTGCACGGTCTTTCCGAATACGATGGATTGGTTCATGAGGCAAAAAATTTCGAGAAATACCTCTCCCATTTCAATCACGTGTTTTCCACTTCCAGGCTGGACATGATAGCCAATTGCCCCTTGCGCTATCTGTTTGCCGAGATCTTTTCCCTCAAACCCATAGAGGAGGTAGAAGAGGAGCTATCCCCAAAAGATATAGGCTCTCATGTTCATGCTATCTTGAAGATGATATTCGAGGAGTTGAAAAGGAGAGGTGAAAATGTGGCCTCAGTGGGTCTATCTAAGGCCTTCAGCCTAGCAAGAGAGATCGGAGAGGACTATTTTTCTCGCCTGGCCTTTCTGGAGGGACTAGACTTTTTTGAAACCCAGAAGAGCGCTATTATGGAAGGCTTGGACACGCCATCTGTTTCTACAGAAGATGGGCTTCCCAAAAGAGAAGGCCTGCTTGCCCAAATCCTCCGCTTTGAGGAAACTAATCTGTGCCAAGAAAGGATAACAGCACTCGAATACCGGTTTGGAGATGGCGTGAATAATCCAGTCACGCTCGGCAAAACCAGGATACGGGGTTATATAGACAGGGTAGATGCCTTGCTCGCAAACGATAACGTATCCGTTATCTATGACTACAAGACGGGAAGGGCTCCCGGGTTAAGTGAAATCAAGAAAGGACTTTCCTTCCAACTTCCCGGCTACATAATGGCACTTACAACGGAAAAGGAGATGAAGGGTGGAGTGGCAAGATATTACCTGGTAAACAGACGACACCTTTCTGAAAACAATCCGCTTACTTCCCCTATCAGCTACCAGTATGCTCAAAAAACCGGCATTGATCTCACTGGAGTAAAACTCGTTGGAGACTACGCTGATGAGCTCATAAGCCTCTTGAAAAAGGGCGTCTTCCATCACAGCACTGAGGAAATAACCTGTTCTTACTGTGAATTTAGATACGCATGCTACAAAAACACTAGGCGGATGGCACAGGTTATTGACTCAGGGGCCTTTCTAGATTTGTATTCTGGAAGGAAAAACCTGGAACGATGGAAAAAGGTTGAAGGTTTTAGGAAAAAGTGGAAAGAGATCAAAAAAAAGATGGATCACTCCATTACCACAAGGAAAGAGGCTAAAAAGACAGAAAACCTTGAGAGTGTCTTGGAGTTTAGGACGTGGATAAGAGAGACACGCTCTTCTCTGCCTTTTGATGAAAAATACCTGGATCAAATAATCGAAAAGATAGAAGAATATCTTGAATCATTTTAACCTTTC
>JAFDDT010000104.1 GCA_019310725.1 Deltaproteobacteria bacterium | reverse complement strand
AGAATATAGTAGACTTTTGGGAGAGCGTTAAGAAAGGGAGTCGCTATTTCGATCCTGTCCTAACTAAACCCGAGGATCCAGCTCTGATAATGTACACTTCAGGCACTACTGGCCCTCCCAAGGGAACCCTCCATGGTCACCAAATTCTTTTAGGCATTCTTCCAGGATTTGAATTCCATCATAATCTGTTTCCAAAGGAAGGGGATTTGATGTGGACACCTCTTGATTGGGCTTATATTGGTGGATCATACGATGCACTGTTCCCTACTTTGCACCATGGCATACCTATGCTGGCATATAGGGCTAGAAAATTTAATCCAGAAGAAGCCTTTTTTTTCATGGCTAAATATGGAGTTAGAAACCTCATGGCTGTTCCCACCGTATTACGAAGAATCCCAAAGAACGTTACGATCTTCAATTAAGATCAATAACAGTTGGTGGGGAAACTTTGGGAGAAGAACTTGCTGAATGGTGCAAGAATTCCCTTGGTGTTAAGCTCAATGAGCAATACGGTCAAACGGAGTGCGATTTGGTGATCGGTTTTTGTTCAGAGGTTATGAAGATTGTTCAAGGATCAATAGGCAAAGCTGTTCCAGGACATGTGGTAGAGATAATCAATGAAAAGGGGGAGGTGGTTAAGCCTGGTGAGCTGGGAGAAATCGCTGTTAAATGCCCAGATCCTGTTATGTTCTTAGGGTACTGGAAAAATCAAAAAGCCACAAAGGAAAGGTTCACAGGAGATTGGATGCGCACTGGAGACTATGGTACGAAAGATGAGGATGGGTATTTTCGGTTCACTGGTAGAGAGGATGACATTATTGAAAGTGGCGGTTTCAGGATTGGACCGGGGGAAATAGAAGATTGTTTGATGAAACACGAGGCGATGTCATTGGTAGGTGTTATTGGTGTTCCTGATAAGATCAGAGGTGAAATTATAAAGGCCTTTATCGTGCCTAAAGAAGGTGTGAAGGTGGACAAAGCCCTTGAGGAGAGTATTAAAGACCATGTTAAAACGAAGCTTGAGGCGCATGCGTATCCCCGGGAGATAGAGTTTATGCAAGAGATGCCCAGGACAAAATCAGGAAAGATTTTAAGAAGTGAGCTACGAAAACTACATATGGAGAAAGCGGGCAAAGAGGGTGAATGAGTTAGGGAAACTAGCTGCTTTGCAGAGTGCCGGCAGTTATTTCTCGTGAGAGGAGGGAGATTCAGATGTCGAAACGTGTAGGAATTGTGGGTGCGGGCGTCACGCCTTTTAAGGGAACCTGGCGGGAGAAGACCTATTATGAGCTCTCCCAGATGGCCGCACGAGAGGCGGTAAAGGATGCCCAGATTGACATTAACGACGTAGATGCGGCTTTCTATGGTATCTACAATGATATCTTTGAACGGACGGCGATTCCGGACCATGCCATCCATGGGCTTTTGGGGATGCAGGACAAGTTTGGAATCCGAATCACCAATGGCGGTGCAACCGGTGCCTATACCATGTCGGCGGCCCATGCATATCTTGCCGCCGGCCGATTCAAGATGGCCCTGGTTTTGGGCGTGGAGAAGGCTACGGACTGTTTTGATTTCTCATCTATGTCGGCTACACCGGAGGTCATCAAATCCATCGGCTGGTCTGGGGACAGCTTTTTTGAGCAGGGAATTGGCTGGTCTGCCTCTGACAGTTACGCCGAGGTAGTTTTAGGTTATATGGATGAGCACCCAGGGGACTTAAAGCCCGAAATCACAGCCCAGATCTCTGCACAGCTTAGCCAGCAAGTCAGAAGCAATCCGTACGCCCAGAGACAATTTGACCAGGTGACACCTGAAGAGGTCTTGAACTCGAGGCTCGTGGTTTATCCCTTTAAGGAACTGGAGATCTGTGTTTATACTGAGGGAGCCGCGGCCGTTATTTTCGCTGAGGAAGAGACGGCCAAAGCGATCTCCAAAACCAGTGGTAAACCTGTCATCTGGATAACGGGTGTGGGTGAAGCCAACGAGCATTCCTTTGCAGGTAAGAAGCAGAAGAATATGTCCCGTATCATGTCCGATTATTACGCTTCTCGACGAGCCTACGAAATGGCCGGCATTAAAGACCCTACAAAATCCATCGAGATCATAGAGCTACATGATGCCTTTGTACACCAGCTGGAGATAACTATGGCCGAGTTCGGTCTGGTGCCCCTCGGCAGGGCCGATTCTTTGATAGAGGAAAACCTGATGACGCCAGGAGGAAAGTATGTCGTCAATCCATGCGGAGGTTTGATCTACTGTGGCCATGCCGTTGGGGCGAGTAACATCATGTCGGCCTGGTCGGCTCGCAACGAACTGATCAAGAGAAAGCTTAATACGGCGCTTGTTCATGGAACGGGAAGTACCGTTGCTCAATTCACCGCGTGTCTCATCCTTGAGCACGGATAGGAAAGGGGAAACCATTATGGGTACAGAAAAAGAAAGAGTTATTCTGTCTAAGTATATCCCCGAGGTAGGCTCGCACACTGAAGCTATAGATGGGAAGGACTATCTAATCACCAACGACGCCATGTACACCTTCTATCAAAGGACCAAGGGGGAATTCTCACCCTTCTTCCTTGCCCTGAGGGACGAGAAGAAGCTTCTTGGCTGCAAATGTTCGAAATGCGGCTTGGTCAGGGTACCCCCCTTCCTGACCCACTGCCCTGATTGCAATTTTGCTCCGACAGATCTAGTTGAGGTACAGCAGGTTGGTGTGATGAACAGCACCCCTCCCATCACGTATTTTGCTACCTCCCTTTTCCAGGACATGGCTCCCTACGGTAGGGGGCGGGTCATATTTAGAGGCGCTGAGACGGCCATGAGCGTAAACCTGTTCACAACCACAGGCATCCTGGTACCAGGGATAATTGCTAAGGGCACTGAGGTAAAACTTATTTTCAGGGATAACCGTATTGGCGAGATGAGGGATGTATTTTGCGTTTCTACGGCCGAGCTTAGCCCGGAACAGATCAAAAAGAACGGGCTTCAGGAATCGGAGGTAGATTGGGAGTCTCCCACTGAACCCGGATTACCGGAACCGTCAGACGAAGACGTTCCTGTCTACAGGAAGGCCTTAGGAGAGATAAAATCAATAATCGAAGAGATGAACCGGAACGAGCGAGCCCGCAAAGACATTGCCGGCTGGAAACGAGATATTCTTGTCAAGACCCGAGGTGGACAATTCACCATCTTCATCAATGATGGAGATATCAGGATCGATGAGTTTGAGCCTCCTTCCCCGGATTTTGTTATGGTATGTGAGGATCCGTGGACCTTGCTGGATGGACTGGCTTATAGGGGAGCAATTACGGATTCTGTCATAAACAAAAAGCTTTGGATCAGCAAGAATATGGAGTTCAATACTATCTTTAAGCTGGATAGAATGGCCCGCTCCGTTGCCCGATCGAGAAAGACTTGATTAGAAGCCCTCCTTGCATAAACAGGAAAGGTTTGTAAACAGAAATTCAGGATCTTTTTAGCATCTACAGAGGCATTGCACCTCAAAGCATTGATGGTAGTTCGGTGTACAAGAGAATGAAAGAATGTCACACAATCGAAACAGAGAGGCTGCTGCTCAGACCATTCGAACTGTCTGACGCGAAGGATGTCCAACGCCTAGCCGGGGACAGAGCCATCGCAGACACCACACTAAACATTCCGCACCCGTACGAGGATGGCATGGCCGAAGAATGGATCTCCACGCATCAGCCGAAGTTCGAGGCAGGAGAGCTCTCGAATTTCGCCATCGTCCTGCGGACCTCCGGCGAGCTAATCGGGGCCATCGGGCTGAGAATCGTTCCACGCTTCGAGCGAGCAGAACTCGGCTATTGGATCGGAAGGCCGTACTGGAAAAACGGCTACTGCACGGAAGCAGGTCGTGCCGTACTCCAATACGGCTTCTCCGTCTTGAAGCTTAATCGGATTTACGCGTCACACCTCACGCGCAATCCTGCCTCGGGCAGGGTGATGCAGAAGATGGAGATGGCACACGAAGGCTGCGCACGACAGCACGCGAAGAGATGGGATAGGTTTGAAGATCTGGAACTCTACGGCATCCTTAGGGAACAGTGGGCCAGGAACACCGAACAACCGAATAGAGGTGACTTGTAAACGATGGCGCGTTTACAAGCACCTCATCCTGGACGATAGACTATATATTTTTATTGAAAATAAGAACTTCAAGATACTATATTTTCTGGAGATGGGGCTTTTCTCAATTCGGTAGTCAATCTTCTACTGGAATATATGGTCAAAGGAGCAGGACAACCAATGATCGACTTAAATTGAAGGCAGTGTAAAAAGGTGGAAAAATGAAGTTTGAATTAGGAAAGAGTTACGATCAGCTGCAAAAAGGTGAAGAAGCCAGTTTTTCCAAAACAATCACGAAAACGGATGTTTACCTCTTTGCTGGTATCATTGGGGACTTCAACCCTCTTCACGTCAATGAGGCATATGCCAAACAAACTAGCTTTAAAACTAGAATTGTTCATGGTCCTCTTACTGAAAATCTGATTGCCCCGGTTTTAGGAACGAAACTGCAGGGCTTGGGACAGTGGCAGTAGAGATTACCTGCCGATGGAAAGCCCCAACCTACTTTGGTGATACGATCACAGCAAAAGCCAAATTGGTAGAGAAAATTAAAGGTAGCAGAAGGGTCCGCCTGGCAACGACTTGGACAAATCAACGAGGAGAAACTATTGCAGAAGGTGAAGCCGTGGTCATGCCGCCATTGAAGCACGCTTCACGCTGAAGATCTCCGTTTTTGATTATAGAGGTTCTGAATTAGCAGGATACTTGGGAAGGAATACAAAATCTATTGTTAAACCCTTTGTCGTTTGATATAAAACCTAGCGATTAGTCTTTCCCTAAAGGAGGTAACCATGGCCGAACTACTCTGGAAACCATCGGAGGAGAGGATCAAAAGCTCCAACATGTACAAATTCATGCAGTTCGTCAATGAGAGGCATGGAACCGACTTTCAAGAATATATGCCCCTTTACCGCTGGTCGGTCGAGAGCATCCCCGAGTTTTGGGCGACTTTTTGGGACTATGCGGAAATAAAATGCTCAAAGACATACGATACCGTCGTTGATGATCTCACCAAGATGCCAGGGGCGAAATGGTTCCACGGTGCGAAACTCAATTTCGCGGAAAACCTCTTGAGATACAGGGACGACCACACGGCCCTGATATTCAGGGGGGAAACGCAGAAAAAAGCCACGATGAGCTACGCAGAACTCTACGACACCGTGGTACGTCTGGCAAAATCACTCCGTGAGATAGGAATCTCCCCTGGAGATCGAGTCACGGCTTACATGCCTAATATGATGGAGACGGCGATCGCCATGCTCGCCGCCACCAGTATCGGCGCGACGTGGTCCTCCTGTGCCACTGACATCGGCTCCGGTGCTGTGATAGATCGATTCGGGCAAATCGAACCCAAGGTTTTGTTCACCGTGAATGGGTACTATTACAAGGGAAAGGCGTTTCACTCCCTTGGTAATGCGGCAGAGGTGGTAAAGGGAATACCCTCAATCGAGAAGGTGGTGGTGACCTCCTATACGGAGGAGGAGCCTGATCTCTCAACCATCCCGAACTCCGTTCATTGGGATGAGTTTCTCGCGAAAGAGGGTGGGCTCGAAATCCAGTTCGAGCAGTTACCCTTCGATCATCCCGTGTATATTATGTTCTCATCGGGAACCACCGGTAAGCCGAAGTGCCTCGTGCAGGGTGCTGGCGGGATCCTCATCAACCACCTCAAGGAACTCATCTTGCATACCGATCTCACCAGGGATGACGTTCACTTCTTTATCACCACCTGTTCCTGGATGATGTGGAATTGGATCATGAGCTCGCTGGCCGTGGGAAACACGCTCATCCTCTACGACGGAAATCCCGCTTACCCCGATATAGGCGCCATGTGGAAACTCATTCAGGATGAAAAGGTAACCATGTTCGGCACCAGCGCGAGCTATATCAATGTCCTTAACAGTATGGGTGTCAAGCCCGGCAAGGACTTCGATCTATCATCCCTGAAGGAGATTTGGCAGACGGGTTCGCCCCTCTCCCCGGAGGGATTCTATGCCGGGCAGCTGCAGTTCCCCGCCCTGGCCATGAAGATTAACACCTACGATGATGCCGGCAAGCCCGTGGTCGACCAGGAGGGCGAGCTTGTGTGTGAGGCGCCGGCCCCCTCAATGCCGCTCTATTTCTGGAACGATCCTGATGGCGCCAAGTATCACAGTGCCTACTTCGACGTCTATCCCAATGTATGGCGGCATGGCGATTATGTGAAGATCGACAGCGAGACGAACGGCATTACCTTCTTTGGGCGCTCTGATGCGGTGCTGAAGCCGTCCGGAGTTCGCATAGGCACGGCCGAGATCTATAACCAGGTGGAGAAATTTGAGGAAATAGCCGATAGCCTGGCAATAGGACAGAATTGGGAGGGAGATCAACGGATTATTCTGTTCGTGAAGCTGGCAGAAGCAAGATCAAGAAGACATTACGGGAGAAGGCCTCGCCGCGACACGTTCCCGCGAAGATCATCGAGATCCCGGATATACCCTATACCCTGAACATGAAGAAGGTCGAAAGCGCGGTCACCAATATCCTTCATGGGAGACCGGTGTTAAATCGCGACGCTTTGATGAACCCGGAATCGCTGGATTACTATGCAAATATCCCCGAGCTCCAGAGCTGAAAGAGGGGTTAGGTTTCCGCTGTGACCGTGGCAACAAGCAGGGGAACTCTATAAGGGTCTTAGGGAGGTCACCTCATTGCCGTTATCCTAAAATTTTCTTCATCAACTCTATCAGTTCCTCAGGTTCTTCTGGTTTTTCCATATACGCTTCAGGTTCAGGTACAGGTTGACCGGCAAATTCAGCCAATACCTCCTGGGAGCGAAAGAAGCTCTTTGGGGCTATGGCAGAAAGCACGATCACGGGAATATCTTTTAGAGGCTCATCGGTCTTCAATTCGCGATACATCCTGATTCCACTCTGTTTCGGCATCAAGATATCTAAAATGATTAAGCCCGGCTTATCCTCCCTTACCCTGGCCATTCCTTCCACACCGTTCTTAGCCTCAATGACTTCATATCCGGCTCTTTCAACAAGTTTTGAGACAAACTTCCTCACATCAGCATCATCGTCAACAAGAAGAACCTTCTTCATGATATATCCTCCCTTTGCTATGTACTAGCTTGGAATTAGGTTTGATGGCTCTCATTTACCATGGCTCCCTGTGCGGCTCCATCCCTATGAGGCAGCCGAATAGTAAATGTTGACCCTCTTCCGACTTGCGATTTGACAGTGATGGTTCCATCATGTTCCTGAACTATCTTCTGGGCAATCAGGAGACCAAGACCAGTACCTCTTCCCTCTTTGGTGCTAAAAAAAGTGGTAAATAGTCTCTTTCTGACGTCTTCGTCCATACCACAACCGTTATCAGAGACCTCGAATCTGACCGCGCCATCATTTTCCAAAATTGTCCTCACGTGCACTACCCATTTTTTCTCCTCATCAGGGTCAAAAAGGCAGGCATCGATGGCGTTAGAAACCAGGTTAAGCAAACAGCGATGAATATCTTTAGGATCCAAAAGTACCTCTTGCACGGACGGATCAAAATCTCTAATTATCTCTACGCCATATTCTTTTGCCTTTGCTTCAAAGTGTTCACAGACCTCATTGGCAATCTCATTGGGAAAACAGTTTTCATATTCTGGCTCCCGGTCTCTGGAATACTCTAGCAAATCAAGAACCAGATCAGAAATCCTGCCCACGTTCCTTTCCAGCATATCCCAGCCGGTCTTAAGCGAATCAGTGCTATTCTCTTTGGAGCCTGTGCTCGCCAGATAGAACCCACCTTTTAGGCCAAACAATATATTTTTCATGTAATGGCCAAGGCTCGCTACAGTTTGTCCAATAGCCGCTAACCTTTCAGAATCGATGAGCTCCTGCTCCAGCCGCTTTATTCTCCTTACCCTTTCCTCTACCGCCATCTTGACCGAAGCCCAGTACCTGACCCTGGCTGAGAGTTCTCTGTAATCAAAGGGCTTCGGTATATAATCATCTGCCCCAACATCCAGTCCCTTCACCTTATCGGGCACCTTCCTCTTCACCGTGAGCATGATAATGGGGATAAGCTTGGTATCTTCGGAACTCTTCAGCCTTCTGCATACCTCATAGCCATCTATCTTGGGCATCTTTATATCAAGTATTACTACGTCAGGCCGGTATTCCTCTACCTGTCGCAGGGCCTGCTCCCCATCATAGGCCTCTGAGGTATGGTACCCTTCAGCACGCAACCTCTTGGTCAGCAATTCCACGGAATCAGGATCATCATCCACTATCAATATCTTGGCCTTGCTCGTCATTTCAGTTTCCGTAAATGGATTAGGGACGTGGCTCCAGGAAATGCTGGATCTGTTTGGGCAAATCTCGGACATCAATGGGCTTGGAGATGTAGCCATCACAACCGACGGCCAAGGCCTCTTCCATGCTGCCTTTCATTGCATGGGCCGTCAGGGCTATTATTGGGATATTCCTGAGGCTTGTATCGCCCTTTAATCTCCTGGTTGCCTCATAACCATCCATCTTGGGGAGGAAAATATCCAGAAGAATCAGGTCCGGGCCCTCGACTTTTGCTTTTTCTATAGCCTCTTCCCCATCAACTGCTTCAACTACCTGATACCCATTGAACTTGAGGACCTTAACCACCATTTCCCGATTATCCTGATTATCCTCTACTACCAAGATTTTCGGCGAAGAGGCTTTATCAACTTCCTCACTGTCCATAGCTGCTCCCGCTTCAGCTCAGGCCAAATTTATCGAGGGCATTCCTAACCACCTCTAGAATGCCTTCCACCCCGAGAAACCCTTTTTTCAAGACCTTCTCCACCCTTCCATCTAAGACTTTCATCTCTTCCCTGGTCAACTCCTTACCAGTAACAACTATGATTGGGGTTTCCTTAGTATCATCGCCTTTTTTGAGATACTCAATTACATCAAAACCGCTGATGTTGGGCATCATTAAATCTAAGATAATCAGATCGGGTTTAGAGTGTTTTGTTGACTCAATAGCCCCTTCACCGTCATAGGCCTTTGTAATCTGATAACCCTCTTCCCCCAATATCTTGCTGATTAACTCCACATGATCCGGTTCATCATCGACCACCAGCACCTTGATCTGAACTGCCTTTTCAACCCCCTTATCCTCTTTCAAAACCTCCATTATTTGATAATTCCGCTGGAGGGACTTCCTTTTCAGTTCGATAGCTTCCGCTTCTACGGGCAAGGTGAAACAAAATCTACTGCCCTCTCCATACTTACTCTCTGCCCAGATACTCCCGTTCTGTATTTCAACCAATCCTTTACAGATACTAAGTCCCAGGCCTGCCCCTCTATATTCACTCGTGGCTGAGATATCAAGTGGCCTGAACTTGTCAAAGAGTTTATTAAGATCCTCTTTCCTGATTCCTATGCCCGTATCTGAGATACAAACCTCAACGGATCTCGGTGGCTGGTTCCTCTTAGTCCCAATCTCAGAGGGCCTGGCACTCACGGTTATGCGCCCTTCTGAGGTAAATTTAATGGCATTATCCAATAAATTGGTTACCACCTCCCTGACCCTATCTGGATCTGCGTATCCCAATGGTAAGCTTTCATCAAAATCCATATCTATTATCAACCCTTTGTTGTTTATCAACGGTTCAAGGGCAGAGACCGTTTCTTGGATAATCTCCCGAAGATTTACTGCTTGCAAGTCTAATTCCACCCTTCCGGACTCAATCCTGGACATATCGAGGACATCATTGATTAACTTAAGCAGATTTCTGGCATTTCTGTGCACCTTTGTTAGGCTCTTCTCTTGCTCCTCATTTATGTCCCCATCCACCCTATCTATAAGCAGATCAGTATAGCCAATTATAGAGTTGAGCGGGGTCCTGAGTTCATGAGACATATTTGCCAGAAAGGTAGATCTCAGTTCGTCAAGCTTCTTGAGTTCTATATTCGCCTGCTCAAGTTCTGCCGTTTTTTGCTCCAACTCTTCTGTTCTCTTGGCTACCTGTAACTCCAAATTCTTACTGAATGAGGAGATTTTCCCATACATTTCTCTCATATTTCTTAACATATGTATCAGGGAATCACCCAACTGGACTATTTCATCACCTCCATGTCCCTTATCCCTCTCCCTGGATCTGGCCCTCTTACCCAGATCCAATGTAGCATTCAGTTTTCCTCGGCTTACTTCATTCGCAAATTCAGTAACCTTCAAAATGGGTTGGGTAACATACTTGGATAACCATCGGATCAAGAAAAAGGCCACAATTGCCAGGGAAATCACCGCCACAACAATCTCCCGATTCCGAAGTGCCCTTATCCTCTTCTCAATGGGGCCCCAGTTAATCCCTACGGTTAATACACCGAGTATATCTTTTTCACTCCCGTGACACTTAAAACAAGCCCTCTCATTGTAAATAGGAATGGAATGAGATAATAGCTTTTTCCCTCTATGTAGCTCCAGGCCCTTGGCTAACGCCTTGTTACGCAGGGCATTTCTGGTAATCCCAGACACACTGGCCTTGCCTATATTATCAGGATTTCTGCTATATCTGATAGTGCCCGTCAAATCACAGAGCTTCACCACCTCCACATCCTCAAGCATACCCAATCTCTCCAGGATAGCCTGCACATCGTCCATCTCTCCATCAAGCATGGGATACTCTATCCCCTTCATTACAGCAGCGCTGATATCGAATGCCCTCTCTTCCTGGTTTTTCAAGTGGAATTTTATTCGCATCACCGCTTCATAATAGGTAAACGAGCCTATTACTAGAACCAGAATCAAGCTTACCCCCAATATTATCTTGGTTCTCAAACTGCCAAAAAGTCCCTCAGGACTCAGTTTGCGCCAAAGCAATACGAGTTTATTCCGTTTCTTTTTCATCAATACCCAATATGTTTATGCTGATAGTGACAGGAGGTGCAAATGTTCCTCGGAATACTCAAGGTTTCCAGATGTTCCTCTACGGTAGGTGCCTTGACATGCAAACTCGCCGGGCCATGGCAAGCCTCGCATTGAATATTCTTCATATGGGGTGTCGCTTCCACACTTTCAAAACCACCTTCCTTACCGTATCCCGTCGTGTGACAGCGAAGACATTCAGGATCATGATCCTTGCCTCGCATTTCCAGTATCCGGAAATTTTTTGCATACTTCCAATCCGAGTAAGTTTTTACATGCTCGGGATGGCACGCCTGACATTTATCCATCCCTACATACACCGCCTTTTCATCTTGCTTCTGGGCAAAAGTAGTAAAAATCTGAAATTGGACTGCCATACAGAGACACACAATGCTAATAGGCAAAATAGCCTTTTTGACAAAACCCTTCATCATCTTCCCCCTTGCTAATCGTTAGAAAACTGATCCCTCCAGTTCTGTTCGCCAAAATACGTTACTGTATTTGCGAATCGAAGGGTTAAGGAACCAATAAGGTGGGTAGTTCTGATAACTCTGCCAGTTCCTGGGAAACACTTCTCAACCACCTTGCCTGCCAAGCACTCTTGCCAGTTGTCCCCGTGGCAACAAGAGTAGCCTCATATTCCCGGGCTGCGTTTTGAATCTGGTTGACATCACCGATGTAGAAGTGAGCTTCTGCCTCTATTCCTTCACCTTCAAGGGCGTTACATAAATCGTCCAGTCGTTTTCTATGCTCTCTTTCCATCTTCTGAAGCCCCCTTCTCCCTAAACCCTCTACTCCCCTCTCAGTTACAACCTGGACTACCAACAGCTTTTTCATGATACTCTTAAGGCCGACCAAGAACTCCAGCGCCCTCGTAGCAGGAGGAGACCAATCCATCGCTAAAAGTGGCCTCTCGAACAGCTTGTCACCCGTCCTGCCAGACTCCGCCCTGTACTTATGTACCAGGACCGGTGCAGGGGTTTTTCGAAGAAATTCGATTGTCTTGGAATCTACATAGAACTTCTCCATCTTAGTCCTTTTCTGGCGATTGATTACAACAAGGTCTACTCCTTCCTCTTCTACAGCCTCCTGAATCTTACTAACCGTATCCCCTACAACGATATATGATCCACATTCCATGCCCTCCTCATATATACTCTGTGCCCAATCAACAAAACGGACTTCCGCCATTGCCTTGAGCCTCGCTTTTTCCTCTTTCGTATAATATCCTATCTTACGCTCTATCACGTGCAGGAGCACTACATGGTCGAGGCCTACCTCTCTAAGCGCCATTAATGATCGTAAGGCATCGAACCACAATCCCTCGAAATCGGTTACAAACAGCATCTTTTTGATTTCCATAAATAGCTCTCCTTTTTAAAACTTTTTGGTAACTACTCAGACACTAAAATCAAAGAATCATTCCTTTAATCCCTTTTGATGTGGGGCACATTATCCTCTTCCCCGCCCGCCTCGCCTGAGCGGATTGCGATGGTGGGCAGGCTTTGTGGCTACCTGAACAGTTACACTTTTTGTAAGATTCAAAAACCTGAAAGAACATGTGCTCATAAAGGATATTCAGTCAAAAGGAGCAAATCCTGTGCAATTAAAAAATAAAATGAATCAACGCAAAGGCA
Source organism: Deltaproteobacteria bacterium (assembly GCA_019310725.1). Taxonomy (GTDB): domain Bacteria; phylum Desulfobacterota; class DSM-4660; order Desulfatiglandales; family B25-G16; genus JADFWK01. Next base: position 4,609 of record JAFDDT010000104.1, on the reverse strand, counting down.
AAGAGCAGTATAATGGCTACAAGAACCCCCACACCAATAGGTCTCCTATAGAGGTTTTCGTTATACATCTCAGCAGAAGAATACCCGCTTACATATCTCAGTCCACGGGTGATTCTGAGATAAATGTATGCCGCTGGGATCTCAAAAATCATCATGGGATTCTTGGCGAGGTGGACAATAATATCTACTGCTCGAGAGCTAGACAGTTGTAGTCTAAACCTGAATCTGCTCAGTGGTGCAACACACACCCAAATCAAACCTCGTCCGCCCATGCGATAAAAATAGTCAAAATCCAGAATTGTCGCCCTGTGAGGCGCAAACATGTCTTTGGCCAACATAAAAACAACACCGGCTAACATAAAGAGTTGAATGACCCCTATCACGTGGGAGAGGGTGAAGGGATGATAGTGGACAGGGTAAAAGGGCAGCACATCAAAGAGCGCCTGTGGATAAACCCCAATAAACACACAAAGAAATGCGGTCAATCCCATGGCCAGTTGCATATTACGAGGGGGTTCTTTGGACTTTATCTCGGGGTTTTCTGCAAAAAAGGTAAAGTAGCACAGTTTCACAAAAGAGAGAAATGTTCCCACGGACGCCAGGATCAACATCAGCTCTAAGATGGGCTTATGAACCTCAACCGCAGAGGATATGACCATCCCCTTGCTTACAAATCCGTTAAATCCCGGTGCCCCGGAAATCGAAAGGGCGGCTATAACACAGGCAATGCAGGTAACAGGCATATACCGTGCTAGGCCTCCCAACTCGGTTAACTTTCTTCTCCCCGTCATATATATGACCGATCCCATACACATAAACAGTAATGCCTTATACAAGATATGATTAAACACATGAGCTATTCCACCATTTACACCCAATGCGGTTCCCACTCCCACCCCTGCAACCATGTATCCAACCTGGCTGACGATATGGTAGGAAAGGAGTTTTCTAGCATCATTTTGAAGGAGTGCAAATATGACACCGTATACTGCCATGATCCCGCCCATATATGCTACAAAATCAGCGCCTGCAAAACACCTCGCCAATACATAAACACCTGTTTTTGTGGTAAAAACCGAAAGAAACACACCCCCCGTAATGGTTGATTCTGGATAGCCATCGGGTAACCAGGTGTGAATAGGGATAAACGCAGTATTGAGTCCAAACCCAGCAAGGATAAGCCAGTAGGCAATGCCCGGTTCCAGACGGTCTACCCCAATTGAGCCGCTACTGCCGATATAAATGATAATACCAACCAAGAGGCAGCAACCGCCAAATATGTGCATAAGGATATACCGAAAGCCGGCATTGAGAGACTCTTTGTCTTTTTGATACCATATGAGAAACACGGACGCCACAGCCATAATCTCCCAAAAGGCAAAGAGGCTGAAATAATCTCCAGCAAAAACTACCCCTAGAGAGCTCCCTACATACAGGAAGGCTGCTATATGTTGTCCGTCCTCTTTTGTATGCAGAGAATAGAGTATGGCCAAAAACCCTATGATAGTAAATATATATCCTATAACCAGACTCAGTCTATCAACCCTGCAAAAGACAAGCTCATATCCCAAAAAGTGGTATATCCAGCTCATATCTGGATTGAGATATAGGATGTCTAAAAAGGCCACAGTGGGAACCACAAGAAGGTAGACCTGCTTTAGCTTTCCCTTCAACAAGGGGATCAGGAATGCCCCAAGGATAAATATAAAGGCAGGCGGAACGGCCTCAATCATAGAAATCCTCCTTCTTTAAGGCAAAGAAGGCCAATACCCGTGTGGCCAATATCAACAGGAAGGCCCCAAGAGCCCCAAAAACCACTTCAACTGAGGGCATCTTGTGCCACAAAAAAACTACGTGCTCGTGTTCTATGAAGAATCCGGCAGGAATACACAGGACAGCCAGTATCAAAAATAACTTCTTAAAAATCCTTTTCATATCAGCCCATCCTTTATGAAACCAGAGACCCTGTATGGCAATCGGTCCTGCACTGAAGTGGCTTTTGCCGAAGGCGATGGCATTTTTCCCTGCCCGCTGCTTGCCCCTTGCAATAAATCAACTATTTCACTGGGGCGAGTCTGCCTGCCCCATAGGTGGAAACTATCGTACTGGGATGGTGAATTGCCGAGCCATACCTTCCTGTAACATCCAAATTAGCGGCAGATATATTTTATTATTCCATTATTCCATCTTTAAGGCAACAGGTAAAAAACCTAATAAGCTACTGGTATTTCAATATATTACAGAAACTCGAACACATCAAACTGTAGGGGCTGACCGTGCCATGTAATCCTTTGAAATGAATGCCCTAACAAGCAGTGGCCTTTCTTGCTGCCTAGCGCGATGTAAAAAAGTAGACCAAACCATAGAGAAACAGAAGCACTATGGCTAGAAGGACACCAAGACCTATGGGTCTTCTGTAAACATCTTTATCATAGGTTATCTTTCTTATCGCATCATATCTGGATTCCAATTCCTTCAGTTCTTCAACTTTATCCTCAGCCAATCCGAAGATATGATAAAATCTATTGATAATCCTCAGGTGGATATACCTTATTGCTATCTCAGGAAGTAGGATAGGATTCTTGCTCAGACTCGCAACGTTAGCTACCGTTCTAGAAAGAAGATGCTGCAACCCAACTCTGAGGTTCTGCAAGGGATGACTGACGAACCAGAGGAAAAGCATGCCTGGTTTTCTATAAAACCAATCTGTATCAACACTGATGGTTGCTTCGCCACCAAGTTTGTCTATATAGAGCCAAAATGCACCAGCCGTTAGCAGCAATAGCTGCATCATCGCAACTACATTAGATGTTGTGTAGGGATGATAATGCACGGGATACGGGAGAATATTGTAAAGGATCTTGGGATAAATACCTGTAAAGATACACAAAAAGGCGGCCATGCCCATGGCTACCAACATATTCAAAGGAGGCTCTGAGGCCTCTATTTCTTCTACCTTCTCTCCCTCAGGAACCCTGCCAAACCAGGTACCGTAAGGAAGCTTAAGGCCTGTGTGGAGAAATGTCCCTATAGAGGCCAGGTGCAACAACAGGTGTATGATAGGTCTGTGGAGCTCACCTGCTGCGGCAACAACCATGGTTTTGCTTACAAACCCATTAAAGAGTGGTACTGCTGATATAGAAAAAGCACCTATCATGTAAAGAGAGAGGCAAATGGGCATTTGCTTGTATAAGTTCCTGCCCTGTAGTTCAGTGAGCTTTCTTCTCCCTGTTACCTGGATTACCGCTCCAACGCCCATGAAAAGCAGGGCCTTATACAAAATGTGGGAGAAGGCATGGGCGGTGGTACCATTCATAGCCATCTCGGTTCCGAGGCCTACTCCGCATACCATATATCCAACCTGGCTGATGATATGGTAGGCAAGGAGTCTTCTGATATCATTCTCGAGTACCGCATAGACCACACCATATATCGCCATAATGGCCCCCAGCCAGACCAATAGTTCAACACCTGGGAAGGCCCTCAAGAGCACATATACAGCACTTTTGGTAGTGAAGGCGGTTAAGAACACGCTCCCGGTAACGGTGGCCTCTGGGTAAGCATCGGAAAGCCAGGCATGAAAAGGAGGCACAGCGGCATTGATGATGAAACCAAGGAGCATGAGTTGGGAGGCAAGCCCTCCATATTCTATGAAACCAAAATGAGTAGACCCTGTATTTGACACATATATGATAATGCCAGCTAAAAGAGAGCAACCACCAAATATGTGAACCATGATGTACCTGAACCCGGCAGCGAGGGCGGCCATATCTCTTTGATACCAGATGAGGAATACCGAGGAGATGGCCATGATTTCCCAAAAAACAAACAGGGTAAAAATATCGCCGGCAAAGGTAACTCCCAGGGTGCTCCCCATATAAAGAAAGGCGGCCACATGCTGCCCAGTATCCCTTACATGGAGGGCATAGACCATACCCAAAAAGGCCATAATGACAAACACATATCCAAAACACATGCTAAGCTTGTCGACCTTTCCCAAGATGAGGTCATATCCCAGAAAGTTATAGATCCAATAGGTACCTTCGGGCATATAGAGGAGGTCTATAAAGGCTATCACAGGGATTAGGAGTTGAAATACCCGTCTTAGCCTTCTTTCCCGGAGAAAAGGAAGGAGAATGGCCCCTGCAATAAATATGAATGCCGGTGGCTGTGTATCAATCACTATAATAGTCCTCATCCTTCTGGAGCCAATGATGCCCGAGGGCCTTAGAGCCGACCACAATGAGAATGCACCCTAGGAATCCAAAAATTGCATCAAATGCCGGAATCTTTTCCCACCAAAAGTGGGGGTGTTCAGGTCGAAAAAACAGCCCAAGCAAGATACTCACGCCAGCACAAATAAGGAATATATATTTCAATGCCTTTACCATTTACATCCCTCCCAGTATCTTCGCAGCTGCCATAGAGGCTAGGTTGAAGAAATGAAAGAAGGCGTTGGGAAATACCCCCAATATGAGTGAAATAACTGCCGTTATCACCAGGGGAACCACCATCATTGCCGGGGCCTCATCAAGATGTGGATTGATAGCCTCTTTGGGAGTCTTGAAGAATGAATTATAGATTATGGGAAAAAAGTAGGCTACATCCA
>JAFDDT010000103.1 GCA_019310725.1 Deltaproteobacteria bacterium | reverse complement strand
ATACGAAACCAGCAGCGCAACCGTAGAACGTTAAACGAAGCCCTAATAGCTTCACTTCAAGAAATGGATTATTATTTTCCTCAACTAGTCGGTTTGAGGCGGAGCTTCGCTAGTACTTGAAGCTACTGAAGAGCCAGATTATTTTGGATTCTATTCTCCTGATCTGGAAGGCTTTTCAGGCATAGGCCATTCTGTAGAGGATTGCTTGTTTAAAGCGAAGTGGGGCATGAAGGAACATATTCAATTGCTAAAAGAACAAGAGCTTCCGGTTCCCCCCAAGAAATCAGATCCTAGAATTGTTATCCAAAACGAAAAGAAAGTGGCCGTAGCTTGATCTTATGCGGACATTGTTTCCTCTTCAGTTTAATGGGTTGCGGGGTTCAGATCTCTACGTTTGCCATTTTTCGCGATCAAACGCCGCCTTTGCCACAAGCATAGCAGGCAGCAATTAAGCATTCAGCGAACAGCTCTCAGGCTCCTTTCATGATATGGTAATATGGCCACTATCTAAAGACTGAGAGGGGTAACTCCGGCCCAACCTTGGCATCCTCCCATTCCTAGAGGTCAGGACCACGTCATAGTGAAACCTAGGGCTTTTGATTTCTAAGCTTCTTGCAGGGCATGGGTATCTTTTTTTTTGGATTGTGCCCCACAAAGTTTAGATGAGTGGGCCCGCCCGCCTCGGCGGGCAGGCGTTTCAAAATGGTTTATATAGATGGAGCCTATGATTCTAAGGCTTATGGCTCAAAAAACCATTTTGAATCGACCCAGTAAGGGGCCATATTATAGGGGCATAACCAAAAAAAAAGATACCCATGCCCACGACTTTGACGTTACCCTGAGAAATGTTCTACATTTGTCGGGGTAGTTATGTTACAAGAATAGAATAGTATCCCTATATCAGGATATTGAGCCAAAGATGTGCCAAATGAATGCTATTTTTGGGCTACCTCATTGAGAGTTAGGTAAAGCCTTTCCAAAATGCAAAGGGAGTGATATTATGAATAAGGTTGTCACATACCCACCCACTTGGGTAAGAAGCACTTTTCACCTACTCATAGTCGTTGTGCTTTTGGCATGCGTTGTGACGTTTGTTTTGAAGGCATCCTGCCTTTTTACCGAACCGAATCCTCAATCGATAACCTACACCATAGTAGTATTTGGAGTCGGGCTTTCGCTGATCTGTGTCATCCTCTGGGTAGGCGCGGTAACTGGTATCATTAATATATCGCCGAGTATTCAAAAAGCATTATGGATCACCTTAATTGCCGCTGTTCTTTCCATTACAGTTTCGGTTTATAAAGGCTTTTTCAGCAGCACATATACCTATAAAGTAACCGGAACTGTAACAAAAATGGATGGAAAAAATCCCGAGGATATCATAATCTCAGAAACTTATCCCCCTCATTATCCCATTCGTCAAGCCGAAAAAAACGTTGGCCTGGATGTTGTCGAAGACTCAAGGGGGAGATTTCCGGTGTTGTCTTTTTCCCATCCCGCTTATAATACAGAACCAATAGACCTCAATGATAGAAATAGGGTAGAAGCAAAGAATGGCGAATTAAATATTAAAGATAAAATTGTATTAAAGCCTATGCCTGGAGGGGATACATGAAAAAATATTTTGCTAAATTGGCATTATTAACCTTCATTCTCAGTATCTTTGCAACAAACGTATTGGGTCAGTCACAATTGTTCGTGTGGGGGGATGTCAGGTGGAGTACCGGTTATCCAGCTATCGGCTTGGAAGTAAGACTCACACGCAATAGTACAAATGCGATTGTACAAAGATCCTATACAAATCCGGCAGGGCGTTATGCTTTTTATGGAATAGCAGGCCAGCCCTCTGATTATTCATTACACGTATACACTGGAAACAGTATGCGGGGTGGGATTAGAGTGCCGAACTTACCAATCGGGGGAAAAGTGTTTGATATTATTGTTAATTGAAGGAATTAGGTTTGAAACTATGACCACATCCCAGTTAGATAAAAGCAAGAACGTTTAACCCTAGTTGAACACCCGGAGGCTCCCCGGTTCAACAGGGCGGGTGGCATAAATCTTCAATAAGTATTGACACCCCCAACTGAAAGGGGCGGCCACTCTTAAAAAGCTTTTATGAAGTGAGCCGGGACAAATCTCTGCTTTTGACATTTTTCGGGAGCAAACCCCCGCTCCTGCACAATTGCAGTATGGCTTAGCAGACTGGCCAGGTCTGGTATTCCTCAAGATAGGTGTGCCGAATAGGGCCGTTAACACTGGGAAATCGGGCGTGAGCGTCAGTCTAGTCCGGTACCCGTAGAACGCCAGCCCCCTGCATTTTCCCATCTTTGAGTAGCATGAGGGCCTGATTGGCCTCGTGCAACGCAAACTCCTGAACAGAAGGGATAATGGGAATCTGAGCAGCTAGTGGCAGAAATTCCTGTGCATCTCTTCGGGCAACATTGGCTACACTCTTTATCTCCCTCTCGTGCCACACGTATTTTGCATAATCCAATTCGGGGATCGGGTTGATTTTTCTGATTGCATTTACAACAACCCTTCCCCCCTTTTTCAATACGCCCAAGGCCTCCCGGACCGGTTCCCCTACCGGGGTAAAGTCAATGGCACAATCGAGCTTTTCCGGAGGAGTATCACCGGTTGCACCAACCCATTCTGCCCCCAATTTTTTGGCCAAATCTTGATGCTCTTTTTGGACTTTTCTGGTAAAGACAAATACTTTACAATCCCAATACCTGGCAACCTGAATGGCAATATGCGCAGAAGCTCCAAATCCATAGAGGCCAAGGACTTGCCCAGGTTTTATGCCAGAGAGCCTCAGGGCACGGTAACCAATGACCCCAGCGCACAGAAGTGGGGCAGCCTGTGAATCGGAGAATCTGTCAGGGATAGGGTAGGCAAAGTCCTCTGAGATAACAACAAACTGGGCGTAGCCACCATTGGCATCAAGGCCGGTGGCCTGGAACTGGTCACATAGATTCTCATCACCCCTGAGACAGAAGTCACATTTCCCGCAACTGGAATAGATCCAGGCGATCCCTATCCTATCTCCGGCCTTAAACTTGGTTGCACCTGAACCCAGTGCTTCCACTCTTCCAACAATTTCATGACCCAAAATGACGGGAAATTTTGGTGGGACAAGCCTACCCTCAATCTCATCGAGTTCGGTATGGCAAACCCCGCATGCAGAAACCTTGACTAAGATTTCTTTAGCATCCGGGACTGGATACGGTAGTTCTGCCATCTCTAATGGGGTTTCTTTGAGGGGTAAATCACCCGTTTTTCTCGCTTGTCCTGGCTTTCCGATCTCACAGAATTCCTTTAAGATCATGGCCTCCATGCTAAATACCTCCTTTCATGCTCAGGGCTTATCAGGAACCTCTCGGATTTTTACATACACCAAAAAATCCTCCCAGGCTTTTTGAGAGGATTTGACCGAGCCTGGGCAAAGAGGCTTTCACGCTCATCATCTATGACCAGGCTGTTGCCGAAATCCCTTTTCTCTTAGTCTAAAACGTTGTTTGATAAATCTAAGGCTCACTCCAGGCGATGTCAAAACTCGCCTTTAGGGCTAAAAAGGCAGACATCGCTTATCTTCCGCTTCGCCAAGATTTGTTTGGGATTTCCGTTTGGGCAACAGCCTGTGACTGCTTGATCTTACCAAAAGACCGTGGATTTAGCCAAGGTTAAAAGCCCCGTGCTATTTTTGGTTGTTAATTTGGGTGTAAAATGCAAAAATGCCATGGTTGCAGCCAGTACCTTTTGTTTGGCAAGGAGACATGAAAATGTCAGAAGACTTGAGTATTGAGAGAGTTGGAGAAAGCACCTTTGATTCTCCCCTGGATTCTGCGGTTTTTATTAATGATGGGGAGGGGGTACTTCTCGATGCAACCCTGTCAGGGTACCAAAAAGGCGAAGGCACACCACCCTTTCTTGAGAAGGCTGGTCCCCGAGAGAAGATTTTTTTCAATCCGGAAACAAGCCGGGCTGGGTTAGTCACCTGCGGGGGGCTCTGCCCCGGACTGAATGATGTTATCAGGGCTATAGTCATGGTCCTGTGGTATCGGTACGGGGTCAGGGAGATAGTTGGTCTGCGGTATGGATTCGAGGGCTTGATAGCCTCATTCAACCATGAACCTCTGGTCCTTGAACCAGACCTAGTTGAAGATATTCACAAATATGGCGGCACCATCCTCGGCACCTCCCGGGGGCCTCAGGACACAGCACTTATGGTAGATTTCCTCGTGAAAGAAAAAATAGATATGCTCTTTACCATTGGTGGTGATGGAACCCAGAGGGGCGCACTTGCACTAACCAAGGAGATAGAAGAAAGGGGTCTCCCTATCTCTATTGTTGGCATTCCAAAGACCATTGATAATGATATTCTATTCACCGAAAGGTCATTTGGCTTTGAAACTGCTGTAGCTATGAGCCAGATACCAATAACCGGTGCCCACATGGAAGCTAAGGGGGTAAAGAACGGAATAGGAATAGTCAAACTTATGGGAAGGGAGTCGGGCTTTATCGCGGTGTATGCCACCTTGGCATCAAGTGATGTAAACCTTGTACTGATACCGGAGGTTCCTTTTTCTATACAAAGGATTTTTTCTTATCTTGAGGACCGCATAGCCAAAAAAAGTCATGCTGTAATCGTTGTAGCCGAAGGAGCAGGGCAGGAGTATGTGCCTGTTGAAGGCATTGATGCTTCTGGAAACAAAAAACTTGGAGATATAGGGCTCTTTCTGAAAACAGCAATAACAGAATACTTTGAGAGCCGCAATATTCCCACATCAATAAAATACCTTGATCCCTCATATACTGTACGCAGCGCGCCGGCAACCCCGGATGATTCTGTATTGTGTTTCCAGTTCGCCGAGAGCGGGGTTCATGCTGCAATGTCAGGCAGGACCGGGATGATCGTGGGGATACGGAACGCTCATTTTGTCCATATACCTATCCGGCTCTCCGTCAAGGAGCGAAATAAAATAGACCCATCAAGCCTCCTGTGGCAGAGTGTTCTGGATAATACCGGTCAGCCAAGAAATCTTGATTAATTATCTGCCTTCACCTTTACAGGTGAGTGCGCTCGGTCGTGCGGCTATGACAATCTCTCGCCCGCTCCCCTTCGACTTGGCTCAGGATCGATCGAGTTCACAGAGGACGCAAAGAGGAATTTCGTGGGTTGGCCTTATTTCTTGAGAGGGAGAAATCGGGCCAAAAGCCGGCCCCTGAGGGGAAGGCTAAAACCAAGCCACCATTTGGGATGGTATTTGACTGATGAGGGCAGGGGGTAAATGGATTAGTAGGGGAGATACTATGATAGAGGCTCAGCAAAAGGATTTACAAGATATTTTTAGAGCAGGAATTGATGCCGTGGATCCTGAAAGAGCGGTCCGAAGATATGTGCGGCGTAGAGGAAACCGGTTATTTGTTGGAGACCGCTCTTATGCTCTGGATCGTTTCAAACGGATTTTCCTGATTGGGGCAGGAAAAGGAACAGCACCCATGGCCAAGGCCCTGGAGGATATCCTTGGAGACCGACTGACAAATGGGTGGATTGTTGTTAAGTATGGATATGGGATGCCTCTTGGAAAGACACATACCATGGAAGCAGGTCACCCTATTCCCGATGAGGCAGGTCTGAAGGCTACAGAGGTAGTTTTGGATCAGATCCGTGAATGTGCAGAAGAGGATCTGATCATATGTGCATTCTCGGGTGGGGGGAGCGCTCTTTTGCCGGCGCCTTCTCCTCCGATAAATCTGGATGAGAAGCAAGAAACTACGCGTCTTCTTCTGGACTCTGGTGCAACCATCAATGAGATCAATGCGATCAGGAAGCACCTCTCGCTCACCAAAGGAGGCTGGCTTGCCAAAACTGCCGATCCCGCTACCTTGGTCTCCTTAATTTTGTCGGATGTTATTGGTGACAGATTGGACGTTATTGCCTCTGGTCCTACGGTGCCCGATGAAAGCACATTCGCCGATTGCACCGAGATAATTCAGCGTTATAATCTTGCTCGCAGGCTGCCTGAAACGGTGGCCGAACATTTTCGAAAAGGTACAGCAGGTATGGTACCTGAAACACCCAAGGTTGGGGATACAGCATTCTCAAAGGTTCAAAACCTTATCGTAGGAAACAACAGGGGTGCGCTTCTGGCCGCTCAAGAGCAGGCCATTTCTCTTGGATATAAAACCATGATCCTTTCGTCTCAGATTGAGGGAGAAGCACGGGAGGTGGCCCAGGTCTTTGCTTCCATCGGCAAAGAGATCTGCCAGGCAGGTCTGCCCATATCTTCCCCTGCCTGTGTGCTAGCAGGAGGGGAGCCAACGGTCACTATTCAGGGCAAGGGCAAAGGGGGCAGGAATCAAGAGCTGGCCCTGGCATGTGCCATCTCCATAGACGGCTGGGACAGGATTTTTATGCTCAGTGCCGGAACAGACGGCACAGACGGCCCCACCGATGCCGCAGGCGCTATTGTTAGCGGCCTGACCTGCAGCAGGGCTAGGCAGGCAAATCTGGATCCTTACTCTTATCTCCTGGCTAACGATTCATATTCCTTTTTCGAATCCCTCGGAGATTTGCTCAAAACTGGCCCAACCCGCACAAACGTAATGGACATAATCTGCATGCTTGTAGGAGATGCGGAACCGTAATTATCGATAGTAACGGTTTTACCATTGCACATCGCTTCAGAACTCTGTTGGCAGCAGGTGCCTGCTCGTGTAGTTAAGATACTGAGAAAGAAACGAGTGATCTTTTTGACCCATCGATTTTAGTTGGTCGTTTTCCCAATTATTATCAACGGACAACTGACAACTTTCAACGGACACCATCGATATTATGAGGAGGATCTAAATACCATGAAACATCTGACTTGGTTCCTTTGTGTTGTGTTCTTGGTTGTAGCAGGGTGTGCTATTGTCAAGATTCCTCTGTTTTCCCCTCCACAGGGTTTAGAGGAGCAGGTTTTGGAAGGGGAGGGGCATGCCAAGATACTCCTGTTGGATATATCAGACGTCATTTCCGAGAAGAAAAAGGCAAGCGGGATCGGATTTCGACAAAAGACCTCCTTGGTAGCTCGGATCAAGGAGGAAATCCAAAAGGCGGAAAAGGACGAGGCTGTGGTCGGCATGATCATTAAGATCAATTCTCCCGGCGGAACCGTTGCTGCAACCGATACCATCTATCATGAATTGGTGGAATTCAAGAAGCGGACAGGCGCAAGAATTATTGCATGTGTGACTGGTTTAGCCGCATCAGGCGGGTACTATGTTGCCTCGGTTGCTGATGAGATTATAGCACACCCCACCGCAATTGCCGGGAATATTGGGGTAATTGCCATGAAGTTTAACGTAGAGCAGCTTCTCTCGAAGGTAGGGATTCAGGAGGAGACCATAAAATCTGCTGATAAAAAGGACATATGGTCCCCCTTTAGACCAAGTACCCCTGAAGAGACAGAGATTATCCAAACAGTAATCAATGCATTGCACGAGCGTTTTGTAGAGGTGGTCTACGCGGGGCGAAAGCCACGATTAACCAAAAAGGAGGTACAAAGGCTTGCAGATGGCCGTATCTTTACGGCGGAACAGGCACTGGAGGTGAAGCTCGTTGACCAGATCGGCTATCTCGATGATGCAGTGAAAGAAATGAAAAGCTCTCTCAAACTCGAAGAGGCAAAGGTCATTACGTACTACCGTCCTGGTAGCTATAAGGGAACTATCTACTCAGGGTTTCCCCAAACTTCCAGCAATGAAATCAATCTTATCGCCATCAACGGTGATTTGCTCTCTTTGATTCCCAGGGTGCAATTTATGTACCTGTGGGCGCCTTAAGGGGTATGGTACCACGATTTTGCGCTGTCATGGGGAAGGGGTAAAGAGGATATCGGGAAGCTCTTCATGATGTGTTGGAACAGCAAAATGATAGTGAGAAATAGCGAAACCTATGAAAGGAGAGTGAACGTGTCCAAAGAAGATTTACTACAGGAGGCTGAAAACAGGGGCTGCAAATATTCGCAAGAATGCCATTATTGCGGTCAGTGCACACTGTTAGCAATTCAAGAGGTATTGGGTCTGGCAAGTGACGATGCCCTTAAGGCCGCTACAGGTTTTGCAGGTGGAATAGGTCGAACCGGATCGGTCTGCGGAGCATTGATTGGAGGTGTTATGGCTATAGGGCTTTCCTGCGGCCGGAACCTCCAGACTATGAAGCACCCCGATAAGGAGGCGCGGCTAAATTTGGAGAAAGAGCTTAGATTGCTCAGTCTCGTAAAGCGGCTTTCTGCAAGATTCGAAGAGGAGTTTGGCAGCACTCTCTGTGATGATATTGAGAGAAGGATTTTTGGAAGATCTTTTGATAAGTGGGACCCGGAAGACAAACGACAGAAAGAGATCATGGGTGGGTATGAGAAAGATAAATGCCCTATGGTGGTGGGAAAGGGTGCGCGATGGGCTGTGGAGTTGATAATGGAGGAGCGTGCAAGAAGTGGCTAATTGAAATTTTTTTGGTATAGATTGTGTCTGTTCAATGGCTACAATACCTTGATGTAAGTAAATTACTGGAATCCTTCAGAAGGGCTGGTACAATGATGTATTTGCCAGAGAACCGGAATAGGTGCATCAGGATTTACTGTGGGTGCCCCCAACATATTGTAGTTCCATTCTCATAGTTTTTCGTTCTCGGATAGAGATCGAGTCCACCACAATGGAAGTAGATTGGGGTCCTATGATGCTCCCTGTTTCGATAGGCACACGCCATTTGTTTGATCTTCTTAACCTGGGCGTTGAGTGCCTCAGAAAGGGCATTGGTTATTCGGTGTTTCAGGTATGTCAGGTATTCTACAGATGCCTCTTTATTGTCTTGGCAACCTTGCTGATGGGTCGAAGGCTGCAGTGGGTAGCCCAGAATACCATCTCTTGAAGAACTTCAGCGCCCATCCCATCCGTAAATAATTCCAGAGGTTACGCAGGTTCTTCTGACTTGCACGCTCCACTCTTTCTCTAGGGCAATGAGATGGCTCTCAAAGGCCATGGTCAGATCCGATCCCGGTTCTGCCCATTCGGAGAGAATACATCTCAATCCATGTACCTTGCATTTAATACGAGGAGGGCGGGTGCGTGGGGAGGTAGTTACGTGGCAGGTATTTAAATGCTGCCAGTGCCTTTCCTCCATGTGATCATAAACAAGTGAGTATCTGTCAAATTCAGGACAAGGTAGAAGTATCCCAGGTTCATGCTCAAGATAAATGGCAATCCGCCGCGAATTATAGCCTACCCTTCCTTTATTGTATCTCTCAGTCGATACCTCTCCCAGGTACGGGTAATGATATGTGCCTTCTGGGTCACCCTGTCCGATAGCGCTTCCGTCAATGCAGAATCTCCAAAAGCTTGGCTCCAGTCTCCAAAGCCTAGGTTTGTGGTTATTATCACCGATTTTCTCTCATGACGTTCAGCAAGGACCTGGAATATCCGGTTGGCACTCTCTTTGGAAAAGGGGATGTACCCACCAAGTTCATCAATGATCAACAAACCATACCCTGTATAGCGTTCCATGGCCCGTCCGAGGACCTTTTCGTCCCGTGCCTCAATCAGTTCATTGGCAAGACCGCAGCTTGTCACAAATCGCGTTGGTACTCCTTGACCACAGGTCTCCATACCACAAAGGAGACGAGCTATGGTACGAAACATGGGAGTGAAGCGCTTTTTTACTTTTGGTGTTAAATAATTGTTAATTATTTGTTGACTTATTGCTAATCTTATGCTAACAATTAAACCGAATAAAGGATTTCTATCAGTTAGGATACTTGGTTGGTCATTTTTTTATTTAATGAGGCCTTTTAATCGACAGGTAAAGGCAGCAAATGATGAATCATTTTAGAAAGGATATTCAATCTGTTTATGAGGACATTAAAGCTAAGATCATAAACGATGTGTATTCTTCGGGACAGCCATTGCCAGAGGAGCCCCTTGCAATACAATATGGAATAAAGAGGACACGTATCCGGCAAATCCTTCAAGAATTGGAGAACGAATGTTTGGTTGATAGGTTTCCTGGCAAAGGGGCCTTCGTCAAGAATATTACCTCAAAGGATTTGCAAGAGATTTTTGAAATGAGAGAGGCCCTGGAGGGCATGGCATCAAGGTTAGCCGCGAGAAGGCGAGAGGACGACACGCTTGAAACAATTATTGAGCTATTCGAGAGAAGTGAAAAACATTCGGCGGATACTGAATTGGAAAATTATATTGAAATCGGGGAAAAGCTTCACCAATTCATCTTACAAAGTTGTAGTAATAGTATGATAGCCAACACTATGGAGCGTCTAAGGACGAGCATCATGAGGATTTGGAAGGGTGGACTCAGAATACCGGGCAGAATAGATAAAGCATTTGAAGAACACAAAGAGATCTTGAGCGCCATAAAAGAAAGAGACGAAGATGTAGCCGAACAAAGGATGAGGCAACATATCTCCAGTGCCTTCAAGGAATATATAGAGGAAATTTTTCTTCACTGAGCAGTGCCTCGGGGCTGACCTTAGAAGAAAAGAAGTTAGACTCAAGGAAAACTAGAAGGTATTCATTATTTTAAGGAGGTTTAACCTATGGACTTTGCAATAGACTGGGCCAAAAGGGTAGATTTTGATTTGTTGCGCAAGGAAAGACAAAAAAGCCTGAATGAACAGCTAAAAAAACATGGCTTAGACGCGATATTATGTTTTAAAGCTGAGCATCTGCGCTATATGACAAGCTACCGACCCCTGTGGTGGCCTATCTCTTTTCTCACCAGAAACGCCGGTATTATGGCCGTTGACAAAGACCCAATCCTTTTTCCCACCAGCGGATGTGTTGAAAGATGCTGGGATACCATGTATTGGATGAAAAAGGAAAATATTCGTCCCCTAGCTACCATGGATGATCCTGGAATCGCAGAGACAGAGGTGAATAAGAAATTCAAGCCTGCTTTTGAGGAACTGGGGATCACCGAGGGAAAAATCGGTATCGATCATGTGGCAATGACGGTCTTGATAAAGCTCAAAGAGGCTTTTCCAAAGGCCGAATTCGTTAATGGGGATCACTGCGTTTTAGATGCTCAGGTGATAAAGAATAGCGAGGAGATCAAACTCATGCGGGCATCTAGCCAGCATGCCTGTTATGCCATGGACAAAGCCATAAACAGTATCGATGCAGGGGTTCGGGAATGTGAGATTCTGGCAGAGGCGATGCACTCCCTATACTCTAATGGCATGGAAGTACCACAGTGTAGCCTGATCGTAACCTCTGGAGATGGAACAGCCCCATTGCGGCGGTTTGCCTCTGATAAGAAGGTTAACTGGGGGGAACTGGTATTTTTGGATCTTGGTTTAACTGGGGGGAACTGGTATTTTTGGATCTTGGTGGAAATTTCAATGGATATTTTTCAGATTTCACCCGTACGGTTATTTTTGGAAAACCTAACCAGAAGCAAAAGGATATTTATAAGGCCGTTTATGCCATGATGATGGAGATAAAACGTACTATGAAACCAGGAAATACCAACAGGGATGTAAATGAAGCTGCCAGGAAGGCCGTTGTGGATGCTGGATTCAAAGGCTATGATTATTTAGGTTTGCTGGGTCACAGTCTTGGCACTACAGGTTTGTGCTACCCGATTGTGGGGGAGGTCGCCGCCGTCGGTAGCGAGGACGAGGTAGTACTTAAACCGGGAATGATTTTTAGCATGGAGCCAGGGGTTTTTATACCGGGTGTTCCGGGTGGAGGAGGAGTTCGTTTGGAAGACACCATCTTGATTACCGAAGATGGAAATGAGTTTTTTACAACAGTTCCCTACGATGAGAATCTTCTATCTTAACTGGCGGATGTATTAGATTCTCGGAACCCAGCGGTTAATTTGTTCGACTCTTAACGGGAACTATGGAGTTTCCCTCTTAGTGGTGATCAATAACAGAGAGGAGGTGATATATAGGGAAAATTCAGAAGAAAAACGGTTGGAAGGATGTGAGATCATATCTTTAACTCAAAAGGAGGACATTGTTATGAAGAATTCGCAATCACATTGGAAAGCAACAAAAGGAGTGCTCATTTTTGCTATTTCTGTCTGTTTTGTTGTGCTTTCGGCAGTAAATGCGGATGCCAAGAAGTTGAGCCTGTCAGTGGCTGGCGCGGGTATTGGCCAATCATCTTACATACAGGCAGCGGCTCTTGCTGAGTATGTAAATAAACATTCAGATAAGTTATCCCTAACTGCCCAGACAACCAGAGGGTTTGTGCACAATACCCGTCTAGTGAATTCCGGAGATACAGAGTTGGGCTTCTCCGGAACCACTATCATTTATCCGGCTTTGCTGGGAATAGAAAAATTTAAGGAAGGAAAATGCGAAAACCTTCGCGGGGTTATTAACTCAGGAGATTCGATGCATTATTGGATTACCCTTAAAAGTAAGGGCATTAATTCCATTAAGGATATGGCAGGAAAGCGCATCAATACCGGTACGCCTGGGTCGAACACCCGCTATATTGGAAGACTAACACTGAAAGCATATGGCATTTTTGACACGATACATGAAACTTCACTGAATTTTCCGGGGTCCGCCTCTGCTTTAATTGATGGGAAAATCGATGCCTGGTGCGCTGCGGGCGCCCCTCCTGCCTCGACAGTTGTGGAGGTTTTTTCAGCTCGAGATGGCAAAATCGTACCTATAGATGGTTATATGTTTGATAAAATTCTGAAGGAATACCCACCCTTTGTAAGATCTAAATTGCCAGCAAATACCTATAAAGGTCAAACTGAGGATGTCCCTGTGCTAGGATATCAGGCCTACTTTGTGGCTCACAAGGATGTCCCTGAATGGGTCACATATGAGATACTAAAGATAATTATGACGCCTGAAGCAAAAAGGGAACTTCGCACTGCATCTGTAAAATGGAAAGCGCTCAATGCACCAGATGTCCCAAAGCTGCAAGGTATGTCCCAGGTTGGACTAAAGCTTCACCCCGGTGCTGAGAGATTCTGGCGAGAGAAAGGACTGACAATCCCTGCCAACATCTCCACCCTAAGATAATAGATCACTGGTTTTGGAATAACGAAGGGGGAGCAGGTGGAAACTGCCCACCTTACTCCCCTATCCTTTTATTGCGATTCATATTTTCACGAGTAAGTTAACTATTTCAAGATATAATATTGGAAGACTCGAGGTAGAAAACATTAAATATGGAAACTCCAAGAACTAAAAGCTCATTTATGGAAAGATTATTCTTAGTTTTGAGTCCAGAATTGGCCAGGACCCGTGATCTAGGGGGAGCAACAAAGAATGCTGCCGTTTTCACAGGTGTCAGCCTGTCGCTTTTCATGCTTTATTCAGCTCTGGCTGTTGTGTCTTTTTATGTTTTTTTGCCTATCTACTTCGGTGTTACAGTAATTCTTGTTTTCATTCTTTATCCTGCCAGGGAGGTATCCCTTAATCGAATAACGGCTGTTGATTATCTTTTAATTGTGGCAACGGTCGTGGTGGTAGTGTATTTCATGACCCAGTTTGAGGCAATGGAGAACAGGGTAGGATTGTTCTCAAAACCCGACCTCTTTTTTGGGTTGCTGGCCATTATTGTATCCCTGGAAAGCTGTCGACGGGTACTTGGAATTTTACTGCCCGGAATAGGTGTAATATTAATTTTGTACTGTTACTTTGGACCGTACTTCCCAGGACAGTTTGCGCATAAGGGTTTCTCGCTTCATCGGATCATTGAATACATGTACAGCTTGGAGGGAATCTTTGGCGTGATATGCCGAGTGTATGCAACCTATATTTTTCTCTTTATCCTATTTGGAGCCTTCCTGACAGCCACGAAAACCGGAGAACTCTTCATTAATGTTGCTCTTTCCATTGTGGGTGGAGCTATAGGAGGTGCAGCAAAAGTAGCGGTAATAGGCAGCGGACTTATTGGCTCTATCGTAGGAAGTGGTGCTGCGAATGTGGCTATAACGGGTACATTTACCATACCGCTAATGAAAAAAGCAGGATTCAAGGCGCATGTGGCTGCAGCCCTTGAAGCAGGCGCCTCCATAGGTGGTCACATAACACCGCCAGTCATGGGATCGGTTATCTTTGTAATGGCTGCTCTTACAGAGACACCCTATATCGAACTTGTAAAGATTGCAATTATCCCTGCAATCCTTTGGTATTTCTCATTTTACGTGGCTATCCATTTGCATGCTGTAAAGCATGGCATCAAAGGAATGGAAAGGGATGAGCTCCCGGATTTCCGGAAGACCCTAAAGAGGGGCTGGTTGCTCATTTTGCCTCCAGTCATACTTATCCTGCTATTGGGATTTAGGTTGTCCCCTCATCTATCCGCAGTTTACTCCATTATTTGTATGTTCATTGTTGCCATGATCCGGAAAGACACGCGTTTTACCCTCCGAACTTTGATTCAAACCCTCTATAATGGGGCGAAGGGTTCCCTTGCCATAGGCGCCACTGCTGGCACAATGGGTATCATCTTGGCAGGGATTACCTTCCCTGGATTCGCATTGAAGTTCTCAAGTCTAATTCTTTCCTATGCCCATAATTTTCTTCCGTTCGCTATGGTGCTTGTCTTTTTTGCAGCATATATTCTCGGGATGGGTATGACAGTTACACCAGCTTATGTAATATTAGTTGTTTTGGCTGCTCCAGCACTGCTCAAATTAGGAGTTCCTCTGCTGGCTGCTCATCTGGCCATCGTCTGGTTCTCACAATCCTCACCACTTACACCTCCGTTTTGTCTGGCAGCCTTTGTTGGAGCAGGTATAGCTGAATCAAATCCCATGAAAACAGGATTTACCTCAGTACGATTTGCCTTTGTCCTTTTTGTCGTACCATTTATCATGGCCTATAAGCCGCTCCTCATGAATGGCCCTTGGATGGATGTGATTATTACGATCATAGCGAGCTTTCTTGGTATAGGCCTAATAGCTGTGGCAATAGAAGGGTTTTGGCTTGGAAGCATAAATTGGTTTTTCCGGCTTTTTTTGTTTTTTGGGGCGGGATTGATCTTATTCGGCAACATCATGATCCAGTTATTAGGATTGTTGATAGCGGTTGTTCTTTTGCTCATACACCGTCATCATCAAGCTGTAGTGGTGGTTGAAGCGTGATTTATGCCCGAGAGGAGTCACATTTTCGCATCTATATATTATGAACACAGAAGAATGTAAAACTTCGGCAGTCATCTAGGA
>JAFDDT010000102.1 GCA_019310725.1 Deltaproteobacteria bacterium | reverse complement strand
GGCTGCTATCGATTCAAGTTGATTGTAAAACCTTGAATCTAACCTGAGGGTAAGCGTTTTTTTCATATCGCACCTTTGTATTACAAAATTTTGAAAAGTGTATTGCTTTTGGGTCGTTTTGTCAATAAAAAAGTGAGCGGAGGTTGCTTTTCATGGAAAACCCCATAAAACAGGGCGAAGCATTATTTGGTGAAGGGAAAATCGAAGAAGCGGAAAAATGCTTTTTGGAGATTCTGAACCAAGATTCTCAGAACAAGGAGGTATACAATGATCTTGGGGTTATTGCCTATCAAAGGCAAGACTTTGAGCAGGCCACCAATTATCTTGTCCGGTCGTTGGAAATAGATCCTTTTTATAAGGATGCTGTTATTAACCTTTCCAATGTGCTTCGGACATTGAATCAGCTGCATGAAGCTGTATCTTTTTTGGAAAAGATCACTGAGAGATATCCTGAGGACACAGAAATCCTCCGGATTTTAGAAAATGCTCGTTCACTGGTTCAGGTGAGGCCCAAGATCGCTGTATTGTGCCTCCCTGGTCTTGATTCCTTCCTAGGCGATATCGTCAATTTTCTTGGTACCAGTTATGAAGTGCAGACTTGCTACGGTAGCAATGACCAAGAAATAGAATCAACAATTAGGTGGGCTGATATTATTTGGCTGGAATGGGCAAATGAATTAGCAATCGCACTAACCAATCATGCAACCCTGTTGGGCGGAAAACGGGTAATCTGTCGCTTGCACAGTTACGAAGCCTTGGCAGGATATGCAGGAAGAATAAAGTGGGAAAAGATATCCGATTTAATATTCGTAGCAGAGCACATAAAAAATATCGTCCTTCAACAGATCCCAGACCTTCTAGAGAGGGTTAACAATGTTCATGTAGTTCCCAATAGCGTGAATCTGGACAGGTTTCCTTTCAAATATAGGGCGAAAGGAAAAAACTTGGCTTACCTCGGACATATTAACCACAAGAAGGGGCCCATGCTTCTTCTGCATGCCTTCAGAGAACTTGTCCGGGAAGATGATAATTATAAATTGTTTATAGGTGGTGATTTTCAGGATCCAAGGTATGAGCTTTATTTCAATCAAATGATTAGAGAACTGGATCTGAAAAACAAAGTCTTCCTCAATGGATGGATAAATGATGTGGGGTCTTGGCTTGAAGATAAAAATTATATTATCAACACGAGCGTCCTAGAGGGACATCCCGTTGGCTTGATGGAAGCAATGGCATGCGGACTAAAGCCTGTTATTCACAATTTCGTAGGAGCGAAGGGTATTTATCCACAAGAATATATCTGGAATTCGATTCCTGAATTTGTCGAAAAAATAATTGAATCCGATTACAATCCAAAAAAATATAGAAAACTCATTGAGGAACGTTTCGGTTTATCTCGCCAATTGGAAAGCATTGCAAAGATCCTCCCACCCCGAAATCCAGATTCGCCTCAAGGCGATGTCGCTCCAAAAGCTCTGGTGGAGTTTTCAAATCAGGAGTCGAGATACTCCATTCCCCTGCCAGCAGAAACTTATGATCCTGCTCCTGCCATTAGATGGAAGGCGAATCTAAAACTAGCCCAAGAATTTCTTGAAAAAGGTGACCTGGAAAAGGCCGAAGTTCTCGTATCTAGATCCCTCCTCCAGTGTAACTATCAAGATGACAATACATTGAACCTGTTTGTGGATGTAAACGCGAAACTCAAGGATTTCCAAAAGATCAGGGAGGCGTACAAGAGAAGGGCAATAAATGAAGCAAATGATGGCAAGCTTGACACTGCATTAGGATTCTTTGAACTATCGATAAACGCAGCCCTATTTCTATCTGGGGTCTACGATACCCCAGTTGATCTTGAAATTACAAACCAAATTAGAACAATAGCCAAATCGCTGGGAGATAATTTCCCACCATTTGCTCCACCCGAAACTGTTAGAAAAGGATCGAAGATAAATCTGGGATATCTGGTCGAAGGCTTTGATTCCAGTCAGGCCCCTATAAAGAACTACATTAACTACGCACGGTTCCATGACAAGGGCATATTTCAAATAACTTTCTACTCTCGGTGGCGACCGGATGACGAAATAAAAGGTGCCCAAAACTACCGAAAGACGATAAAAGAAATTGAAAATGAAGGACATTGCGTTGTTGTTAGTCCACCTTTACCTACCCACCTCGAAAGGATTCTGTTCCTGTTCCAAAAGATTAAGGACGACAAGATTGACATTTTGTCAACAAACGCATTGTACACAGTTCCTCACATACATCTGCTATGCGCAATGAAGCCAGCGCCCTTTCTTATGAAGGATGTTATGCAACAGCCGGAATTTTCATTATTACCGGATCTGACCATTCATCATTCATTTCATACGCTAATTGAAGATGTCGGAAGGTGCGAATGCTTTGGGTCAAGATACCTAAAGCCTTCCGTAACAAAAAAGGTCAATAAATCAAACTTGAGGCTTCCAAGTGATTCAGTCTTGCTCACAAGCTCAGGCAGGGGTCAAAAGTTTATCAGCCCGGACTTCTGGCATTGCATTGACTGCATATTATCCAATTGCCCTCGAGCTTACTTCATGGCGATTGGATTTAGCGAGCGAGACACAGATCTGTCTCATGTTCTATCCCCGGAGGTAAGAAAGAGAACAATTCTCACTGGATTTCGGGACGATGTCTACGACCTATTGCAAGCAGCAGATATTTATATAGATACCTTTCCGCAGGGTGGTGGCTATAGTCTGGCTGAAGCCATCTTTGCTGGCCTTCCTTGTGTTATGTTTGAATCCAACTACTGGTGTTCCTTTGGAGTAAAAGATTCCACTTACTCCGAGATATTGGGAATACCAGAATTAATAGTTCCCAAGAACGATTATGATGCATTAATAGGTCTCGTTACAAAGCTTGTTGATGATAGTGCTTACAGAAAAAGGGTCGCGAGGTTGGTTGAGGCGCGTGCTAAGAATACGTTGGGTAATTATGATGAATATATTAGAGCACGGGAGAGCATAATGATAGAAACCTTCTCTAAGAAGGTTAGAACCGAGGAACAATTGCACAAGTATTACGTAAGGCTTGAAAAAGCTATTTGCAGAAACCTCAATTCATAAGACTGTTTCAATATTCTTTGCTTGATATCTACTGGAACCAAAGAATTTACAGGAAAGGCAGAAAAGTGTGCGGCATAGTTGGTTTCACCGGTAGAGAAGATAAGACGTTACTAAACAGAATGGCCAATTCGATTTTACACCGAGGCCCTGACGATGAGGGCTATTATTTTGATGGACTGATTAACCTCGGGATGAGGCGGCTGAGTATCGTTGATCTTGAGTTTGGGAAGCAGCCCATCTCTAATGAGGATAAATCGGTTTGGATGATTTTCAATGGTGAGATTTACAATCATCACGAGCTGAGAAGGAACCTCGAAAAAAGAGGCCACAGATTTAGGACACACCACAGTGATACAGAAGTGATCGTACATCTCTATGAAGAATATGATGACACCTGGCCTACCTATGTCAATGGCATGTTTGGAGTTGCCCTTTGGGACACACGGAAAAAAATGCTTTTACTGTACCGGGATCGAATTGGAAAAAAACCCCTATACTATGCACTCAAAGACAGTCAGATAATATTTGCCTCTGAAATCAAGGCAATTCTCGAGCATCCAGCCGTGTCACGGGATCTGGATTACCGAGCCCTTTACCACTATTTTGGACTCAAAAATATAAGTGCCCCACACACCGCATTTGCCGACATCAAACAGGTTTTGCCAGGACATATCCTTGTTTGGCAAGATGGAAGGGTGGAGATGCGCCCCTATTGGAAGCTGGACTTCAGCCGGCCCTTCACTGACATAACAGAACAAGAGGCCTCCGAGCACCTGCTTGAGCTTTTCCAGGATGCAGTGAAAATCCGTATGCAGTGCGATGTCCCTTTTGGCGCATACCTCTCTGGAGGAGTTGATTCAAGCTCAGTGGTAGCAGTGATGAGGACACAACAGACAAGACGCGTAAAGACCTTCTGTCTGGGTTATGAAGATAAGCTTGGGCGGCAGTTCTTGGGCAAAGCACAAGACATTTTTTATGCCAGGAATATCTCCAAAAGTTTTGGCACAGAACACCATGAGTACCTTATCGATGCAAACCAGTTTGCAGAAAAGATGCCGGAGGTCTTATCTGCCTTTGATGAGCCATTCTCAGGGGCTGTTTCCACGTTTTTTCTCTCAATTCTGATAAAAAGGCATGTGAAGGTTGCCCTTTCGGGTGATGGCGCTGATGAGCTCTATGGGAGTTACCTTGCCCACCGGCTGGCCTTCCCAATTGAAAACTATTTACGTCTTAAAAGTATTGGCAAGAAGGAATTTCAGCATCTTGACAAGGAAGACAGACATTCCATTTATCCTTTTGATAGTCCCGAACAATTTCTTTTTTTAAAAAGTGTTGCCTCCAGGGACTTGAGCGAGTGGCGGGAAAAACTCTCCGTATTTAGTCACCTTGAGCGAGGCCAGCTGTTCAATGTAGGGTTTTTGCACGCCTGCGGTTATCCAGAGATAGAAGATACATACCGAGAGTTAGTGCCTCAGCTGACAGCAAGAGATAGCTTAAATAAGAACCTTGAAATTGATCAGAGAGAGCTTCTGCCCAACCAGGTGCTCCCGTTTGTAGACCGGCTCTCTATGACACATTCAATAGAGGTGCGGGTTCCGTATCTTGACTATCGAATCATTGAATTTACCAACAGGTTGCCGGGAACCCTCAAAATTAGGAATGGTGTCAATAAGTATATTCATAAAAAAACCATGGAGAAACTACTCCCAAGAGATCTGCTTCAAAGGCCAAAAGAGGGCTTCGTCCAGCCGATTTTCTCATGGATGCATGGCCCCTTGAAGGGATGGGTGGAGAGAAATCTAGACAATCTCCCCAAGGAATTTTTTGATATAGGCTATGTCAAGGACCTAAAGAGCCGATTTCAATCGGGGGATAAAACCTTGGATGCAAAGATCTGGAATTTGGTCTGTTTCGGTCTGTGGCATCAGAACTACAGGGCAAAAAGACCATAAGGAGAGGGGTTGTGCTAGTAGGCGAAAAGATCACGTTGGTTCCGCTCGAAAAAAATGATCTGGCTAAGTCACGATCCTGGGTAAATGATGTATCCCTAAATTCGAGAATGCTCCGGGTGCTTCCAGTTACCCAAGGTGAGCAAGAGAGATGGTATCAGGATATAGTCAACGATCCTTCAAGGATAGTCTTTGCCATCAAGACCCTGAAAGGCAAAGAACATATTGGAAACACGGGTCTGTACCACACAGACTGGATACACCGAAGGGCGGAATTCTGGATTTTGATCGGTGAGCAAGGTTTTTGGAAACAGGGTGTTGGCTCAGATGTGGTGTCCCTCATGCAACGATATGCCTTCAAGTCGCTTAACCTAAATAGACTGTATCTGAATGTCGGAGTTGATAATAGAGAAGCGATAGCACTGTATAAGAAACTCGACTTCGTTGAGGAAGGGATACTCAGGGAACATTACTACATCGAGGGAAAGTTTTGCGATATTGTTACCATGGCAATTTTACGGAACGACTATGACGCTCAAGAGTGATTTCGGCAAGGCAAACAGAACAGAAGAGGCAGCCGCATTCCCAGCTGTCATCTTGATTGATAACTGTAACGCGTGCAATCTCAGATGTTCCATGTGCGACCACAAGCATATGAAACGCTACCGTAGGGTGCAGCTCATGGATATGGGACTCTACCAAAAGCTCATTGACGAGATCGCTCGTGAAAACCCGCAGGCGCGGGTCTGGGAGATCTTTTTTGGGGATCCCTTCATGTGTCGGGATATCGCTTCAAGGATACGATATGCAA
Organism: Deltaproteobacteria bacterium; assembly: GCA_019310725.1. Lineage (GTDB taxonomy): Bacteria > Desulfobacterota > DSM-4660 > Desulfatiglandales > B25-G16 > JADFWK01. Next base: position 4,897 of record JAFDDT010000102.1, on the reverse strand, counting down.
AAGAAAAGGGGCTCAGGAATGTGGTTTTGAACTCAAACGGGGTTTTGATGACTCCAGAGAGGGCCTATGCGGTGATTGAGGCAGGTCTCGATGCCATGTATGTGGGTATTGATGCTGCAACCGAGGAAACCTACAACAAGATACGGGTGGGCGGAAATTTCAAACGAGCAGTGGAGAATGTCATTCAGTACAGGAACCTATTGGCTGAGCGTGAAAACGATGACCAGAAGTTATTTGTCCAGTTTGTGGTCAGTGACATCAATGAGCACGAGGTGGACGATTTCAAGGCCTTCTGGAAGGAGGAAGAGATTAACGTAAAGATTCGACCCAAGGTGAGCTGGGCAGGTCTCGTTGATGCCACGAATTTGCAGAACAACGAGCAGGTGATCCGCAAGCCCTGCTACTGGCTCATGCAAACGATCAACGTCTGCGCCGACGGTCGTATTGCTCTCTGCTCTGTCGATGTTCACTGTCGCGTTAATTGTGGCGATGCAAACGAGCAGAGCATCAGAGAGCTCTGGCAGGGACGACTTAGAGATTACCGAGCCATGCACAGAGAAGGCAGGTTTGATGACCTGCCGGATATGTGCAAAAGGTGTTCTGATTGGCAGTCGGGGTATGCAGATTTTATCATAGCTGACGACTCCAAGAAACAGGGATGAGAAAAGAGAGGGGAAAACTAATGTCGGAAACCACAATAGTACATACGCAAGAGAGATACGCGGTGAGAGATGCTGCCAAGGAGTTCCCCATGATGGTGGTGCTCTCTTTTGTCTATGTGTGCAATGCTCAATGCCCAAACTGCCCCTATAATAACTCTGATATTCGGTCGCAGTACAGGGATGCTCTCGTGATGCCGGAGCATATGTTTAAAAGAATTGCCGACGAATGTGGTCCATTTGGAGCATATATCAGGCTTTCGGGCGGGGGTGAGCCCATGCTCCATCCCCAGGCAGTGGAACTTATGGTGTATGCAAAGAGGAAGGGGGCAAAGATCGGCCTCATTACCAATGGGTCGAGATTTGCCGAAGGGAGTCTGACAGCCCTTATAGAAGCCGGTGTGGACGTGATTGAATTCAGCGTCGATGCCCCTGATGAAGCCACCTATACCTTGGTGAGGCCTGGTCTATACTGGGCATTATTGAATCATAACGTAGACTGTGCTGTTGCCATTCGTGAAAGGCTCAAGGGGAAAACGAAGATCATCGCAAGCATCATAAACCAGAAAGGGGTTGATGTTGCAGCTGCAGAACAGTACTGGTCGAAGAGAGTAGACAAGGTTCAGGTGAGAAAATACCTCACCTGGGGCTATACCGAGCACAAATCCGCAGATCCTACTCCCTATCTTCCAGTTGAAGAACGTATACCTTGCCCGTGGCTTTTTGAGCGGCTTAACATTGACTCACGAGGTGATGTGACCTTGTGTGGGGAAGATATCGCTTTTAGTGAAAAGTTTGCCAATGTGATGGAAAAAACCATCAAAGAGATCTGGCATGGCCCCGAATTCAATCATTTTCGCGAAAAACATCTCTCTGGCCATGGAGATGAGATCTCTATATGCAGCACATGCCCTGACTGGCAGTACCGCTCCTGGCAGTATAACTATTGGAAGGTCATTCGCGATGCAGAACAGAGACGAAAAGCCTAGCATACCTGAGAACCATTCTGTCAAGGCAGTTATCCCAGCTGGAGGGTTGGGAACGAGGTTCCATCCCTTTAGCCTGGCAGTGCCGAAAGAACTATTGCCAGTAAATCGAAAGCCCCTGATCCATTGGGCTGTTGAAGAAGCCTTTATTGCAGAGATCCGGGATATCGGAATTGTGATCCGCAAAGGGAAGGAGATGATCCAAGATTACTTTGAGGCCTTGATGGGGTCACCCAGTCCCTCAGGGGAGAGCGGCCAACATGAATTGAATAAAGGAAAACTGCACTTTATCCGCCAAGAAAGGCCCTCAGGCCTCGGAAATGCGATTTATGAGTCAGGAGGTTTTCTGAATGATTCACCATTTATTATGATCATCCCCGATCAACTGATTCTCTCAAAAGTTCCGGCTACAACCCAGTTGTTACATGCCGCAAGCGGAGATGTTCAGGCCATTTGGAGTAGTGTGGTGGCGATCTCAAGGAAGCAGCTCCATCTGTTTCCTGGAGCCAGAAGTTTTGAATTGACCACTATGCGCAAGAATATCTGGCTTGTGAGAGGCATCAGGAATGATTCAGAATCGTCACCGGAGAAGAGACTTATTGGGTTTGGGAGGACCTTTTTTCCAGCAGGGATCCGTTAATTCTTTTCTGATAGATTTCTAAATCCTGCTACGGGAGAGGTTGATCTCTTGCCTTCTTTTGAAGCTCTTATAGAAGAACACAAGAATTATGCGGTGCTTTTGGAAGGCACGGCATTGAATTTTGGTACGTGGGAGGGCTATGAACATTTTTCGAGGGGTCTCACTGGCTTCCCATCGGAAAGTAGAAATCATGCCGAGAAAGGTTAGCGAAGCAACCCCAAAGACAATTGGCATCCTGCAACCAGGTTTCTTGCCTTGGTTAGGCTTCTTCGAGCAGATTTATCGGTGCCATACCTTTGTGCTATATGACGATGTCCAGTTTGAAAAGGGCAGCTGGCGGAACCGGAACCGGATTAAAACATCGAACGGTGCCCAGTGGCTGACGGTTCCAGTGATACTCAAGGATCAGGGATTCCCGGAAATAAGGGATGTGGTGATTAACACATCCGTGCCCTGGCAAAAAAAAATTATCAAAACGATTACACAGAATTATTCCAAAGCGCCCTTTTTTAACCTTTACGCTGATGGCGTTTTTGAAATATTGAGCAGGTCGTGGAAGTACCTGATTGACCTGGATCTAGAACTAATTGACTGGATCGTGAAACAGCTCAGGATTTCAACCCCCTTTCTTTTAGCCTCTCAATTGGGAATCTCTGGCTCACATGTCCAGCGGCTTATAGACATTATCCGGTCACTCCAGGGAAACCATTTCTACGAAGGTTCCGCTGGTCGGAATTATATCGATGAAGCCGTTTTTGAGCAGGCCGGGATATCGGTTACTTTTCAGGACTATCTCCATCCAGAATACCCACAACTGCACGGGGACTTTCTGTCACACCTTTCGATTATTGATCTGCTTTTTAACTGTGGGGCCGAAAGCCGCCGTATTCTGATTGGTGCTAGCCAGGAGGATGAGGTATGAAAACCATACTGATCACTGGTGGAGCAGGATTCATTGGTTCCACATTTACACAGCATATCTACCACAAATATCCGGACTATAAGATTATCGTAGTTGACTGCCTCACTTATGCCGGTGCTGTGGAGAATCTACCGGTTCCTATTTGGAAAGAAAACAACGAGCGGTTTCTCTTTTGGTATGGAAATGTCATCAATGGAGAGTTAATGGATACCTTGGTTTCCCAAGCTGATATGGTAGTGCATTTTGCTGCAGAAAGCCATGTAACCAGGTCCATATATGATAACACAGAGTTTTTTAGGACTGATGTTTTGGGAACCCAGACAGTGGCCAACGCCATTTGTAAGTATAAAAGCCGAATCGAAAGGTTCATCCATATCTCTACCTCAGAGGTTTATGGGACAGCGCAGTCTCAGAAGATGGACGAAGAGCACCCCTTGAATCCTATGAGTCCCTATGCTGCGGCTAAAGCAGGTGCAGATCGCTTGGTCTATTCCTACTGGGCAACCTATGGTATTCCTGCTGTCATCGTTAGACCGTTTAATAACTATGGTCCAAGACAGCATATGGAGAAGGTTATACCCAGATTTATCACCAGTATTATGTTAAATGAGAAGTTGAGAGTTCATGGTGACGGAAAATCTGCCAGGGATTTTATCCATGTCCAGGATAACTGCGAGGCAGTTGATTTGGTTTTACATGCGCCGGCAGAAAAGGTAGTGGGGGAAGTATTTAATGTAGGCTCTGGACAGGATCGGTCCATTTTGTCCATTGCCCATGATATCGTCGACCTGATGGGCTCAGACAATGGACCTCCTATTAACATTGGCGACCGCCCTGGACAAGTGATGCGGCATACCGCCGACACAGCTAAGATCAGAGAGGTTCTTGGCTGGAAACCCAAAACAGATTGGACCGAGGGACTCGAGAAGACCATTGATTGGTACGATAGTAACATGAGGTGGTGGGAAAAACAGCTCTGGATGAGGGAGATTCCTATCATTACTGCATCTGGAGAGAAGGAATTACATTAATAAGGCAAAAGGATTTGTACTGTTACATGAAGATTGAGTTTTATCGGCACAATCTTGATGAATCATATGTTGGAGTTTTGCCAGAGGTTCTGGGCTCCATTTTCCTCACGACTGGACCAGTAACTGCCGATTTTGAAAAGAGATTTTCGCGTTATGTGGGGCTGACAGAAACGATTGCTGTTAGTTCCTGTACGGCTGCCCTTCACCTCTCTTTGTTGGCTCTGGGCATAGGCCCAGGAGATGAGGTGATCACCACGCCTATGACCTTTGTGGCAACATCGACAGCCATCATGCACATAGGTGCAAAACCGGTATGGGTGGACGTCGAGGAAGATACGGGTAACCTCAATACTGATCTGATTGAGGAGGCGATTACCGAAAAGACTAAAGCCATCATTCCTGTGCATCTCTATGGCCAGATGTGTGACATGAAAAGAATCCGGGGTATAGCTGACAAATATGGGCTTTTTGTAATTGAAGATGCTGCACATGCCTTAGAGAGTGAAAGGGATGGAATAAGGGTGGGACAACTTGCCGACGCTACATGCTTCAGTTTCTATGCCACCAAGAGCATCACCTCAGGTGAAGGGGGCGCTGTAACCACAAACTCAAAGAAACTCGCCGAGAATATTCGGATTCTTAGACTTCACGGAATGAAT
>JAFDDT010000320.1 GCA_019310725.1 Deltaproteobacteria bacterium | reverse complement strand
CGCGGAGGTTGCTACCAGAATCAGTGAAGAAGGGGGAAATGTCATTTACTTACCCTTGGATGTCACCTTGAAAGAGGGCCATGAAAAGGCACTGGAAGAAATACTCAAGAAATTCGGCCGTGTTGATATCCTGATTAGCGGCGCGGGAATTAATTCTCCGAATCCCTTTCTTAAAATTCCTCTGGAGGAGTGGCACAGTATCCTTGAAGTCCATTTGACAGGCACCTTTCTGGGATGTACATGGTTGACAAGGGAAAGGGTTCTATCATCAACATTTCATCAGCTTCAGCTGGACCGCCCTTATCAAAGGCGTTTACCTATTCGGTAGCAAAGGCAGGGATTAGGAATCTGACACAGAACCTGGCACGGGAATGGGCACCTTACAATGTTAGGGTAAATGCATTACGACCCGGCTTTTTCCCAACAGAGTGGAGCATGGAACACTTCATCACGCCAGAAAGGGAAAAGGCAATCCTCGGTCATACTCCCATGAAACGATACGGCAAACCTCACGAGCTGGTTGGTGCGGTTTTATGGCTTGCATCTGATGCAGCGAGCTTTGTGACGGGTGCTGAAATTGCTGTAGATGGTGGTTTTTCGTGTATGACTATATAGTGAGAATAATGAAGCTGAAATGCCAATTATGGATATGCCCTCTGGTCCCATCCATTATCGACGGATTTCACTATTCTGGGGGATCGATCAATGGAAACAGATAATGGGAGCCGCGTGGCTATTATTACGGGTGGCAGCCGGGGTATTGGTGAAGCCATAACGCGAGCGTTTTGGGAAGAGAAGTATCATATTCTGGTGGGAGCGAGAATAAATACAAAATTAGTTGAGCAATTAGGAGAAAGGGCACGGTTCCAAAGGTGTGATGTTCGCCTCGAATCTGACCACCGAGCCTTGGTGAAAACCGCATTAAAATGGGCAGGCCGTCTGGATGTCTATGTTAATTGCGCAGGATTTTCCGAATGGCGTCCTGTTCGTGACGTTGATTTAGGCTTCTGGAATAAAATGATCGATACAAATCTCAAGGGAACGTTCTGGGGTTGCAAGATTGCTGCAGAGAGTTTGTCGAAAGAGGGATGTATAGTTAATATTTCCAGCCTTGCTGGGAAGAGGGGCAGCACCAATAACTCGGTCTACTGTGCCTCAAAATTTGGTGTGAACGGTCTTACCCAGGCGCTGGCAAAAGAATTAGGTGCAAAAGGGATCAGGGTGAACGCGGTGTGCCCGGTATATGTTGAGACCAAAGGACTGCTAGAGGCACTGAAGGACAAAAGATCTCCGAGTGGAGGCCAGGAAACCTCTATCTTCTTAAAGGAGTTCGCGAAAGATAGTGCCGCGCTCCAGCGTTTGCCTGAAGCTCAGGAAATAGCAAGGCTCTGTGTGTTTCTTGCCTCTTCAAAAGCCTCTGCTGTTACTGGACAGTGTATAAATGTAGATTGTGGGGTCTTGCCACAGTAACGCATGAGGGGGAGCTTTGTGCCTAAACCCAGAGTGGTAGCTATAATACCCGCTCGAATGGAATCATCGAGATTTCCCGGTAAGCCACTGGTAAAAATACTGGATCTGCCCATGGTTGAACAAGTGCGAAGGAGAGCTTGGCTGTCGGATGTTATTGATGAGGTCTTTGTTGCCACTTGCAATCAAGAGATCATAGATGTGGTTGAACAATACGGCGGTAATGCAATTATGACTGCCAATACACATGAAAGATGCACCGATAGGGTAGAAGAGGCAATGCAGAACGTAGAGGGTGATATAATTGTGATTGCTCAGGGCGATGAACCACTTTTTGACCCTGAGATATTGAACCGCCTGATAGAACCTATGGTGAACGACAATGGTATTAAATGCACAAATTTATTATCAGTTATTCAAAACGAACAAGATCTGCCAGATGTTGATATCGTGAAGGCTGTTATTAATAAGGGAAACTATGTAATGTATTACTCAAGATCGCCCATTCCTCATATGAGGGTACGGAACAACCCTGCGCTATATCGTCAAACAGGCCTTTCAGCCTTTAGGAAATCATTCTTACAGCAGTATTCGAAATTACCTCCAACACCCTTGGAGATTGCAGAATCGGTTGATTTTCTCAGAATCCTGGAGCACGGACATCCTATCTTGGGTGTTATCTATGATCAGGAAACAGTGGGGGTTGATCGTTCGGATGACATAGAAAAGGTTGAGCAAATCCTTAAAGCGGATCCGCATCAATGGAACCTTTACCAGAGAACCCTAGACCTATGAAAAGCAAAATACTTGTGTCGTTATCAACCTTTGCCGAATATGGGGATGAACCCCTAAAGCTGCTTGAAAAAAGTGGGTTGACGTACTTTGTGAACCCCCTTGGAAGAAGACTGACCAAAGAAGACATTATCGAAATGGGGAGGGATTGTGAAGGGGTTATAGCAGGTATTGAGCCCTATGATGCCTATGTGTTCGATAACATGCCAAATCTTCGCTGCATCAGCAGGTGCGGAGTGGGAATGGACAGCATTGATCTGGAAAAGGCCAAAGAATGCGGTGTTTCTGTTTTGAACACCCCGGATGTGGTCATTCAGCCTGTAGTCGAGCTTACAGTAGCCATGATTTTTGATTTGATGCGCAAGCTTTCGTATCATGCAGGGCTTATGCGGACAAAAACCTGGCAAAAGAAGGCTGGAAACCTATTGACTGGCAAGACTGTCGGGGTTCTGGGACTGGGGAGAATAGGAAAACGAGTGGCTGAAGTAATGCTCAGCCTCGGTGCAAAAGTGTATGGAACGGACGCCTTTCCCGATCTGCAGTGGGCCGCCGCTTTGGGCATTAAGATTGTCCCCTTAAATGACCTTCTTCAGGTATCTGATATTCTTACCGTTCACGTATCTCTGCTCAAAGACAAATCGTTGCATCTAGGGGAAAGAGAACTGCGA
>JAFDDT010000101.1 GCA_019310725.1 Deltaproteobacteria bacterium | reverse complement strand
CCCTTTTCAGCTGTGGCAGCTAATGGATCGCCCATTATTCCTGATTCTGTCAAGTTATTTGCCTTGTAGTAAAGATTGATCTCTACCCCTCTAAATTCAGCAGGGCCAAGGCTTGACTTGGCTGTAAAAGACGGTTTGTTCGTCTTGACATATTCTACCCTGGCCCTTTCCATACCTACCGTATCAGGGTGTAGGTATAGCATCAGTGATGTCATTATCTCCCCTGCATGTCTAAAGACATTCTCTTTGAGATCCGGGATATCTTTTGCCAAGGAATTTGCAAGCTTCCATATTTGGACCATGGCGATTTCTACGTCATGGTTCAGTTTAAGTTCCCTGGCAACAACATCCACTCCAGGCGAATTACCCCCATGGCCGTTAACAAAGATAAATTTTCTAAAACCATGATGAACCAGACTAGAACAGTATTCTCTTATTACCTGTGTGAATGTCTCCATCTTGAGGGATATTGTTCCTGGAAATTCGAGAAACCATTCTGAGTATCCAACTGGCAAGGTAGGACCAACAAGGGAGCCTGTTTCCTTGGCAACCTCCTGTGCTATCTCTTCTGCTACATACGTATCAACACCGATAGGGAGATGGGTTCCTTCCTGTTCCGTTGAGCCGAGGGGGATAAGGATAATCTTATTCTCCCGCTCCATCTCACTGACCTCAGCCCAGCTAAAGGCAGCAAATTGATGTCTGTTCATGGATAGTCTCCTTTCTTGACAATGTTTTTGTCAGTGTTATCTAAAAAGGCATTTCCGTTTGGGCAACAGCCAGTTCACACCCTAATCCAGATATGATGAATACCATAAAATCTTGCCAGGATGGAACTTCTATCCTATCGAAAAAGGGCATGAGGCCGAACTATTTTTGGGCCTATGTGTATAGCAGAGAGGTGGGCTAAGTATGGGCTGCAACAATGGGATTAGTTAGCCCTTAACTGGCTGTTGCCGAAATCCCTTTTTACTTGGTCTAAAACGTTTTTTGATCCCGCCTATCCAGGCGGGACTCCAGGCGATGTTAAAACTCGCCTTTAGGGCTCAAACAGTTGACATCGCTTATCTTCCGCTTCGCCAAGGGTTTTTTGGCAAGAAACGTTTTAGTGACCGCTCAAAGGGATTTCCGTTTGGGCAACAGCCAGTTCACAGTGCAGGAGCAACCCCTTTTCCTTAACCCTTGATGATTCTTGGGATCATCATGTGGTGGTGTGGGCAGATGGATGTGGGGTTCTGGTAGGCGCAGGCTGCAAAGGCAGCGATATATTTTCTCATATCCGGCAAAGAGACAATCTCGTCCACATACCCCCTATTGGCGCAGTAAACGGGTCTGGACTTATCATAGTACTCTTGTGCCAGGGCATTCATTTTATCAATAATTGGCTGAAGTGAATGCTCAGCATCCTTTTCTTTGACCAATCTCCTGGAAAATGAAGCAGCAGCAGCGGTCTCGCCATGCATGACATAGATTTCGGTTGTTGGGGTCCCCAGAGTAAACGCATTGTGGTTGTTGGCTGTGGGTCCTCCCATGATGTAGTGGGCAGCAGCAGTTCCTTTTCTCACAACGATACAGATCTGGGGTACATCGGTCTGTTCAATGGAGTATATCAGGGACTGTCCGAGGCCGAGAAGCTCAGCCTTCTCTGCAATATCTCCTACGTCAATACCAGAGGTATCCTGAAACCATACGATGGGAACACGATCCCGCCCGCACAACGTGACGAACTCATTCATCTTAATCAAGCCCTGACGATAAAGCTTGCCACCAATACCGGGGTAAGGTGCATATTCAGGATAGTTTTGGCCAAGAAATCCTTGACGGTTCCCGATAAAGCCGAGCAGAAAACCGTTGATTTTGGCGAGCCCAGTGTACACCTCCGGTCCATAGTCGGGCCTGAACTCCATGTGTTCGCTGTTATCGAAAATTCGGGCCAGCATCTCGTCAAAGTTATAGCTTCTCTTCTGGTTAAAGGCCACGATACTGTTGATATCCTGTCCCGGAAATTGAGGTTCTTTTGGCTCGGCTACTCGGAAAAATTCAGGGTCATATGCGGGGACCATATCCATATATTTCTTCAGGGCATCGAGGACACCGAACTCGGTATCATAGACCTCCTTAAAGAAGCCTGTCTCATTGTAATGGATGGGAACGCTGCCTGGGGGCACCTGCTTGAAATGTCGCGTAGCCTCAATAAGTGCTTCAGCACCTTCTTCGTCAAAATAACCCTTAGGGCTCATGCCCCCCACAATACCACCACCACCAACAGCGATATTGGCATCTTTGTGAGCCAGCAGGATCGTGGGACTGATTCCCTGATATCCCCCGCCGGCCGGATTTGTCCCATAAATGCCTGCTAGTATAGGAACACCCAGCTTTTCTAGTTCGGCATGCCGGAAAAAGGTGGTGCCATTTCCCCTTCGATTGGCATAGACCTCTTCCTGTTCTGTGAGCTTCACTCCACTGCAATTCACAATCCATACCAGGGGGACATGCAGTCTTTTGGCCATATCCGTGACCCTCAGCTGGTTATCTGCCTGTCCTGCGATCCAGGCACCTGCCATCACCTTGTTATCAAAACCAATAACTACTGCCCATTTTCCGTTGATCGTGGCGAGTCCGTCGATCACACCAGTCGTTCCCTCTTGGTTGAACTGGGGGTTGTAAAGGGTATGGAGGGGGCACCAGGTGCCAGGGTCCACGAGGTACTCTATTCTCTCCCAGACCGTTGTCTGCCCTCTCTGTTTGATCTTCTCGGCCGGTATACCTGCATTTTTTACGGCCTCTATGGCCGCGGCCACCTGTTTTTCCACATCGTTGATTTGGGCCACGTTTTCCTTCCCACTTTCGATTTGACTATCGGAAAGGGGGCGCCCAAAAGGGGTCATTTTTTCAAAATAGGGCCTCATATTTACCTCCTTTTTATACCTAAATTAGTTTTAGCGCTTTTCTTCCAGTCACCGAAGGCGGAGCATAACCGCCTAACACGAAAAAAACAACAAATTTATTCAATACCTTGCCTGATATGTATGGTGATGTTTCGATGCTTCCACATTCTTTTGCCCCCTGCTCACAAGGACTCTTTTCCGCTTTTTCTGCGCATCATAGACACTATCAGGCTCTTACCTCAGGAGCCCCATTTTTTATGTGCTGAAATCCGCCGTGCTGTTATTAGTCTCTGGCCCATTTTGAACTATGAATTGATACACTCAGAGAGCAAAATTGTCTATATCTATTTTAGCAAAGTTTACCGATTCACAAGGCCAGATTCAATGAGGCAATCTACTCAAAAACACTAAGAACCTCCCCCATTTTTTCATGGGATGGTTCTCCTTTGTGCCTACCCCTATCGCTAATAGGGCGAACTACCCAGGGAGAGCGCCTAAAGTGAGCGCGCCGCGCCCTGTGACCTGAAACGCTACTCAGATCCTTGAGCAAAGCGAAGAGTTGAGCAGTACAGTATCCTTGAAGGGCAAGGCTTTGCCGTTTGACACAGAAGTCCTTTTCTCTTATACTCATTTGCGCTCAGAAGGGAGGAACTAATAACTAAACGTGTCGGAACTTTTACAGCTCACTCAAATTACGTGGGTTTTTTAGCGAACTCCTAAGTTCATCCCCTGTGAGTTTCAGGGACTGAAGGTCTAAGAATTTTGTCTCATGCTTCCTGTGCGATGTCCAATCAAGGGAGTAAGAAGAATCAGTAAAGAATCAGATAGGTTTTGGAATGGGATTGCCAAAGGTTGCTCTGGTAGAGCATTATTTTGATCCACAGAGGATTGAGGACATACCAGATGAGGTCAGAAAAGAGATGCAACGACTCCGGCTTCAAGGGAAGATAAGGCAAGGGGATAGTGTGGCTATTAGTGCCGGAAGCAGGGGAATTGCCAACATCCACATCATCACCAGGGCCGTGGTTAATGAACTCAAAAAACTGGGCGCTCGGCCCTTCATCTTTCCTTCAATGGGAAGCCATGGAGGTGCAACGGCAGAGGGTCAACTCATGGTCCTCGAGAAATATGGGATATCTGAATCGAGCATGGGATGTCCTCTGAGAAGCACGATGGAGATTGCATACCTGGGTGATGCTGCGGATGGCTATCCTCTCTATGTGGACAAATATGCTGCGGAGGCAGATCATATCGTTCTAATCAACCGGATAAAACCTCATACCAAGTTTAGTGGCCCCCTCGAAAGTGGCCTCATGAAGATGATGGCCATAGGCATGGGTAAACAGAAAGGGGCTGAATATTACCACAGGGCGGCAGTAGGGCTGACCTTCGAAAGAATTGTTGAGACCGTGGGTTTGGAGATTTTGCAGAAATGTCCGATTCTCTTTGGCTTGGGAATTGTAGAGAACGGTTATGACCAGACCTGTGTGATCAGGGCTCTGGTCCCTGACGATATTCCTGAAGGAGAAAAGAGCTTATTGGTTATCGCAAAGGAACGTATGGCCCGTCTGCCTTTTGATCAGATCGATGTGCTGGTCATCGATCGAATTGGTAAAAATATCTCCGGCACAGGCATGGATGTCAATGTCACGGGTCGCAACCGGGATATCCTCGGTGATTACACCGCAGGCCCCAAGGTGAAACGGATCTTTGTGAGGGACCTTTCGGAAGAAAGCGAAGGCAATGCCTTAGGGATAGGATTTGCGGACTTCACCACTACACGGGTTACGGAAAAGATGGATCGCAAAAAGACATATATCAATTGTCTTATAGCGGTTAGTCCCGAAAAGGGGGCGATTCCTATTTATTTTGACACAGACCGAGAGGCCCTTGAAGCTTGTTTCATGACCATCGGCGATATCCCAGTCCATCGAGTTCGTCTGGTGCACATCAAAAGCACCCTGCATCTTTCAAGGCTTTCGGTTTCTGAGGCCTTTGAAGGAGAGGTAACCGCGAGCGACAGACTAAGGCGACTGGATGAGTGGATGGAAATGGACCTGGGCAAAGACGACAATATCGTAAGCCCCTTTGACTCCTGAGTTTTCCTTGTTTCGCTTTGATTACCAGGGTAACGTCATAGTGAAACCTAATCTATTGATTTTTTTGGTGTGCTTGCAGGGAAAGGGCTTTATCCTATGCTGTGGTCACTGAAAGGGGCTTTTAGGAGCTATGACATCTAGAGAAATAGGCGGCACACTTTCTCCTGGATTCTACTACTTTTCGGGTAATGAGGCAGTGGCTGAGGGGGCTATTACTGCTGGATGTAGATACTATGCCGGTTATCCCATCACGCCCTCCAGCGAGATCATGGAGCGAATTTCGATACGCTTCAAGGATGTAGATGGGGTATTCATGCAGATGGAGGATGAAATCGCCTCGATCTGCTCGGTCATCGGGGCTGTATGGGCTGGGGCCAAGGCCATGACTGCTACCTCTGGCCCTGGATTCAGCCTCATGCAAGAAGCGATTGGCTATGCTACCTTAACCGAAACACCCCTGGTTATCGTTGATATCCAGAGGGCAGGGCCCGGTACCGGGCAGGCAACCAGGGTAGCCAGTGGTGACCTTATGCAGGCCAAGTGGGGCTCCCACGGAGATTACCAGACTATTTCCCTATGTCCCTGGTCAGTCCAGGAGATGTATGGCCAGACAATCGATGCCTTTAACCTAGCCGAGAGGTACCGGGTTCCCGTTTTCGTAATGGGGGAAGAGGCCATTGGGCATCTGAGAGAGCGAATGGAGGCAAAACCCACCGTTGAAATCTTTGATCGGGCAAAAAAACCAGGGGCACCCCCCTTTGGCACTAACCAGGATGATGGTGTTCCACCCATGCCAGCCTTTGGTGAGGGGGAAAGGCTCCTGGTTACTGGATCCACCCATAACGAATTCGGCATCAGAAAGACCGATGACGCAGTAGTCCACGCAAACCTCGTGACCCGGATCAACAATAAGATCCTGAAACACCGTGAGAGCATCATCAAGACCGAGCCCTACTACCTGGATGATGCCGAGATCATTGTTGTCGCTTATGGGTTTACTGCCAGAAGTTCCCTGTTTGCTGTGGATCGGCTGCGAAAGGAGGGCAAGAAGGTAGGCCTCCTCCGGCTCAAGACCATCTGGCCCTTTGCGGATCGAATCATTCATCAGATCGGGAGGGTGGCCAAGAAGATGTTTGTCCCCGAGATGAACCGCGGCCAGGTGAGGGGAGAAATCATGAAATATGTTGGCTGTGATGTGATCCCCTATAACCAGACAGATGGTGATATCATTCATCCTCATGAGATAATGAAGCAGGTAAGGAGCCTGCTATAATGGGCAGGGACCTGGAAAAATACCTCCGTCCAGAGGTCAAATCAACGCCCTTTTGCCCGGGATGCGGCCATGGTATCTTGATGAATCTCATCCTCCGAGCCATTGATGACCTCCAGTTACGTATGGATGAGATGCTCTTTGTATCCGGCATTGGCTGTGCTGCATGGATCCCTAGCCCCAACTTCAATGCCGACACCCTTCATACCCTTCACGGGCGGGCAGTTGCCTTTGCCACCGGGGCAAAGATGTTCAACCCAAAACTCAAGACCATGGTCATCAGCGGAGATGGAGACCTCGCCTCCATTGGGGGAAATCACCTTATTCATGCCGCACGCCGGAATATAGACCTTACGGTGATTTGTGCGAACAATATGATTTACGGCATGACCGGTGGACAGGCGGCCTCGACCTCCCCGCTGGGGGCACTTACCTCTACGACCACAGAGGGCAACATCTATCGCCCCTTTGATCTCTGTAAATTGGTGATCGGTGCTGGTGCTTCTTATGTGGCTCGATATTCCGTGACTCAACCTGTGTCTCTGATAGAGGCCATAAAGAAATCCCTCACCATAGAGGGATTTGCCTTTGTCGAGGTGCTCTCAACCTGCCCCACCCAGTTTGGGAGGAGAAATCGGTATGATTCGCCCACCGATATGCTCACCATGCTAAAGGAATCGTGCATCTCCAAACAAGAGGCTGAAAAGCTATCACCTGAGGAAATGCAAGGTAAGGTTATCACCGGGGAGTTTAGTTATGGGGGAACTTAAGCAGATCCGTTTTTGTGGCTTTGGTGGGCAGGGAGTTGTTCTTGCAGGGACGATCCTGGGATATGCTGCTATCAAGGATGGTAAGTGGGTGTCTGGCTCAAATTCCTATGGTGCTCAGGCCAGGGGGGGTTCCGCAAGATCTGAGGTTGTCATCTCAGATGACCCAATCAAATTTCCCCATGTGATTGAATCGGATATCCTTGTTGCGCTCTCCCAAAGTGCATATGATATATACATAAAAAATGTGGCTCGAAAGGGTGCCCTGGCAATCTATGACGATCTGCTGGTTAAACCCTCCCATCTGAGAGGTGTTCAACAAATTGGTGTGCCAGCTACCAACACAGCGATTCATCAGTTAGAGAGCAAGCAGGCGACCAATATGGTTATGCTGGGAGCATCCGTGGCAATAACCAGGATAGTAAACAGGCAGGCCCTGATTTCATCCACCATTGAAAACGTCGCGGAACGATTCAGGGGCGTGAATGTCAAGGCCCTGGAGGTTGGATTTAAACTCGGTGAGCATATATAGTAAGCAGTAAGGAGTAAGCAGTAGGCGGTGTATGAGCTTTCAATCAAAACGCACTCATGATGAAGGAGCGCGAATTTATTGGAGTATTGGAGTGCTAGAGTGATGGATATTTCTCTTTTCCCTAATACTCGACTGCTCCAGGTCCCCACGGCATGAGAGCATGGTTTTGCAAATATTTTACTGGCTGTAAACCCAACAAACTCAATAAACTCAACGAACTCAACAAACACAAGTAACACAACAAACCCCCGCCCGCCTCGCCTGAGCGAGAGCGACCCGCCTGCCATTGCAAGGCACAAGCGGGCAGGTGGTGGGCAGGCAAATAACCCAAGCAACGCAAAATGGCGGTAGAAGGAAGAACTCATAAACCGGTGGTAGATAGAGATCTATGCCAGAGCTGCAGTGTGTGCCTCAGGGAATGCCCTGCTGAGTTGTTTCCAGAGCTCAGGCCCGATGAGGATACAACAAGAGGATATGTATATTCGAACACGGATCTGGCGGCCAGGGAGGTTTTCCCTCCTTGTTTTGCCGCATGTCCGCTTGGGCAGCAGGTGCGGGACTATGTGCGGTTGTTAGAGGTTGGGAATGTGAAAGAGGCATTGCTTGTGATCCGTCAGGACAACCCCCTTCCGGGGGTGTGTGGCTATATATGTCACCATCCGTGCGAGGAGGCCTGTATCCGCGGCAGCTGGGATGATCCGGTATCTATACGCGAACTGAAACGATATGCCGCCCAATATGAGATGGATCACAGGGGCTTGATCATGGAAACGCTTATCCAGCGGAAGGAGCCTGCCCGGGGAAAGAAGGTGGTTATTGTAGGAGCCGGCCCTGCAGGGCTTGCGTGTGGGTTTGAGTCTGTTATGCGGGGATATGAGGTTACTATTATGGATGCCCTTGCCCAACCTGGTGGGATGTTGGCAGGCGGTATACCATCTTTTCGCCTGCCGCGGTCTGTGGTTGACCATGATGTTGGGATTATCCGTTCTCTTGGCGTTAGGTTTCTCCCTTCGGTTCGGATAGGCCAGGATGTATCTCTGAGACAAGTGATGAAGGATGATGCAGACGCAGTTGTTCTGGCCACAGGTGCATGGATAGATCTGACACTCGATGTTCCTGGCGAGGGTGCAAAGGGATATCTGAATTGTCTCGATTTTTTGGATGCCGTGAATTCGGCACAGAATGTGAAGCTTTCTGGTAGAGTCTTGGTAGTTGGAGGGGGTAACGCAGCTATTGATACCGCCCGCAGCGCTCTGAGACTGGGAGCCGAGCAGGTGATTGTTGTGTATCGTCGGAGCAGGGAGGAGATGCCTGCGAACCACGAAGAGGTTGAAGCCGCTATTAAGGAAGGGGTAGAGGTGCAGTATTTGCTGGCTCCAAAAAGGATTCTTACTGAAAATGGAGGGGTTACTGGGTTGGAGTTGGTGAGGATAGAGCTTGCCGATTTTGATGAAGCTGGAAGGAGGAGGCCTGTCCTCATTGAGGGAAGTGAGTACATAGAAGAAGCAGATGTGATAATCACTGCTCTTGGGCAACGTCCAGGTGTATCGTTTCTTGATGTAAAGGCTATTTCTGAGCATGGCACAATTACCCGCAATGCCTCAGGGATGGTGCCGGGATATGAAGGGTTGTTCGCAGCAGGAGATGCGGTGAGTGGGCCTTCGACTGTGGTTGAGGCCATGGCATCGGGAAAGCTTGTGGCACAGCAGGTCATGGACTATCTTGAAGGGATGCCGAGGCGATGATAAATCGAAGTTGCGTGAGAGAAAAGAGGCCGAGAGGATCCAGGGATAGTGTAGTTGAGATCGATTTTGCCCGCCATGATGCTCCAATGACATCTGAGGAAGCTCAATACGAAGCATCCCGCTGTTTGGGGACGGTAAGCTGTGAGGCATGCGATGTATGCAGACTTTTGTGCCCGGATCTCGCTATCACCCGGGATAGCCTGACAGGGGAAATTCATATTGATTTAGACTATTGTAAAGGATGCGGAATATGTGCCGCTGTATGCCCAAAGGGGGCCATAACCATGGTGCTTGAGGAGTAGTTGGTAACAGTAGTTAAGACCAGACTGCTGGATTTCATCGATCTTGGATTAGCTCAAAATCCGAAACCCGAAGCACGAAATTCGAAATGGTTCGACAAACTCACCACCCTGAGCGAAGTCGAAGGGCAAATTCAAATTTCCAAATTTGTCTTACTGAAACGCTTTCCTAAAGAGCTATCATTGGATGATAAATCCAGCATAACCTACAACATAGCTATAGTCCCCACTGACATCTCCTGATGTTGCATATGCCACCTGGCTTGCCTTAGTTGCTCCCAGCTGCTTGGCTGCCACGAGGGCCACCGTTGTTGGTATCACACCGCACATTGAGATATTATTAGTGAACACGGTATCTAAGAGGCCACTGGGATCCAAGGAGAGAACCCTTTCTATTGCTAATTGGTCCTTTTGCTGAGCACTTTCGTGAGACTCATAATGTGTCATGTCGGTACTGGCTATGATGACCACGGGCTTTGCATATCTCTTTATAGCCTTAGCCATGGCCATGCCCATTTCCTCACAGGTTTGAAAATCCGTCGTGCTCATAACAACAGGCACAAATTCAACGCTCGGCTGGACGTATTGAATGAAGGGTAGCTGCACCTCTATAGAGTGTTCGTTTATGTGGGCCTGATTATCAGCCCGTAGCCACCTAGATTCTTCAATCATAAGATGAGCCAGTTTTTCATTGATAGCGATATCACCGCCAGGCATCCTCCATTTTCCCTGTGCCATAACAGAAAATGGGGCTCCAAGACCATGGTGGTTGGGTCCCATTACTATCACATCTCTCGTAATCTCAGCGATGGAGTAGACAGCCCCGGCGATATCGCCTGAATACACATACCCAGCGTGGGGAGATACCAAGGCCAGCACCTTTTCCTTTTTCTCAACCTCTTTTATCCTGCCGGAAAGATCTCTTTTTAGATCCTGTTCTTTACCCGGATAAAACTGATTAGCTACTGCTGGTTGACGTATCATTTTGATCACCTCGTTATTGGTTAAACCCTTAAACCACCCCGCAGTAGCGGGTTGGTCCCAGCCCTGCTATGCGTGTTAGATAGTGATTTGTGATGCCCTATGGAGTGAAGTTCAAATTCTGATCTAATCCCTGGCACATCGTTAGACCACGAAGTTATTATTCTTGCATTCTTTACTATCTAACAGGGCAGGAATGTCAAATCAAATCCAAAACCCCAATGTCAAAAAGGTGGAGAGCCAAACCAACTGAACTGTTTCCCACCCTTCCTATTTTTGTGGCTAGGGCCTCTCCAGCTTTTCCATCAATGACACGGGGTTTTTCCTGTCAGTAGGATGAATTAGTGTCGGTTATCTGGGCCAATAAAAGTTTAGTCTCGATAGTTACTATTGCACAACTCATAGTGTGGTGTGTCTAATCGTCGTTTATGGAAAAGCAAACTGCGGATCTACGGGTGCGCCGGCTAATTTCGTTTGCTGGTATCTCGCAATTATATGCTCATCTGCTTCAAAGGCCATAAGGGAAAAAGGCCCTGAAAGAGGGAACCATTCTAATTCCACCATATCATCGCCTGGTTGCAACGCACCGCTGATTTTTTCAGCGAGTAGCACTACGACCAAGGTATGTAATTCAGGTGAGAAAAAGTTTGAAACAACGCTCAGAATGGAGAGGATTTTTATAGAAAGACCTGTTTCTTCCCTTATTTCTCTGTGGGCTGCAGATAGAAAGTCTTCCTCAAACTCGACGAATCCACCCGGGAGGCACCATTTTTCACCCTTATAGACGTTCTGTGCCCTCTTTCCCAATAATATCATGTCATCACGAACAATTAAGGCTACAACTCCCGGGGATGGATTTCTGTAGAGTACAAAGCCACACTGTGGGCACCTCAATCTTTTAGATCTACCGGAAGGTAGAAGAGCACACCTTGCTCCGCATTTGGGACAATGCATCCATGTATCAAATGCCTCATGCTTTCGTCTCTCATAGCTCTCGAATATCTGTTTTATTTCCATTTTATTTCCATGCTGTTTTCAATATTACTACTTTCCATTGAGCAATTCAAGCCGGGGCAGGACAACGAATTTGCTTGACAAAAGCAGGTGCTGGATATAAAAGCAGATTCTATTATTTACGTGCCCTTAGTCACTCAGGTGAGGGCGTGGTTCTAATGAAAATCGATTTGACATATGTCCCTCCTGAGGGTAAAAGAGTAGGATTTGAGTTTTCACAAGAATGGTGGAAATCAGATCTCAAGGAAGATCGAATCGTCGGGCTGGCAAGTCCCATTTCTGGCTGGGTTAAAATTCAACCCCTGGGGAAAAAGATTTCAGTTGAAGGCTCTTTATCCACAAGGTTACGCTTACGGTGTGACAGATGCCTTGAACCATATGCCTGGGATCTATCAAACGATTTTCGGGTATTCTTGTCGCTCGCTCCGTTTGCAGGAGGGCTCGACCTCGAACTATCGGAAGACGACCTTAATCTTGAATTCATGCACGGCAACCTTTTAGAGATTGATCAGATAATAAAGGAGCAAATTATTCTTAGCTTACCAATGAAGACAGTTTGCTCCGGGGAATGCAGAGGGCTTTGTCCTACATGTGGATGTAATTTGAATTTCACAACGTGCTCATGTTCCCCGAAATTTGAAACACCTCTGTATCAACACCAATAACAGGCTAGATTACGTCATGCCAGTACCTAAGAGAAAGAAATCAAAATCAAGAAGGGATATGAGGAGATCACATCATCACCTGAAAATCCCCAACATCTCATTTTGCCCTCAATGTCATGAACCTGTGCTCCCCCATCATGTATGCATGAATTGCGGTGCCTATAAGGGTAAAACAGTCGTCAAAAAAGAAGAGGGATAAATTGAACATACCAATGGATGTTATGGGAGGGGATTATGCTCCTGATGCCATCGTTCAAGACGTTTTTTCGGCATGTGCCCAATTGGGGGTAAATGTTACCCTCGTTTGGGAAAAAAAGGGGCTGGGGTTATCTGTCTTGGCAGCTCTTCCCCCGAGGCCATAAAGAATGCGATTAGAACAGCTCGTAATTTTGTGAAAAACCACGTTCGGGAGAGACTTGAAGAGGGGCTGGCTACAGCACAATCCAACGGTAATCAAACGAATCAAGGCTGTCGAAACAAAACAGGGAAAGCGTGCCTGAATCAAAAAGGATAATAGTTGTCACCGGCGGTTCAAAGGGTATTGGAAAAGCAATCTGTCTCAAGTTTGCCAGTGAGGGTGCACGGGTTCTATTTGTGCACTATGACCCTGATGAGCAGGCAGCAAATGATACACTGAGCCTTCTCAACAACACGGGCGCAGAGGCCCAAGCACACAGGCTTGATGTTTCTTCTTTTGAGGCTGTTGAGGCATTCTTCACCAAGGTAGCAAGAGAATATCGGAGGGTGGATGTCTTGGTTAATAACGCTGGGATCACTCAAGACGGATTCCTGATGAGGATGTCTGCTGACCAATGGAACCAGGTGCTCGCTGTTAATCTTAGCGGCGTTTTCAATTGTACCAAGGCTGTTATTAGGCCAATGATAAAGGAGCGGAGTGGAAGAATAATAAATATTTCATCTGTAGTTGGCCAGATTGGAAATATCGGGCAGGCCAACTATGCAGCCTCTAAGGCGGGCGTACTTGGCTTTACCAAGAGTGTTGCGAGGGAACTGGCTGGCAGGGGGATTACTGTTAACGCCGTAGCGCCAGGTTTTGTTAATACAGAGATGACTGAAAAACTACCAGATAAAGTAAAGGAGGCCTTTTTGGCCCAGATTCCAATGGGGAGGATCGGAGAACCTGAAGAGGTGGCTGAAACAGTTTACTGGTTGGCTTCCAGCGGTGCAACGTATATCACAGGACAGGTTATTCAGGTAAATGGTGGTCTTTACATGTAAGGTTGTTTAACAAACAAGTAATGGAGGTGAATATTCATGTCGATTGAGGAGAAGATAAGAAAGATCATTTGTGAGCAGCTAGAGGTGGATGAGAAAGATGTCGTTCCTGAGGCGTCGTTTGTAGATGATTTAGGTGCAGACTCTCTTGACCAAGTTGAATTGATTATGGCCATGGAAGAGGAGTTTGATATCTCTATTTCTGACGAAGAGGCTGAAAAAATTGTTGCTGTCCGGGACGCCATTGCATACGTTGAAAAGAATCAGGGGTAAGCTCCTGTTTCAGTGATTGAGGAGAATACTGAGATGGCCAGAAGAGTTGTGGCTACCGGCTTAGGTATGGTTACCCCTCTGGGTGTTGGGGTGGAAAAAAACTGGGAGTCTGTCATAAGCGGTAAATCAGGGATAGGTCCAATTACCAAATTTGATGTCTCCTCATTTGCTTCTCAGATTGCTGGTGAGGTCAAGGGTTTTAGATCAGAAGATTTTCTTACCCCAAAGGATGCCAGGCACCTGGATATCTTCATACACTACGCCATAGCCTCAGCCCGGATGGCCATGGAAAACTCTCAGGGCTGGAGATAACATCAAAAAACGGTCATCAGGTAGGATGTATCACCGGTTCCGGTATTGGTGGATTGAGTACCATTGAGCATTATCATTCAGTTCTTTTAGAAAAGGGGTCACGAAGGGTAAGCCCTTTTTTCATACCTGGCATAATTGCCAACATGGCCCCTGGGCAGATAGCTATCGAGTTCGGGGCCAAGGGTCCAAACACCGCGATCGTAACAGCATGTGCAGCCAGTTCCCATGCTATTGGTGAGTCATTTAAGATAATTCAGCGCGGAGCGGCCAAGGCGATGATAACCGGCGGAACAGAGGCATGTATAACACCTCTCGCTTTGGCGGGATTTACCTCTATGAAGGCCCTTTCAACAAGAAACGAAGAGCCGACAAAGGCATCGAGACCCTTTGATAAGGAGAGGGATGGTTTTATCATTGCAGAGGGCGGCGGTATGATTATTCTGGAAGAACTAAATCATGCGCTTGAGAGGGGTGCAAATGTCTATGCTGAAATCATTGGCTACGGCATGTCCTCAGATGCCTATCATATTACTGCCCCTGACCCGGAAGGAATAGGGCCAAGCCTCTGTATGGAGGTGGCACTGAAGGATGCAGGATTAGATCCTGCGGATATTGATTGCATAAATGCCCATGGAACCAGCACGCCTCTGAATGATCTCTCGGAGACAAAGGCAATAAGATCAGTTTTTGGCGACAATGCACAGAAGATTCCTGTAAGTTCGACTAAATCAATGACGGGTCATCTCTTGGGTGGTGCTGGAGTGGTGGAGGCAATATATTCGATTTTGACCATACAAGAAGGAGTTATCCCTCCAACGATCAACTATGAATTTCCAGACCCAGAATGCGATCTTGACTATGTGCCAAATAAGGCTAAAAAGGCACGGATAAGAACGGTACTTTCCAATTCCTTCGGGTTTGGCGGCACCAATAGCTCGCTCATTTTTAGAGAATTTACATCCTAATCCCAAAGCTTCCCGCTAGCTCGTTACCAAGAATCTTGAGAGGCATAATCTTTTGGTATCGTTCAAAAGTGTTCAATTAATGGTGTATTGGTTATAGGAGCTGTACATATTTACCTGTATCAGGTCATGCCAATTTTCTCAAGGCTCCATCTATGAGCTTCAAGGAATGTGGCCTTTCAAAAACAGCCATGACCTGCTTTTGGATGTGAACGACTGCTCACAATGATCCATGTAAACACTTTTGAACGATAGTAATCTTTTAAACCATTTGACCATTGAAATGCTGATATGAATGTTATTATTGGATCTGATCACGCCGGATTTGATTTGAAAGAAGAGATAAAGAGATCTCTGGCTAAAAAGGGTGAATACCCTGTGACAGACATGGGGACTTTCAGCAATGAGCCGGTTGACTACCCGATTATCGCCCATCAAGTAGCCAAGAACATTTCTGAAAAGAGATTCCACAGGGGGATATTGATCTGTGGCTCAGGAATTGGAATGTCAATAGTTGCCAACCGGTACCCACATGTCAGGGCTGCTCTCTGCTGCAATCTCTGTGCAGTAAAGGTTAGCAGGCAGCACAATGATGCCAATATGCTTGTCCTCGGAGGAAGGGTTCTTGGTGCTGACCTTGCTCTAGAAATGGTCGACCTTTTCTTGCATACCCAATTTGAGGGGGGCCGCCATCAAAGGCGGCTTGAGCAAATTGAGAGAGCGCAATCGGGTGGAGGCGGACCTCAATGAGTCTAAAATTGGTTGATCCGCAAATTGCCAGAGCCATTGATGCGGAAATGGAGAGACAGAGGGATAATCTGGTGATGATTGCCTCTGAGAATTACACGAGCAAAGCAGTCATCGAGGCTCAAGCAAGCATAATGACCAATAAATATGCTGAAGGCTATCCAGGAAAGAGGTACTATGGGGGATGTGAAAATGTTGACACGGTAGAAAATCTGGCAATAGGGAGGGTGAAGAGGCTTTTCAAGGCAGAATTTGCCAATGTGCAGCCCCACTCTGGCTCTCAAGCCAATATGGCAGTGTACTTCTCCTTTTTAAAACCGGGGGAGACGATACTGGGGATGGATTTGGCGCATGGAGGTCATCTCACCCACGGAAGCTCAGCCAGTTTTTCAGGTAGATTGTATCGGGCGGTCTTCTATGGTGTTGATCCCCAGACCCACAGAATAGACTTTGATCAGATCAAATCCTTGGCCAGGTCTTATCGGCCAAAATTGATAATTGCAGGTGCTAGCTCTTATCCGAGGGTGATTGATTTCGAGGCTTTTAGGAAGATTGCTGATGACGTCGATGCCTACTTGATGGCGGATATGGCCCATATCGCTGGTTTGATTGCAGCAGGCCTGCATCCTTCTCCAATTCCCCTTGCTGATTTCGTCACTTCTACTACCCACAAGACCCTGCGGGGCCCAAGAGGAGGTTTTATTTTGGCCAAAGCAAGGTATGCGAAACAGATAGACAGCCAGATCTTTCCGGGTATTCAGGGGGGTCCTATGATGCATACCATTGCTGCCAAAGCGGTAGCGTTTCAGGAGGCAATGTCCCCGGAGTTTGCTGATTACCAGAGACAAGTTGTCACTAATGCAAAGGCCTTGGGAGAGGAGTTAGTGGCTCAGGGTTTGGAATTGGTTACCGGAGGAAGTGATAACCACATTGTTCTGCTCAATCTCTCAAGAACAGATCTAACCGGCGCGGATGCAGAGGATGCCCTTGGAAAAGCGGGTATTGTTGCAAACAAGAACAGTGTTCCTTTTGACAAGAGAGGTCCAAAGGTAACCAGTGGAATTAGACTGGGCACGCCAGCCTTAACAACCAGGGGATTGAAGGACACGGAAGTAAAAGCCGTCGCCCAATGGATTGCCAAGATATTGGAAAGGCCCTATGACATGAACCTGTTGCAGGATATTCAATCAATGGTACACTCTCTGTGCAGTCAATTCCCCATCCATAACCTCTAGCCGTCTATATAACCCAAGATCTTAACAGTTAGGTCAAGTTTATGCGGTAAATACACGATTCTATAGGGAATTCGAAATCCGAAATGCGAATATCCAAATCCCTGGCCCAGTCCAGGCTTATAGGCTCAGTAGTCTTATTCAAGATCATAGCGCCAGGGCGGACTCGAAACGGTTAACGGTAAACGTCATACGAAACCAGCCCGCCATAAGTCTGGCGGGCCAGCAGCGCAACCGTATGACTTTAGACGAAACCAAC
>JAFDDT010000100.1 GCA_019310725.1 Deltaproteobacteria bacterium | reverse complement strand
TCAATAGGTTATGATTTTGGTGAGAATTGCCTAAAATACATAACTGGTTGATATTGCAGCAAATTTCAAATTCTCTAAAAATTTTACCTTAAGAAAAGTGCGAAAGTTGGGCTAGGCACAAAGAAGTCCATGTTCGACTTTTCTATGTATTTACAGAGAGTTAAATTGAATCGTTAAGTCATAATTTCGAAATAACTGGTTTGCATAATCACTATCTGGCAGGCTCGTTTATTGGCACAGATTAAAATTTGACCTTATCCTTCCCCTTTAGGCCTAAGATACCTCGAGCATCATCAGGGGTCGCAACCTCGCGGTTGAGGATTTCTGCTAGTTGCACCACCTTCTCTACCAGTTGTGCGTTGCTCTTTGCTAGAACACCCCTCTTGATATAAATATTATCCTCTAAGCCAACCCGCACATGCCCCCCCATGTGGATGGCCATGGTAGAGAGGTTTATTTCTGTTCCACCGACACCAATAACTGACCAGGTGAAATTTTCTTTCCCAAAAAGCACTTCTGCCTTTGTTTTCAGATAAGTTAAATCCTCTGGAGTTCCTCGAATACCTCCCAAGACTCCCATGACAAATTGAAGGTGAAGAGGGGGACTGATCATTTTCTGCTCAACCAAGTAGTCAAGATTGTAAACGTGACCAACATCATAGATCTCTAACTCTGGTTTGGTCTCATTTTTTTTGGTGATAGCACAGAGGTATTCGAAATCTTTAAATGTGTTCTTGAAAATAAAATCTTTGCTCATCTCTAGGTATTCTTTTTCCCATGGATACCTGAACTCCTTAATTGAAGGAAGAGCGGTGTGAAGAGCAAAATTAATCGAGCCTAGGTTAAAAGAACACATTTCAGGCTTAAAAATTGGTATGGTAGCCGCACGCTCCTCCACAGTCATCAGGACTGAACCACCGGTCGTAATACAGACGATAGCATCGCTTGTTTCCTTAATTCGAGTAAGAATCTCTCGAAAGTGTTCCGGATCAGAGGATGGATAACCATCCTCTGGCCTCCGTGCATGAATGTGCACTATGGCTGCGCCCGCCTCTGCCGCTTCTATGGCCGAGTCGGCGATCTGTTCAGGGGTAATGGGAAGATAAGGTGTCAGGGAAGGAACAGTAGCTGCACCGGTAATAGCAGCAGTGATGATTAGTTTTTCCATTTCTTTCTCCTTGTGAAACTTTCTTGAAATATCTTCTTATCCTTGTCGGCGGAATAACTTTTTAGAGTAAGCCTCAATTTCCAACCTTTTCAATAGCAGGTTCTAGAAGGCCTCTGTGATTGACAAAATAGCTCTTCTAGGGAACTAACCAAAACTTTTTCCCACAACAGAAGGCTCATGCCCCGGTATTAGCAAAGCTCGTTTCCTCAACATTGATTTTATTCGGTAGATGGATTTGAACCAGGCATAGTGATCATAAACTAGGCTTGACGGTACCGCAGTTCCCCAATGTTTAGGGGCAGGAGTTATGGGTAAGGTGGTCCCGTCAATGAGGGTCATTTCACTCATGTCCGGAAAGGCAATAGGCAGTATATGAATTGTATCCCCAGCCATGTTGTAAACCCCTTCATTAGTTGTGACCAATAGACATTGGCTCCCAGCAGTATGGCCTGGTGTTAGGATCAATGTAAGGCCATCTAACAATTCAACGTCTCCCACCAATTTCTGGCAATTCAGGCCTTTGAGTTCTGGGATAAGGCTCTGATCAAAGTCACCACGGATCACCATTGAGGGCAGCGGATCTAGAAGCTCCTTCCATTCAGCGTCCTGGAAAATATGAGTAGCTTCAGGAAAGAGGTGGCAGTTGCCTGCGTGATCATTGTGAAGATGGGTATAGATTACGAGGTCGATGTCTTCCGGGGCTAACCCTATCTCCTTTAGGGACTTGAGCACCCAATCCTCTCCACCCTCAGCAGGGCTACCGGCCCATGCTTTTCCGTCGACAATATATTTCGCATTTATCCCAGTGTCACAAAGGATTCTGTGTCTGCCGTCTGTTAAATAAAAGCCCAAGTAGGGGACGGTAAGTGGCAGACCCGCATCAAGCCCAGTAGTCAGTTGCTCCTTTTTGACTTCAATAGTACCATAGAACAAAGGTTTGATCTTCCACATGGCCATAGTTACTGCTCCTTATCGGTTGAAAGAATCAATTGATTTCATTCGGCTAACCCGGGGGCACTCCTTTTGCTCTTTTGAAAAACTCGATTATGCCATTGGGCATAAAAATAATAACCCCAATAAATAGGCAACCGTAGACAATTCTGGCAAACTCAGCTCTTACAAAAGTCGACAGCCCTTCGTTTATGAGAGTTAAGACAACTGCGCCGATGACGGGACCCAGCCAGGTCCCCCCACCACCGAATAAGGCCATCAAGACAATGAGGATAGATATCATCATGTCAAAAACGATGTCTGTGTGTATATAAGTGAGGTAATAAGCATATACTCCGCCAGCCATGCCTGGGAAAAAGGCGGATAAAGCAAAGGCCTCGATTTTAAGCTTGGGAGCGTTGATGGCTATAGTTTGAGCCACCTCTTCATCCTCTTTAATGGCGCGAAGACCTGCACCAAACTTGGAGTTGCTGGTCCAGATGCCTAGAGCGATGGAGAAGATCATTATTAGCATCATCACTTCAAAGAAGATAGCCCGAATGATATCGATAGGTAGATCCATGGATTTTAGCCAAAGTCCCTCTGGCCCACCAAGAATGTCTAGATTCTTGACACCCAAATCTACCACAAAGGCAAAACAAAGGGTAATTACGGCAAAGTAAGGTCCCCTGAGCTTCAAGCACGGGTATCCTACAATGACTGCGATTAAGGCTGACACCACTCCAGCCGGAATGGATGAAACAATGGTCAACAGGGGAGAAAGGTCAAATCCATTTATCATCATTGCTGTGGTGTAAGCGCCAATGCCAAAGAAGGCGACGTGGCCAAACGAAAGATACCCGGCAAAACCTCCGATAATATTCCACGACGTAGCCAGGATAACATAGAGAAAAACGGTGAAGAGCAACGAAACAAAGTAAACCGGTATCCCAAGCCAGGGGAAAACGGCAAGGGCTATAAACAGCACGAGGACCCAAAAGACCAAGCGGCGTGATTTGCTATCAGGGGTAACCATAGCTACACCTCGCTCTGGAATAGGCCCTGCGGCCTAAAGACAAGAATTACCATGAGCAATCCAAAGGTTAGGAGATTTACCCACTGATATGGTAAAAAAGCAAAAGACAGACCGGTGATCACACCAATAATCAATCCTGCTAGGGCTGTACCCAACACATTGCCCACCCCGCCTACGATAACCACCAGAAATAGATATATGAGCCAGAGGTTGTGGGTGTGAGGCTCAAAGGCATAAAGAAAGGCCATAGCCACACCCCCTGCGCCAGCCGAGGAGATGGCTAGCCCGAAGGTGATCATGCTGATCCGCTGGAGATTGACACCGTATAGTTGCGCCGCATCAGGTTGTTGCCAGGCCGCCCTGACGGCCTTGCCCATGTAAGTCTTTTTCAGGAAGAAATGGATCACCAGGACTCCTGCCAATGACATGAGAAAACCCGCCAATCTCGGATATTGAAAATAGAGCGGGCCCAGGATCAGGACCTTGCTTGTATAGGACGTGGTCAGAAGTCTCGGATCCGGGCTCCAGATCAGGAGCATCACGTTTTCCAGGATGATGGCAATCCCAAAGGTCACGATCATTGAGGCCACAATAACCTCTTTGGCCTTGGTGATGGGGACTATAATGAACCGATAGATCAAACAGGCCAGAAAAAAGAGCAGTGGAGCCGAGAGGGCAAGGGAGAGAATGGGATCCAAGCTCCACGCATGAAGCAGGGTATAGGCAATAAAGGCCCCGAGGAGACCAAAAGTGGCATGAGAGATGTTGATGACCTTCATCACTCCCCAGGTCAGGGAAAACCCCACCCCCAGAAGGGCATAAACCGACCCCATCATAATACCGCTTATCAGTGATCGTACAACAAGAACCGTGTTCATAAACGAACGCTTGCTCCATTCAGGTCTTCACCGAAATAGTGGATTTCCTGGGAACGAATGATCTTAGGCCTTGTAAATGGAGACATGGCGTGCTGGAGTACTAGAGGATTAATCACTCCAGCACTCCATTTTTTCAATACGCCGGTTTCAGGGGCCATCCTAAGTTTAGATGTCCATATCCGTCCTTATTTCCATGCAGGCTTGGGATAGACCGGCTTAGTCGTGCGAACCTTTTTAGGATAGGTCAGCTCAACCTTCCCATCGATGACCTGCGTACAGAAATTGACGGGCTCCGGGAGTCCCTTCTCATCAAAAATCAGGGGCCCGGCAATGGTCTGCACGGTATTGGATTTAAGCCAGTCTCGGATCTTGGTTTGATTTAGGCTGTTGGCCCCTTCCACGCCCTGGGAAAGGGTCTGCATCCAGGCATATCCGAATCCAAAATAGAGGGGATACCCCGGAAGGTTGTACTTCTCTTTGACATAGGCGTTCAGTTTATCATTGCCGGGGTATGCCAGCTTATAATGTAGGACGGTGCCGGAAAAAACATAGTTGCCGTCTTCGCCCAGCTCTTTGACCCAGGCCGGTATGATTGATCCCACCCCCTGGACGATGGCCTTGGGGTTGTAATTCAATGCCTTGGCCGCCCGGATGGTCATAACCCCGTCTGCAAAGAATCCGTTGGAAAAAAGGAGATCACAATTCATCTGTTTCGCTTTTACAATGAACGGGGTGGCATCTGGAAGAGGAAGGTTATACTTCTCATTAATAACTAGCTCAATACCCAGGTCCTCTGACATTCGGTTAATGGAATCCATGAGAGACGTCCCGATAGGATTGTTCATGGTATAGACGGCAGCTCTTTTGGGGCGCTGGTAAGCGGGCAAGGACTTGAGCCACTGATAGAAGCCTTCATACCACCATTCCCCCATAAGCGGCGGGCCTCCGAAAGAGTAAGTATAGCCCTGCTGAAAGCTTTTCATATGCCCGCCCATGGACACATAGACAAACTTATGTTTTTCTGCCACGGGCATCACCGCACGGGCCGCAGTGCCAGGATAACCGCCGAAAAGGAGATCCACCTTGTCTACGGTAATGGCCTTCTCCGCAAAAGTTACGGCCTTCCCAGCGTTTGACTGATCGTCGTAAATTTTAAAAACAACCTTTCTCCCGAGGAGTCCACTCTTAGCATTGATCTCTTCGGCCCAGAATTTCATCCCCTTTTCTATCCATTTTGCTGTTTCAGCAAATTTTCCGGTCAACGGCAGGGATCCCCCTATGCTAATGGGTTTGTCCGCTGCGTTGCTCACACCATAGGGCACCAAAGTCAAGCCCAACGAAAGACACATGATCAAAAACAGAGATCTCTTCAAACATCTTCTACTCATCTTCATACCCTCCTTTTTAGCTATTATTGATCTTGATGTTGTTCATTTACCCAACAACAAACCACCAAAGGCCTACAGGCCCAAGTAGGATTCCTTTACACGGGGATCATCCAAAAGCTCTTTGGCCGGGCCGCTAAAAGTCACCTTACCGTTTTCCAGGACATACCCGTATTTCGCAATGGTCAGGGTTTGCAGAACTTCCTGGGACACCAAGAGCACGGTTATGCCCCGATTGTTCAATTCCTCAATGGTCTTGAAAATCTCCGCAGCAGCAATAGGGGAGAGTCCTAATGAAGGCTCATCAAGCATTAATAGTTTGGGCCTGGCCATGATGGCGCGGGCCACGGCCACCATTTGCTGCTCGCCGCCGGACAGGGTTCTGGCTGTCTGGCAGCGCCGTTCGGCCAAACGAGGGAAGATCTCGAAGACCATCTGACGGCTCTCTTCCGCTTGCGACCGCGCAACCGGGAGGTAGGCGCCCATCTCCAGGTTCTCCTCCACGGTCATCTGGCTAAAGAGCTTCCTCCCCTCCGGGACCTGAATAATACCTTCCCTGCAAATCTGATCAGGAGACAGACCCCCAATGGGTGTTCCCTGCCACATAATCGCACCCCCTCCAGCGGGAATCAGACCTGAGATAGTGTTTATCAGGGTTGTCTTGCCCGCCCCATTGGAGCCGATAAGCGCTACCAGATCGCCTTCACCGACCTCTAATGAGACACCCTGAAGGGCCCTCAATTTCTGGTAAAGCACGATCACATCATTAACGCTCAGCATAGGCCGCCCCCAAGTAGGCCTTAATCACTTCAGGGTTATTGGCCACGTCTTCGGGATCCCCATCGGCTATCTTGACCCCATTATGGAGGGCCATGACCCGGGAACAGGTGCCCATGATGGCCTTCATGACATGCTCAATCATAAATACGGTCACGCCGTATTCGTCCCTGATCCGAAATGTCAGATGAATGGCCCCTTCAATCTCCTTGCGGTTCAAACCGGAAAAGACCTCATCCAAAAGGATAATCTCAGGCCTGCATGCCAATGCCCGGGCCACCTCCAACCGCTTTCGATCTTCCAGGGCCAACTCGCCCGGGAGATGGTCCGCCTTACTGGCAAGGCCGGTAAAGTTCAGGATCTCTTCGGCTCGATCTCGGGCTAATCTGGGTGTATTAATCTCTTCCCGGCCATAGAGGACGGCAATGGCCACGTTTTGGATGAGGTCTAGATCCATCAGGGGCCTGACAATCTGAAAGGTCCGTCCTATGCCTAAGCGGGCAATCTTATGAGGAGGTAGGCCGGTTATCCGTTGCCCTTCAAAAGTGATTTCGCCGGAGTCATTTTTATGTAATCCTGAGATGACATTAAAAAGGGTCGTCTTGCCAGATCCATTGGGCCCAATGAGACCCACAATCTCTCCTTGGCTCACCTCAAAGTTGACTTCGGAGAGGGCGGTCAGGCCGCCAAAACATTTTGTGATATTGGTCCCTTTGAGCATGGTCTATCTATGCACCCTCCAGGATGGCCACGGCACGGCACCAGCCCGCACTGCCCCCCGTGAGTTTTACCGGAAAACAGGCAACCTTGAAGCCAAATGGCGCTGGCAGCTTGTCCAGGTTAGCCAGCTTCTCCATATGGCAGTATTCGCGTTCAATGCCGGCCAGATGAGCCTCCCACAGGGTTCGCCTGTCTTTGGTCCTAATAAATGCCTCCTTAATCGCCCAGAAGGGCCGGTCCCATCCCCAGGCATCAATGCCCATGACCCGTATCCCTTTGTCCACAAGCCAGAGGGTGGACGCCCGACCCATGCCGCAGCCTGCGTGAAAATATTCGGCCTTTCCCCACAGTTTGTCTGCACCGGTCTGGATCAGGACGATATCCAGAGGCTTTAGCGCATAAGCGATGTCGTCGAGCGTCGCTTCAAGGTCCTCGACGCTAATCATGGCCCCCTTTGGCTTTTTCCGAAAATCGAGGACCACGCCGTCGCCGTAACACCACTCCAGGGGGATCTGATCTATGGTCTTAGCCGGCCTTCCTTCGCTCTTTGGGGCATAGTGCCATGGGGCGTCAAGGTGGGTTCCAGAATGGGAGATCAGCTCCACCTGGTCATTGGCATAGCCGAGGCCCTCTCGCAAGTCCTCCACTTTGCATCCGAAAAACCCAGCGAGCACCGGCGCTGTCTCCTCATGGCTCTGATGGACTACCTTGAGGGAAAGAGCCTCGCTGGGGCTCTCTTCTGTAGGGACGCTCAGATCAATGATTTGAATCTTGCCGCTCATGCTATGATACTCCCTTAATAATTCACCTTATCTAAGCCCTTCAAACCCAAGATGTTTCTGGCTTCGCCAGGGGTGGCCGGCTCAATGCCTAGCTCTTGGGCAATCCGCACAATTTTTTCCACCTGCTCGGCATTACTCTTGGCCATCTGCCCCTTTTCCAGATACATGCTGTCTTCCAAGCCGACGCGTACGTTCCCTCCCATCAAGAGCGCGGCTGTGCCCATATTCATCTGAAGGCGACCTGCAGCGCACACAGACCAGACAAAATCTCCAATACTCTCTTTCGCCGTCTTGTAAAGAAAGGCCAAGTTTTCCATGGTTGCGGGGATGCCCCCGAGGAGACCCATGACGAACTGGAGATAAACAGGTTTCCTCAGATACCCCTCCTCAATCATGTAGGCCAGATTATTAATCATAGCCACATCATAGATCTCGATTTCCGGCTTGGTCCCATGGGCCTCAAAGGCCATAGAGAACTCGCGAAGGCTCTTGAAGGTATTGGGAAAGACAAAGTCTTCCGTCATGGAGAGAAATTCCGGTTCCCAGGGAAACTTGAACTTGCTGTATCTGGAAACCAGGGGAAAAAGCCCGACGTTGATGGACCCGAAATTAAAGGATCCGAGTTCAGGGCTGAATGCGGGAAGGACCGCTACCCGTTGCTCTACGGACATGCCGAGCCCCCCTCCCGTTGTTATACAGAGGACCATATCACAGCGGGCCTTGACATCGGTGATCACTTCCTGGTAAAGCTCCAACGATGAAGAGGGTTTCCCGGTCTCAGGGTCCCTTACATGAATGTGGGCGACGGCGGCCCCGGCCTCCCATGCCTTGACCGTTTCATCGGCAATCTGTTTTGGCGTGATAGGCAGATAAGGGGTCATTGTGGGAGTATGGATCCCCCCCGTTATGGCCGCAGTAATAATCACTTTTGACATTTTTCACTCCCTACTTAGAGTAATCCACATGGGTCAACACTGATCCCCTGATCCGGTTCAATGATTATCTATAATGGCCACAGGCCGTGTCCAACCGGCACTAGCCGCCTTGATTTTAACCGGAAAACAACATACCGTGAACCCGTATGGCTGGCCAATGCTCGAAAGATTGGCCATTTTCTCCATATGGCAATACCCTATCTCGATCCCGGCAAAATGTGCCTCCCAGATCACCTTAGGATTCCCTGTTTC
Organism: Deltaproteobacteria bacterium; assembly: GCA_019310725.1. Classification (GTDB taxonomy): domain Bacteria; phylum Desulfobacterota; class DSM-4660; order Desulfatiglandales; family B25-G16; genus JADFWK01. Next base: position 2,833 of record JAFDDT010000100.1, on the reverse strand, counting down.
CTTGAACTCCTCGGCTAAAAAGGAGAGTGGACGGTCCCAACTCCAGGCGTCGATTCCTGTCACCTTTACCCCTTTCTCGGTAAGATAGAGCGTGCTCTCTCGGTCCATGCCTGCGCCCTTTACCAGATACTCCTGTGTGCCCCAAAACTTATCGGCACCAGTCTGGATAAGGACAATATCTAATGGCTTGATTTTATAACCGATGCGATCTAACTCTTTCTTCACATCATCCACGGTGATCCTTTCACCATCGTCCTTGTGACGAAAGTCCAAAACGACACCGTCGTTGAAACACCACTCAAGAGGGATTTTATCAATCGTCAGGGCGGGTTTACCTTTATCCATGGTAGGGTGATAATGGTAAGGTGCGTCTAAATGAGTTCCACTGTGGGTTGTTAGCGTCAAAGACTCCAGGGCCCAGCCTAAACCTTGAGGTAGCTGCTCTCTTGTGAGACCTGGGAAAAAATCCTTCATTTGTTCAGCGCCCTGGCCATGATCTACGTAGTCTATCTTGGGAATCATCATAGGCGGGTCGCTAGGAAGGTCTGACTCTATACTTATGCTGAGATCAACGAAACGCTTACGTGCCATAACTAAATACTCCTTTCCCCAGCCCGGATACAGACATAGTATCCGGGGAGCTAACTATGTTTTGCGTATATATCTTCACATAACTCTTCCATACTCGCAAAATCGAGTTCATTCAAGATGTTTTTTGGGCACCATTCCTACTCGATTCATGGAAGTCATGGAAATAGGTGCAATGAAATTGGCGGTCCTGAGGGAAAGCACAAATAAGGTTCATAAGATTCCTCAATCACTCGTGGCTTTTCAGATGTCACAGACAACAACATAATAAGACGAAAAAAATTCATCGGTCAACATATTTTTTGCCAGCAGAGAGGTTGCTCAAGAGACTGTATCTTTCCATCCAATCGCAATATTCTTGGTACCTTTTCCATTGACCCTGGAGTCGTCCCTAGCCTATACTCACTTTGCTTGAAAAGGCGATTCGCTTACGACGAGACGCATCAGCCTTTCAGCAAATGAGGCCCCTGCGGAGATTGATTATTTTCTCCAAGGCTTCATTGACCATACTGTGGGTGGGATGGTTGCTGCACTGGAGGGAACAGGAAAAATAGGGGGATATTTCTCTCATAATGCTAAGTCTTCCATTTGATCCATTACAAAGGGCAAGAGAGGTTGAAGAACTGGTAATGGAAGGCTTAGCACGAAAATATTACAGATTCAGGCCTGCAAGATATTACGGTGGTATAGCAACTGCCGATCTTGTTGGCTGCCCTTTTTTGTGTGCCTATTGCTGGAATTACGGAAGAAATTTGCATCCAGAACTGAGCAGAGATAGATATTATTCTCCAGATGAGGCAGCAAAGAGACTTCTGGCCATAATGAAACGAAAAAGATTCAATAAGGTGAGACTCAGTGGCGCCGAACCTATCCTTGGCCAGCAATCCTTTGAACATCTTTATAAGGTATTGGAAGGCATATACAAGGCAAATCCAGTGTGTGATTTTATTCTGGAGACCAATGCGCTGCTCATCGGCTGTGAGCCTGAGTTCGTCCACAGGCTTTCTCAGTTTGAAGGGCTCCACATCAGGGTTTCTCTAAAGGGTTTCGATGAAGAGAGCTTTGAGGCTATATCAGGGTCGGATGGGAGATACTTTGATCTCCCTATCAAAGGTCTAAAGGATTTGATTGAACATGGGATTAATGCCTGGCCTGCTATTATGTACGAGATCTTTGGGCCTGAAGGGACAGGAAAGATTAACAAAACATTAATGGAATATGGAATACGACCTGAAGAATTGGAGATAGAATACCTAGAGCCCTACCCTTTTGTTCTTGAGAATCCGAAAAAACGGTCAATTTCCTTACATACATTGTACAATAGTAAACTACCCCGTCTTTTAAGGCGGGGGCGGGGCCATATCAGAGGGCATAACCAAAAAAAAGACACCCATACCCCTGGACTTTGACGTTACCCTGGGGGGCGGGGTTCTTTACTTGACAGGGGCAATGCGGCCATCTGTCATTTTTATGAGGTCAGCAGGGCTGAGTCTAAACACTGCGTTTGGAGTGCCCGCAGCTGCCCAGATCTCCTCAAATTGCAGCAAATCTCTATCAATAATAGTGTCCAACCGTTCGCGATGAGCGATGGGGGGAACAGCACCAACAGTAAAACCAGTCTTTTGACGGACAAACTCGACGTCCGCCATCTTAACCGGTTCAGAAAGAAGCTCACCAATCTTCTTCTCGTTCACACGATTTGGACCACTGGCGATAACCAGGATGGCTTTTTTTGTGCGCCTTCCTCTGAATATGAGTGATTTGGCAATCTCTCCAACCTTGCACCCGATAGCTTGGGCCGCTTCTGCGGCGCTTCGTGTGGTTTGCGATAGTTCTATCACTTCATGTGGAAACCCAAGAGTTCTGAGGGCAACCTGGACTTTTTGTGCATGTGGACTCAACGGGTGAGACATTTCTGCTCCTCCTTGGCTAAAGGCTACGGACATTTCTGCTCCTCCTTGGCTAAAGGCTACGGCGCTCCCCTACCCCACCAGAGACATGTCTAGCAAAGCTAACTGTTTTTAACATATCGAAAATGCCACTTACAGGAGAGACCCTATACAATCTGAGAATACTTCGGGTTTATTCCTTGGCCTGCTTTGCTACTGCCTCAGCCGCCTTTTTTGCAGCCTCTGGATCTCCTAAATAGTAATGTTTGATTGCTCTTAGATCATTATCTAATTCGTAAACCAGGGGAATGCCTGTCGGTATGTTGAGACTTACAATGTCTTCTCTGGACATATTG
>JAFDDT010000099.1 GCA_019310725.1 Deltaproteobacteria bacterium | reverse complement strand
CTCCTAAGAAACTTGAAGCTCATTAAGAGGCTGTATGCTAATTTGAAAGCCCAATTGCTTAGCCTTTCTGATCATGTTGTTGATGACACGTTCTTTGTATTTTTGTTCATAATACAGGGCACCAGGATCCTGATAGGTTCCGCCATGTTTCCAGAGGTGATAAAAAATTCGTGCCAGTTTGTGGGCGGTGGCGGTAATTGCTTCTGGGGCGCCTAACCGAGCGCACATACGACGATAGTAGCCCCCAAGGGCACTTGAACTATGGGTGAGGCTCTGAGCTGCCATTCGGAAAGCGCTAGCAGCACGGTTGACAACCTTTCTTGTTTTGCTGCTCTTGATTCTCCCTCCTGTAATACGATTGTTGGGAGAGAGGGCAAGCCAGGAGCAAAAGTGCTTTTCTGTGGCAAAGGCGGTAGGATCAAGACCGACCTCGGAGAGGATGGTATGCACAGAGACCGCATCCAGTCCATCGATCTGGGTAAAATCCACACCGCTTACTCGGTACAGATGAGTGCGTAGATCAAAATGAGGGGCATTGCCTTTTGGTGTTTTGTTGCGCTTTGTGGAGGCCGGCAGGGGATTGGATTCAAGGTCTATTTTGGAGTCTAATTGAGCTAAATATTGCTCGATCTGCCGATCGCAGGCCTCTATCTTTTGCTGATAGACATCATAGAGCTCAAGGGCCTGTCTCAAGGCAAAGAGGTGTTCTTCGCGATAATCTCCCTCTAGTGCCTTGGCAATGTCTTCGGCACTGCTCTTAACACGTGGGTCTCTCATCTGAGCCAATTTTATCAGGTCACGCTCACCGGCCAGTATGGCTCTGATTATGCGCATTCCGGTCAATCCGGTAATGTCACTGATCACCTTGTGTAGTTGGATATTCATCTCGGTGAGGGCCTTCTGCATATGCTGCACATGGGAAGAGGCATAGCGAACAAGGGTATCTCTATGTCGCCAGAAGCTACGCAGTACACAAATAGAGTCTTCGGGCCGGAAGGAGGCGGACAAAAGTCCGTAGGTATGCAAACGTTGGAGCCATTGGCAGTCCGATACGTCGGTTTTACGACCAGGGACATTTCTAACATGTCTGGCATTGGCCAGTTTCACTTCAAATCCCTGTCTCTCGAGGATCTGATACAGGGGAATCCAATAGACACCGGTCGATTCCATGACTACAGTTTGGATAGCGCATTTTTTCAGCCAATCAGCCATTGCGTGCAGATCAGCGGTAAAGCATTTGAAACTGCGCACAGGTTGTTGGTCTCGGTCTTCGGGTACCGCGACCCAATGCTCTGTGGAGCCCACATCGATGCCGGCTGCGTTTAGATTAATGACAGAAAAGGAGGTGCGCTGTCTTTTTCTAGAATGTTTTTTTCTTCGGTTTTGATTTTCCTTGTTCTTGTGCTGGCTCATGGTACTATCTCCTTGCTGGGGGTGATAGATGGCTGCGCTCTGGCCCGGGTCGGTTTTTCTTTACACTCTCCTAAACGGGATCGTGCACCGCTAAATATCGCAGGTCACGTCGCCAATGTTACAACCGAATACGCCCGGAACCATGCTGAATAACGGGTGCTGTGACACCATTGTTTGACTGCCAGAGTGCGGTACATCTGTTGATGGTCCCTTTATATCGTAAAGGGTGATTTCCCAGCAAGTTTCTTTCATGTATAACCCTGGAGCGAAGCGCCGGGGTCATTTGCTAAATAGTTACAATAAGAGAACCAAACAGGAGGTAATCATGACTACTCCAAGACATTGCCCGGGATTTGAGCAATTCAAGAGCTTGAAGGCCTTTACTTGCAAGTGCCCAAACTGCGGGAAGGAAAAGGAGATATTTTCAGACGAGTTTGACAGAAAGCATATTTGCTCCGGGTGTGGCCAGGAGATTGATTTTACCAAATGTAGCATTGAGGGGTCAGGGGGAACTTAGAAGTACCTTAAGGAATGAGGCACTGGAAGGGCACTATCCGGTGCAAAACAAAGGAGCATGAAATGAACCCGAAGGCGCTTCACGCAATCAGTTATGGTCTGTATGTTGTCGCGGCACGGAAGGGCGATAAGATCAATGGCCAGATAGCAAATACGGTGTTTCAGATCACATCCCGTCCACCTACGCTGGGGATGAGTATCAACAAAGAGAATTACACTCACGAGTTCATCAAGGAGACTCGCTCCTTCACAGTAAATGTGTTGGATAGGGAGACCGGTATGGTCTTTATAGGGCGCTTTGGGTTCAAATGTGGCAGGGATATTGAAAAATTTGACGGCATACAGCATCGGCTGACCCCATTGGGTAATCCGATTCTTGAGGAGCACAGTACCGCATTCTTGGAAGTGAAGATTGAAAAGGAAATTGACATGGGGACCCATACAATTTTTATTGGTGAGGTTGTTGACGGGGATATTATCAGTGACGGTGAGTCCATGACCTATGCCTACTATCATCTGGTAAAAAAAGGTAAGGCACCAAAGGCTGCCCCAACATACATCGAGGGTTAGCATTCCAGGCACCGTATGCGATGGTGCGGGCTTTATAAGGGCACACCTCTGATGTTTGACCGATGCTGGGCCAATTTATTTATGATGGAATCATGCATATCTTTTCAGTTATTAACCAAATAGAATAAGGAGGAGAGCATTATGGACAAGTACGTTTGTCAGGTTTGTGGGTATATTTACGATCCTGCTGCAGGAGACCCAGATAATGGGGTTTCACCGGGCACGAAATTTGAAGATCTGCCGGATGACTGGGTCTGCCCGGTCTGTGGTGTCGAAAAAGATGAATTTGAAAAGGAATCATGATCGAGCGCCATTCTAGTTCAAGGGGGATAGGATGCCACCAGTTGAAATCTTGAAAGATATCTATTGGGTCGGTGCCATCGACTGGAATATCCGCGATTTTCATGGCTATTCGGTCGACCGGGGTACCACGTATAACGCCTTTCTGTTGATGGATGACAAGATTACCCTTTTTGATACCGTTAAGAAGGGTTTCAAAGGTGACCTGCTCAAAAACATTCGCAAGATAATTGATCCCACCAAGATAGACTATCTCGTTGTCAACCATGTGGAAATGGACCACTCAAGTCTTGTCCCTGAAATTGCAGAACTTGTGCAACCGGAGAAGATTTTCTGCTCTGAAATGGGAAAGAAGAACCTCCTTGCCCACTTTCACACAGAGAATTGGCCCTATGAGGTAGTAAAAACGGGGGATAGCATCAGTCTGGGAAAAAGGACAGTTCAGTTCATCGAAACCAGGATGCTCCACTGGCCAGACAGCATGTTTTCGTATATTCCCGGTGATCGGCTTCTCATCTCGAGTGATGCTTTTGGACAGCATTTGGCTAGCACCGAACGATTTGATGATGAAGTTGATCTTTCTCTGCTTTTAGGCCATGCTGCCAAGTATTATGCTAACATTATCCTTCCTTACTCTAATCTTGTCCAGAAACTCTTAGCCCAGGTCAAAGAGATTAATCTCGCGGTAGATATGATCGCCCCTGATCACGGGCTCATATGGCGCAAAAACCCTGGAAAGATACTCGAATGCTATGATGAATGGAGTCAGCAGAGAAGCAAGCTCAAGGCGCTCGTTATCTATGATACCATGTGGCACAGCACCGAAATGATGGCTCAGGCCATTATGGAGGGATTGGTTGAGGAGGGTGTCAGCGCTCGATCGTTTGATCTTGCGGTCAATCATCGGAGCGATATTATAACCGAGGTTCTGGATGCAGGGGCACTTATCATCGGTTCCTCAACCCTTAACAATGGGATGCTTCCTCAGATGGCCGATCTGCTCCACTACATGAGGGGGTTGCGCCCTGCCAACAAGATTGGGGCAGCCTTTGGTTCATATGGATGGAGTGGAGAGGCGGTGAAGCTGATTAACACCATTATGGAAGAGATGAAATTTCGGGTCCTCGATCCTGGCATCAGGGTGCAATATGTGCCTACACAGGATGACCTGAAAAAATGTGTGGACCTGGGTCGCAAGGTGGCCCGAACGTTAAAAGAACAAGTATAGGATTTCCCTTCGAGGGGTTTGGGTCATTTAGATCAATTGACCACATTGAGTGGCATTATTTTAGTGTGATATTAGGTGTGGGGTCCCTGGGGAATTTAACCAGTCAGGCATGAAGGCGTAGTCCTCACAGCAGCCCAAAAGAAGGTCTATTCATGTCAATACCGTTGGTAGTTACCTGTGCTATGGCTTTATTTACCGATTCATTCATCGTGTTCAGCGTGCAGAATAGCTAAATAAGGGCACCTCAGTGATTAGCCCTCACACAAAATTCCACAGTCTCCTGAGCACGTCCTCATGTTTTCAGCGCAGACAAAGCAACCTCAAGTTTTTATTAACAGGTATGGGATGGTATCAATGGGGTAAGCCTTTTTGTCCCTATTGAGGGGTCACCTATGAAGATAGCGATTGCAGCTGAGGGTAGCGACTTTCAAGCAAGAGTAGCACACAGGTTTGGGATGTCCCCGTATCTGGTGATCGTTGATCTGGATAGTGGTGAGCTTGAGGCTGTCACTTCCCCAGGTGGCTCAGAGAAGCGGGGAGCGGGTGTGCAGGCGGTTGTACTCGCTATTAGCAAAGATGTCCAATCAGTCCTGACTGGCTATTGTAGTCCTGTTGCCCGTAGTCATCTCATGTCGAACGGCATAGAGGTCGTGACTGGTATCAGTGGCACGGTACAAGAGGCTGTAGAAAAATACAGGAAGGGGGATCTACCGAAGCCCTTGGAATCTGATGCTGATGGCAGGTCCGGCGATGGCAAAATTGATAGGGTTGCTCTCATCCGCGCAATGAGAAGTTCTGTCAGACAATTTACAACCCTATTGCCGGTAATGATAGGTGTCGTCCTGCTCATAGGTTTGTTGAACACGGTCGTTTCAAAAGCTGTTCTAATCTCAATATTCTCAGGTAATGCGGCGCTGGATACGCTTTGGGGGGCGTGCTTTGGTAGTATTCTTGCCGGAAATCCCATTAATAGCTATGTGATTGGGGGGGAGTTTTTGAAACATGGGGTTAGCCTTTTTGCCGTTACCGCCCTCATTCTCACCTGGGTGACTGTAGGAGTAGTGCAGTTGCCTGCCGAGATTGCAGCACTGGGCAGGAGATTTGTACTTTTCAGAAACGCCATCTGCTTTATTGCTTCTCTACCTATTTCTATCCTTACGGTAGTCATCTTTAGCCTTGTCACGGGGTGAGTTGTTTGAACAAAAGGGGTGCTCAAAAATCAAAGAACATAAAATCTCCCAGAGGCGTGGCGCTTTTTCCAGTTCTTGTTCTGGCCACTTATGGGATAATTTTTGCCATACTACCTGACAAGGCATGGCTAGCTCTGAGGAGCAGTGGCACTGTTTTCCTGAAATTGCTCCAGCCCTTGGCTTGTGTGTTTATCGTGATGTTGGTTCTGAATCTTTTTGTGAAACCTGCCCAGATTGCCAGGTTTCTTGGCAAAGGCGCTGGTGTCAAGGGCATCATCTTTTCGGTGGTGGCCGGGATTATCTCCATGGGGCCCGTGTATGCGTGGTACCCTTTGCTAAAGGAGGTCAGGGAAAAGGGAGCTGGGGACGGTCCAATAGCCATATTCCTGTACAACAGGGCTGTCAAACCATTTCTTTTGCCGGTAATGATAGCCTACTTTGGGTGGGCTTACGTAGGGATATTGACCATACTTACAGTCTCGGGCTCTATTGCCATTGGCTATTGTCTGACTGTTTTAATGAGGAATAACTAGAAAAGGAGGTACCCACATGGATTTGAGCAAATTTGATGAACATACCCTTCTTTTAGGGGCGCTCAGGAGCGAAATAGACAGCAAGGAGGTTTATCAGCAGATAGCTGGTAGAGTGAAGAATGCATTACTCAAGGATAAATTGAACTTTCTAGCCTCTGAAGAAGAGAAACATCAAAGAATAATTGAAGGAGTTTATAAAGAGAAGTTTGTGAACAAGGAATTACAAATTCCTGAAAGATCACCGGTGCCCTTACCAGAAATAGCCATTATTGGTGAAATGATGCCTATTAGTGAGGTGTTTTCAATGGCGATGGATGCAGAGATGGCAGCATATGGCTTTTATAATGAACTCGCCAAGTTGTATGAAGATAATCCCAGGCTCAAAAAGACAATAGAGTATGTGGCCACCATGGAGATGGGTCATTACAAACTTCTTGAAAAAGAAAAAAATAATATGGAACAGTTCGAGGATTTTGACGTGTATTCACCTATGGTTCATACAGGGCCCTAATAGACTTGGGACCCAGCAGAACCGTTCCTCGCTTCCATAAATTTAACGGGCAGGTATGCTGCCCTGAAATTGCACGGCTCTGTACCGCATTGTATAAAGAATTACTAGCCTCTGTAACCATGGAGGGTGAAATATTGCATATTCTTTCTATCTATGGAAGCCCCCGTCGTAAGGGAAATACCTCTCTGTTGCTCAAGGAGGCCGTTCAAGGAGCAAGTGAAGCAGGAGCTGAGGTGGAAGAGGTAGTCCTCCGTGATCTGAATATGTCTCCGTGTCTTGAGATTTATGGGTGTAAAAAAAACGGTCGGTGCGTTATCCAGGATGACTTCCAGAGCATTTATGATAAGCTTCTATCGTGTCAGGGGCTCATGCTGGCTTCACCCATATTTTTTTACACGGCAAGTGCTCATAGCAAGATCCTTATGGATCGCTGTCAATCTCTGTGGGTGAAGCGATACTGGCTGGAAAGGGCAGTGCGCGGACAAGGAGGGCCTCGCCGGAAAGGGCTCTTCATTTCAGTGGGGGCCACCAAAGGTAGGAAGCTCTTTGACGGAACCCTTCTTAGCGTCCGGTATTTTTTTGATGTACTTGAGGCAGAACTCTGGCGATCCCTTTTATACCGGGGGCTCGATTTGGAGGGCGATGTTCTGAAACACCCTGAATATCTAGAAGAGGCATATCAGGCGGGGAAGGAACTGGTCCAGGCAAGTGAGGATTTGAAGCACCAGTAGATATCGCTTTAGCCGCCTCTGGTTGTGACTCAATGTCTGTCCCGGTGCCTTTTGATGGGCAGCAAGAGATGAGCTCTAGAAAGAGAAAAAGAGGTGAAAAAACCTCAGTCATAGGAAGGCCTGCTATGGGGAACACGGGCAGCAAAGAGGATGAAAACCGGGAACTCATGATCCTGAAGCATGCCGTTGAGAACACGAATGAGGCCTTTGTTACCATAGACCAAAACCATAAGGTCTTATTCTTTAATAAAGCAGCGGAGAAGATTTTCGGCTACGGTCGAGAAGAGATCATTGGCCACGATCTTAATGAGATTATGTCACCTGCCTGTAGCAGAAACCACCGCGAGGCAGTAGCCCGCTATGTGAAGACCAGGATTCCCGGACGCATTGGACATGAGACGGAGATGGTGGCAACCAGGAAAAACGGTGAAACGTTTCCCGCATCCATTTCATTTTCTGTCACTGAGGCGGAGGAGCAACTTTTCTTTACCGGTATTGTCAGGGACTTGACGCAGACCCAGGAACTTCAAGAACAACTCCTGCAATCGGAGCGGTTAGCTGCTCTGGGTCAGATGGTGGCAGAGATCACCCATGAGATAAAGAATCCCTTGACGTTGATCGGTGGATTTGCCCAACAACTCACGAAGGAAACGGATGATGAGAAGAACCTGCAAAAGCTGAACATTATCACTGAGGAGATCAGGCGGTTAGAGCGATTGCTTGCAGACCTCAAGGAGTTTTACCAGGTTAGAACTATCGTTTCAGAACCCGTAGATATAAGGGAACTGCTCCAGGAGGTCTTTTCACTGGTACAGGAGGACTGTGAAAGTCACAACATACAAACACAGGTCAGATTAGATGAAAGAGCGCTTACTGTTTCAGGAGACAGGGGCAGATTAGAGCAGGTTTTTTTGAATCTGGTGAAGAATGCGATCGAGGCGATGGAGCGTGGGGGTAAAGTCTCGATTCAGAGCAGGTTGTTAAGGGATCAGGTGGAGATCATGGTAACAGACGAGGGTTGTGGGATTTCAGAACAGGACAGGGACAAGGTCTTTGCTCCCTTTTTTACTACCAAAAAGCACGGAACAGGCCTCGGTTTGTGTATCTCAAAGAGGATTATTGAAGATCACGGCGGCAGTTCATTTTTTCTTAAAAGCGAGGAAGGTAAGGGAACAACCTTCAAGATTCGCTTGCCCCTGTACCGTGGAACTCTTGAGGGATCAGACAATGTTTCAGGCAGAGGGCCGGTGGGCGAGAAGTGAAAAATGGACCGTTTTCTTAGGAACATGCTGCCCGTGATTTGATCGTTGTTTATACCTGCCATCTCTTTTGGTGTAACGATATGACCCAACGAAAAAGAGCGCTCGCTCGACGTGTGTGCTATGCTCTCACACGTTCCGCATTGAGTGATGTGATCAAGTTCCTGTTGGTCGTGATGGGCCTCACCTGGCTGATGTATCGCGGAACGGAGATGATGGGCTATCGCTGGCAATGGCATCGGGTTCCCAGATACGTTGCCCGGTTTGAAAATGGCGTAGTCTCAAGGGGGCCGCTCATTGACGGGCTAATCCTTACCCTTCGCATCAGCGCCTGGAGTTTGGCGCTGGCCTTCTTTTTGGGATTGGTGACAGCACTGTTGCGAGTGTCAGACTCCTTTGTGGGCAGGGTAGTGGCCCGCGGTTACTTGGAGCTGATCCGTAATACGCCACTTTTGGTGCAGATCTTTTTCCTTTATTTCGTCTTGGCTCCAGTGCTTGGCATCGGGCGCTTTACCTCGGCAGTACTGGCGCTGAGTCTGTTCGAGGGGGCGTATGTATCGGAGATCTTTCGGGCAGGAATTGTCTCCATCGTGAGGGGTCAATGGGAGGCCGCTTACAGTCTCGGCCTCAGAACCTTAGATACATACCGATGTGTTACCTTAGATACATACCGATGTGTTGTTCTTCCTCAGGCAATTCGGCGGGTTCTGCCACCGCTCACGAGTAGGGCAGTATCATTGGTGAAGGACTCCGCGCTGGTCAGCACCATTGCCATCTATGATCTAACCATGCAAGGTCAGATCATCATCAGTGAGACCTTTCTGACTTTCGAGATCTGGTTCACCGTGGCTGCGCTCTATCTCGTGGTCACGGTAGTATTGTCCACCTTGGTCAATATTATGGAAAACCGCCTCAGGGTGGTGGAGTGAGCGGACAAAACTGTTTTTGAGCCAGACCCACTAGGTGAGGGTTCAGATTTGGGTCGGCGATTGGCCGCCATGGTTCAAGATACTCTTGCAGGAGTAAGGCATAAGAAAGGAGGAAAAGATGAGGAATCGTGTATCACTATTTCAGGCAGTTGTTGCTGCTACCGTGATCTGCAGCATGGCTATTGTCTCCTTTGCAGGGACGACGCAGCAGAAATTAGTTGAAGAAAGCACCATCGAGCAGGTTGTCAGGCGCGGCGTGATTCGTGTGGGTATGTCCACCTTTGTGCCGTGGGCAATGAAAGATAAGACCGGCAAATGGATTGGGTTTGAAATCGATGTCGCCTCCCGGTTGGCAAAAGACATGGGGGTGAAAATCCAGTTCATTCCAACGAAATGGGCGGGTATCATACCAGCGCTTCTCACCGGCAAGTTTGATGTTCTCATCGGCGGCATGACAATCCGTCCAGAACGTAACCTGAAGGTGAACTTCACCATACCATATGACTACAGCGGGCAAACCATTTGTGCCCATAGGGTTCTGGCTGCCGGTTTCAAGAGAGCGGAGGATTTTAACCGTCCTGATGTAACCATCAGTGCCCGGCTTGGCTCTACTTCAGTTCCTGCGGTCAAACGGCATATGCCCCAGGCAAAACTCCGCCTGTTTGATGATGAGGCCCAGGCCTATCAGGAGCTGTTGAATGGAAAAGTTCATGCTGTGGTTGGGTCCATTCCCATGCCGGCATACCAGGCATTGAAACACCCGGATAGACTCTTTGCGATCCCCGAGCCATTTACTCGAGAGCTTATAGGTATCGCGGTTCGTAAAGGTGATTACGACACCATCAACTACCTTAATAACTGGCTACGGATGGTTGGTGTTGAGGGTTGGTTGAAGGACCGACACAAGTACTGGTTCGATACACTGGATTGGGAGGGCATGATCCAGTAACCCCCTATCATGAAAGCTGCGCTGCGGATGCACTCAGGAAATCACTGCCACATCCACAGCTAGTCTTGCTGACAGAGGAATGCTGTTTTGAAACGGAAGAATAGGATAACGCCTGTTGATATCATCATCTCAATTCTCATTGCAGGAGCAGCAATCTATATCGTCTTTCGGGTCAAGGTGGGCCTCAATTACCAGTGGAACTGGGCGGTCATACCGCAGTACCTCTGGCGCTACGACGAGGAGAGCGGCAAGTGGGTAGCGAATCTGCTTATGATGGGGGTGTTCAACACCATTCGTCTGAGTTTTTGGGGAACCATCCTGGCCACCATTTTTGGCACGGTAACAGGTCTGTGCCGGGTCAGTCAAAACATTTTCTTTAGACTGATCGGTCGCTCTTATGTCGAATTAATCCGCAACCTGCCACCTCTGATTCTGATTTTTATTTTCTACTTTTTTGTGAGTGACCAGATCATGCCGGTGCTTCACCTCCATGATTTCCTCTGCACCCGATCTGATGCAACCCAGCAGGTGTGCCAGATCGTTTTTGCGCCACCGGAGTTCTTTTCGGCCTTTGTCTCGGCGCTTGTTTCCCTCGCCATTTTCGAGGGAGCGTACATCACCGAGATAGTCCGGGCTGGAATCCAGTCTGTTGAAAGGGGGCAATGGGAAGCGTGTTATGCCCTGGGATTATCAAAATGGCACCAAATGCGCCATGTCATTTTGCCACAAGCAATGCAGCGCATTTTGCCGCCTCTGGCAGGACAGTTCATCTCTCTCATCAAGGACTCGGCTATCGTCTCGGTTATCTCGATCCAGGAACTGACGTTTCAGGGGATGGAGTTGATGGCAGCAACCTATTTGACCTTTGAGATCTGGATCACCATCGCCCTGCTGTATCTGATCATGACCTTAACATGTTCCCTTGCGGTGGAGCGAGTTGAAATTCATATGGCAAAGAACCGAAGGTAAGAGCATTCCTGGTATGCCTCCTATAGCAAAAAGGCCTTGACGGAGCAGAAAAGGCGCACCTCCGAATGGTCACAATAATACCATTTCGCATAAAGGACTGATTTCTATGAGCGGATCTTCAGCCAAGAATGTCGTGGATCTCCCTGAGTTTCGCGATCGGGCAAACGTTTTTCGTGACCGTGCACACCTGATGAGAAAGTGGTGAGAATTCTCAAGCAAATCATGCCGGAATAGGGCCACGCCATAGTGAAACCTAAGGCTATTGATTCTTAAGTTTCTTGCAGGGGATGGGTATCTTTTTTTTACGATTATGCCCCACATAGTTTAGATGAGTGGGCCCGCCCGCCTCGCCTGAGCGGCTCGCGATGGCGGGCAGACGTTTCAAAATGGTTTATATAGATGGAGCCTATGATTCTAAGGCTTATGGCTCAATAAACCATTTTGAATCGACCCAGTAAGGGGCCATGTCACAGGCCTGCCCTGGCGTGACACGATCGGAATATACAACCGTGTTTACTGCTTACGCATGGATTGCTTTTTATAACCGCAACCCAGCATACCAGGTCTGGGCCAGGGGCATAACCATAAAAAAAGATACCCATACCCTGGACTTTGACGTTACCCTGATGCCGGGATAATGTGCTTCAAAAATCAATATTAATTTGTTATTATTTCAAGATTATAATTCTTCTATTTTTTTCTTGACAAAAACCAATTCTATCTTATTTTTTGTTGAGGAGTTATGATGAAGGATATACTTGAGCGGTTAAAAGATAAGGGAGTCAGCCTAACCCCTCAGAGAATGGCAATCGCAGAGTTCTTGAGCAAGTGTAAGAACCACCCAACCGCAGATGAGATCCACAAGGTTCTTCAGGCGAAATACCCGACTATGTCACTGGCAACAGTGTATTCTGCTTTGGAGCTGTTGAAAGAACTTGGTGAGATACAGGAACTCTCAATCAGAAAGAGGGGTAAAGCCTGTTTCGATCCTAATCCTGATATTCATCATCATCTGCTGTGCAAAAAGTGCGGAAAAATACTGGGCATGGAGTTTGATTACCCGCGGACGTGTCCGATAATCGCACAAGATACTATAAATGGGTGTAAGATTGAAGAGGTGCAGGCCTACCTTTATGGAATATGCTCGGAGTGTCTGAAAAAGGAAAGCGATAAGAAAGGGTAATCGATATTTACTCAGCCAGCAAGGCGCGAAGGCACCAAATCCAATTGTGAATTTTCAATTGTTTGTGGCTTTGTGGCAAAACAATAAATAGTACAGGGCCACACCATAGTGAAACCTAAGGCTATTGATTCTTAAGTTTCTTGCACACATAGTTTAGATGAGTGGGCGTTTCAAAATGGTTTATATAGATGGAGCCTATGATTCTAAGGCTTATGGCTCAATAAACCATTTTGAATCGACCCAGTAAGGGGCCATGTCAGAGGGCATAACCAAAAAAAAGATACCCATCCCCTGGACCTCAACGTTACCCTGATAAATAGTAGTGCTGTAAGAAAGTTTGCGAATATATTTACGATAAAAAAAGGAGGTAAAAAAATGGAAGAGACCATGAAAGAAAGGGTAGAAGTTTCATTGGGTAAACTGAGGCCATCGCTGAACGCAGATGGCGGAGACGTGGAGTTGATAGAGGTCACTCCTGATGGCGTGGTAAAGGTAAGATTAACGGGGGCTTGCGCAGGATGCCCCATGAGTCAGATGACCCTCAAGATGGGTATAGAGAAGATACTGAGGGAGGAAATCCCGGAGCTTAAAGAGGTTGTTGGCGTATAAAGGGGCTGATAATCAAGGCAATAAGCTTTTTTCTTCATTCCGGGAATGTGTTGATTATTTCTTGAAAGGTTCAGGAAGTTTCTGTAGGATTTCAGTGGTAGTAAAACGAGACGGGAAATCCCGTAGCAAGTATTTATTCGCCTTCGCCAGAATACCCTGTAGCTTGCTGCAGGGATGATCAGCCTCCGCCAAAGGCTACTGCTCGACAGCGATGGCGAGGCGACCGCGCAGTGGCTCATAGAGCGAAGGTGGTTTGGCTTCGGCGCAATTCCGCTTGATACCCTGCAGTTTACTGCAGGAACCTTCATTAGTCTAATAAGAATCAACAAAGAGACACTATGTCAAAGAATGAAAACCTGATAAAGATCTTTGAATATGCCCTCAACCAGGAAGAGACAGGGAAGGCATTCTTTGAACACTCTTTGGAGCGGATGGGCATGGGAGCAGCCATCAGTGCCTTTAAGCGATTGATAAAGGAGGAACAAAGGCATATCCTCTTCATTAATCAAATCCTCAAGGATCTGAAAGCGGGGGAGGAAATCAAACCAACAGAGATAAGAGAAATGGTTCTCGAGCCCACGGACTATTTTGATGCACGGGAGAAAACAGAGTTTCTCCAGCAATGTATCGAAGGTTCGATGATCCCCGATGTTACCGTTTTCAATACTGCATGGCTTATCGAGAAAGATTTAAGCGATTTCTACAGGAATATGGCCCAAAACACCGAGGGCAAAGCCAAGCAAGCCTTGATGATGCTCTCAAATTGGGAAAAGGAACATGAAAGATTCTTCAGGGAATATCGCGATAAGCTTTCCGAAACCTATTCCAATATGCCCTGGGGAGGGTAAAAAGCATAGGCACCTGACCTGCTATTAAGTCCAATGGAAGACGTGAAGCATTAGGTGTATTGACAAATAGATTTGGGAGGCAACAGTATGGACTTTCCTTCTTTCTCCCTCGATACCTCACTGTTGGAGGAAGCAAATGAGCCGGATCCGGAGATTACCTATGATCTTCTCATCTTAGGAGGAGGTCCAGCGGCTATGAGTGCGGCGGTTTATGCTGCCCGAAAGATGATGAACCTCGCCATTATCACCAAAGATTTCGGAGGTCAGGTGCGAGAAACCTCAGAGGTCGAGAATTGGCTTGGGTTTCAGAGTATCAATGCCAAGGACCTCGCCGACAGCTTTGAGGAGCATGTAAAAAGCTTTGGTATACCCGTCAGCCTGGGAAGGGCCATTACCGAGGTCAAGAAGCAGGGGGACACCTTCAGGGTTTGGACAGATGATGCCACTGTATATTCAAGCCGGACCATAATCCTTTCAACTGGCAAGCGGCACCGCCTCCTCAACGTGCCCGGTGAGCAGGAGTTGGTGGGAAGGGGCCTGGCATATTGTGCTACCTGCGACGCGCCGTTTTTTAAGGGGAAAAAGGTGGTCGTAGCCGGGGGAGGAAACTCGGCCTTTACCACGGTGTTGGACCTAGTGAAGGTTGAGGCAGAGGTTACCCTCATAAACTTCATTAAAGGCTGGCAGGCGGATGGGCCACTACAAAAGCGGGTAGAGCAGACTGGTACGGTGAGCATGCTCGATTACCGCCAGATCGTAAAAATTGAGGGTAAGGACAAGGTCACCGGGGTGGTCGTCAAGAATCGGGAGAGCGAAAAGGAAGAGAAACTGAAGACCGATGGTGTTTTCGTGGAAATTGGGCTCCTGCCCAACAACCAATCGGTAAAAGACCTCGTTGAACTCAATGACCAGGGCGAGGTGATTGTAGATTGCACTTGCCAGACCAGTGTGCAGGGCCTGTATGCGGCCGGTGACGTTACCACAGTCCCCCATAAACAGATTGTCATCGCTGCCGGCGAAGGAGCAAAGGCAGCACTCTCTGCCTATAGCTATCTTGTCAACAAATCCTTACTTTAACGGGGTGTGTCATGGGAATCCTTAAAGACAAAGACAGAAACAAAGTGCAAAACCTGTTCAAGCAGATTGACAACGATGTCACGATCCTCATGTTCACTCAGGAGACCGAGTGTCAGCGCTGTGAGATGACCAGGAAGATGCTTGAGGAAATCTCCGGCCTCTCAGACAGGATCTCCCTGGAGGTGCACGATTTTGTAGCCGAGGGTGATCTGGCCAAGAAGCACGGGGTAGACAAGATCCCGGCCACTGTTCTTCTGGGTGATAAGGACTATGGCATCCGCTTCTACGGAGTCCCTGCCGGGTACGAGTTTAATGTGTTGATACAAGATATACGGGACGTGGGCAAGAGGAACCCCGGGCTGAGTGAAGCAGTGACGGCTGAACTGGCCAAGATTGATGAGCCCATACACCTTCAGGTTATCATCTCCCCTACCTGACCATACTGTCCCGGTGCGGTTCGCACTGTCCACCGATTTGCCCTGGCCAGTGATCATATTAGAGCAGATATGGTGGAGGGATCAGAGTTTCCCTTTCTAGCAGTGAAGTACAATGTGCAGGGAGTCCCCCATACCGTCATTAATGAGGAACACAGCGTTATTGGCGCACCATCAGAGATGGAATTTGCCCGCGAGATCCTCAAGGCTGTTGGCAAGTAGTCTTCTAACCCTCTGGGCTTGGGCATGAATTCCCTTTCATTGAAATTATGCATTTGAAATGCAAATTTACAAAAACAGCAGCATATCGGATATTTTTACATGTCAAAAGCAAACAGGCTTTACAGATTTGACCCTCCAAGCCTCTTCCAGTATTTTTCTTAATGAATTGTTCCTGCTTCCTTAAGACTACAATCGCATCCTAGTTCACATGTCCTCTGGCCGAAGGTGCTGTCTTCATCATTTCTTTATTCCTACAATCAGCGAGCTTCGAACCACTCCCAGGGTCCGGTTCTTGTGCATCCGGCTCACCATGTTTGGCAGAAATCGCTGTGTGGGCAGGGGACAATCCACGATATGGGTGAGCTGCCACCCGGAGGCCTTTAGGAGGTCAATGTAGTCTGAAAGAAAGATGCTTTCAATTGAGAAAGGCGATACGTGCATGAGCCTTTGCCGCCTTTATATCTCGCTTTGCTAGCTCCATTCTATTGTTCACCTGAGCAGCAGATGTCTTGAAACGTTTTATCAGCCCCCTACGCAATAGCCCTTCGTAACTCATCCTCGTCCCCGATGAGCATTATTTTCGATCCTCCTAATACTTCCATGATAAAAGGGTCCTGGTCTTTCAAGCGCTTTTGTATCTCTTGAAGGTCATACAGTGATACGTTTATTTCCCGAGAAAGGATCTCTTCTGGTCCCCTGAGTAAGGCCAACAAGCCTTCAAGGGAAATCCCCCCGATTACCATCACATCTATGTCACTTTCTGTCCTCTCTGTCCCCATTGCAAAGGAGCCGTATATGAAGGCATAGCCTATATCCCTTCCCCTTGACACTGCTTCTTTGAGAACCCCTGCCGCGCCCTTCGTTTTCATGAAGATTGATTTGAGCTCCTCGTATATTACGAATCCCTTATTGAGGCTGAAGAACTTGAGGTTTCCCTCATCTCGGCTCGACAGAAGGCCGATCTCCTCAAGATTTCGTAGTTCCCTGCTGACGTTTTTATAATCCTCACCTGTGATTCGCGCCACCTCCCTCACATACCGTTCCCTTTCGGGATTCATGAGAAAGGTGCTGAGAATCTCAACCCTAGCCCTTGATGAAAATAGTTTCTGGAGCATCTTCTAGCCTATCTGATGGTAATATCACATCAATTGATGGCAATTTTACATCAAAATATCTCACAAGTCAATAAAAGGCATGAGCCCGTAAATTATCGAGCAGTTATGTTGGAGCTGGGGAGCATGTGAGTATGGAGCGCCATGATCTCTAATCTGAGCAGATACGACTTCACGTGAACGTTGAGGTGTCAATCATTGAAAAGAACCGAATCGATGACAAAACAACGTACCCGGCGATTCAATGAGGTGGTTTCTTCCCAAATGAGGATGTGCTCGGCTCACAGGGGAGCGGAAATTCACGGTTCGACTTTGCCCAATTAGATCTGAACGCCGTGAGCCTTGAGCCGTGCGCCTTAGGCCAATCCTGCGTTGGCAGGGTTACCTATGCAAACCAGTCATTGTCTGTGACGCCGATGGAGCCGCACGGGCAAGCCCGTAGCACCACTTAGTTTCGCCGATTCGCTTTGCGAACGGCGAGACTTGGTGGCACGACATCACGGCCGTAATCCCGACCACAAAAGGTCGGGACTAAAGCCGTGGCTTTCTGGGGTCGGGGCAAAGCCCTTCATTTCGTATCATCCGGGCAGATTAATGACCATTCTTCAAATAGCCCTGAATACTGCCCATACCCCTCCTTTTCCAAATCTTCCTTGGGGATGAAGCGCAGGGAGGCGGAATTTATGCAGTACCTCAGACCAATGGGCTTGGGTCCATCCGGAAACACGTGGCCCAGATGAGAGTCCGCATGTTTGCTTCGGACCTCGGTGCGCACCACAAAAAAGTTTCTGTCCTCTTTCTCCACGATGTTATCCGGCTCAAGGGGCCTTGTGAAACTTGGCCATCCTGTTCCTGAGTCAAACTTATCAAGCGAGCTGAACAGAGGCTCAGCCGAAACGACATCAACGTATATGCCTGCTTTTTTGTTATCCCAGTATTCATTGTTGAACGGCGGTTCCGTGCCATTTTTCTGAGTAACCTTATACTGCATCGGCGTCAATTTTTGCCGCAGCCCCTCGTGGCTAAGCTTTGAATATCTCTTGTCCTCTGAATGCTGTGCCGTTGCTTCCATGGGATCACTCCATACGTTTTCCAGAAATTGATCCCTGCCTGAACGGAACCTGTAGTACTTGTAGCGGATCGGATTCTTCGCATAGTAGTCCTGATGATAGTCTTCGGCCCTGTAAAACGCTGAAAACCTGTCAATCTCTGTAACTACAGGTTTCTCAAACCGTCCCGATTTAGTGAGTTCGTCTCTGGATTCCTCTGCCAGCCGCTTCTGATCGTCGTTGTGATAAAAAATGGCTGTTCGGTACTGTAAGCCTCGATCAACGAACTGTCCAGCAGCGTCGGTGGGGTTTACATGCCTCCAGAAAACACCCAGCGAGTCTTTGTAGGTAATCTTTGTTGGGTCATAGAGAACCTGGACCGCTTCAACGTGACCGGTCCCACCGGATGATACTTCCTCATAGGTCGGATTTTCCTTATGCCCACCGGTGTATCCGGATATGACCTCAACCACGCCGTCGACCTTTTCAAAGTCTGATTCGGTGCACCAAAAACAGCCGCCTGCAAATGTGGCCGTTTCCAAGTTGTTACTCTGTTCATTCATCGTATCGCTCGCTGTAGTTTCAGAGTATTGGGGATTTTGACATCCAACTATAACTAATAGAACCGATATGTTTCTAATAGAACCGATATGTTTAAAATAATGGTTTTCATAGCAACCACCAGATTTAGGCCATTCTTAAAACAGGAACTCCCGTTGACGAGAGTAAGGTCGCACGCGAAATTAAATCCAACAGTGATGTAGTTTAATCCAAGATTCATCGCACCTTTTTCTTTTAATCATCATCTTGGAAAAGTCAAAAAATCTGACCGCAGGCTTCGCCGAAACCTCAAGAGGAGGCATACGTTCTAAATCGGGATCGGGGATTTTGAAGTATGCAATATTTATGGTGGGAATGAGAGGATTTTTGAAAGGTCAAAACCATAAGACCCTGATCAACTAACACTTTCAGTACGGTTACTGTTACCTGCTATGGCTTATATGGTCGAAATCCGATCCAAAACTACCAACTTACCAACACTTGCAACCCGTCCAAATCATTTGCGTCTTTGACAAGATTGCTTCGTACCTTGGTTTATTAGAATCAGTTTTAAGAGTGGTTGTCAATAGTGGAAGGGTGGCCATGAATATTCTGGTGTGGAGGGGATTGTGGCAAAGGCCGGGCTTGATCCCGAAAAAATGGCAAAAGTAAAGATTTGCCCCAGCTCATTTATGGAAGATGATAAGCCACCAAACGGCGGATTCATGAATGAAATTCCATGATTTAAGACCTGACTCCATTCACGGTTCTAACTTACTATTTCATTAATGATTTATGGAAGATGATAAGCCACCAAACGGCGGATTCATGAATGAAATTCCATGATTTAAGACCTGACTCCATTCACGGTTCTAACTTACTATTTCATTAATGACCTCTCTAACAGATGGTGTATCAGAGATCAGACCAGATACCTGTCCAGCAGGTAATACGCCGGCTTCGAGGTCCCCTTTAATTGAACATAAAAATCCATGCCCTCTGGGCATGGTCAGAGTTCAAGGGCTTTGCCATTTGAACAACTCATTGATACTCCTTAACACTGAGTTGTCCCCACAATCCCAGTG
>JAFDDT010000319.1 GCA_019310725.1 Deltaproteobacteria bacterium | reverse complement strand
AAATATTAACCGGGGGCAACTCATTTGTACCTTGTCCCCTCTGGGGGCAAGGCAAACTCACCCCCTTCCAGGGGTTAACTCAATACCACCCCCTCTGGGGGTGGATTCTTTATTCTTCAAGCTTTTAAGGTAAAGATTACGATTGGCTTCGTTGTCCAAGTTTTTTGGATATGGCCATTTTCCATAGAGCACCGCACGCTTCAAGACAAAAAAATCCTCATCCCGCAAAGTGTGACTGAGGATTTTGCTTTGTCCCGAAAGCCTTCGGGGCAAATCAAATAATATACCTCTCTGCCTGTCGGAGCGAAGCGTAGATCCCGCCGCCGGGGCCCTGTAGGTGGGAACCATCATACTGGGGCCTGTCGAAGATGCCGCAGCGCGGTGCCCCGTTAAACGCATTGTTACTACCAAAACTGAATCCAAAGAGCACCATAGAGGGCTCCTATGACAAGTTACCTGAGTAGCATTCTATTTAACCGGGGTGGTGAGATTAACAACGGACAACAGCCTGTGAAGACCAGAACCAATAAGACAAGAAGTAACGGGTGCGAAGAGGGGTGAAAATGACGCCGTGCTGATGCTGGACTTAAAGCCAAGCAAAAAAGGGGAACTTTTTTGTCATGGAGAGGTGTTTTTTCTCTTGACTCGCCCTTTAATGGGCGACCCCAATGTTTTCAGCTTTTTACACCTTTGGCCACATAAGTGTTGCTGAATATCCTATCCTGTGATATATTTTTGATTGATTTGGCAGTCGGAAAGATTTCATGATGAGATAGAAAGGTCTTATGTCGTTTTTTGGGCTTTTGCGCTCTCAATAGGAGACAAAAATGGAAGACTTATTGAAAAGAATCACCTTTGATAATAAGGTCCTATGCGGAAAACCCCTTATTCGGGGGCTGAGAATATCTGTTGAAATGATATTAGAACTCCTTGCAAAAAATGTCAGAGAGCAAGAAATTCTTGAAGACTATCCTGAACTTGAACCCGAAGACATAAGAGCTGCGCTTCTTTATGCCCATTCCATTGTCGCTACCGAAGAAATCTTTGAAAGAATTAATGCCCGATAGGCTCTATGAAATTCCTAATAGATGTCAATGCAAGTGGGGTTCTTGCCAACTGGCTTATTGAGCAAAATCATGATGTAGCAAAGGTGGCCGATAAGAACCCGAAAATGTCTGACGAGAGAATCCTGAGGTGGGCATTGTTAGAAGACAGGATCATTGTTACTACTGATAAAGATTTTGAAGAAATGATTTGGCGACAAAAGAGACCACATAGAGGCATTTTACGCTTGGAAAACCTCCCTCGCAAAGAAAGAATAAAACTTTTGAGGGATACACTTGTTCACCATGGTCATGACCTGGAATCAGGGGCAATTGTCATCGCTTCCACTTCAAAATATCGTGTACGTAAGATGCACTAGCTTCAGTGCGTTCATCGCGCACCCCCCGTATGAAGCATAAAAGACCGTTGACACCTCCTTATTATTCACTATCTCATTGATTCTGTGAAGAATGAAGAGCTGACCCCTGCGGCGTAGATAATAGTGGTGGCCTACACATCCAACCAGTCCCCAGGGTCTAGCCCATCCCCTTTGATTTCAATAAGTTGTTTTAGAACCAACGTGCCCATCTTCACTGAAGGTTTTCTAGGGTCTGATTGAAGAGGCTCAGGGGCTTTGCTTAAGTCAAGTGAATTTAAATCTCCTGTCAGGGTGTGAGTGATATCTAACAATTCAAAATTACTTAATTACTTATGCCTGGTACCATTTACTGGTACCATTTATTTGTGGCGGAGTGGGGGGCTTGCCCGCCGTTCCTCTGGAGGGCCTGCTCACGAATTTGTCAAGAATGAAGACGCGACCCCCATTTTTTTGCCGCGCAGCGTGATTGAACGCCCCAATAGGGGCAAGGTAAGCAATCTGTGGTGGATCATGAGAAAGCCTTGCTTCTCTTATCCGTAGAAACCTCCTCAGAAAACTGGCTCTCGTTGTCATACTCATCGTAGGCGGTCACGGCGATGTAATAGGTTGCCCCTTCCAGAAGACCATCCAGCCGGCAGCTCGTACTATTCCCAACATCGATAGGCTCCCATAGTCCCGGGACCCCGTTCCATAATATACCCGATACCCCCATAGTCCCGGGACCCCGTTCCATAATATACCCGATACCCGGCGAGGTCCGGCTCCGTATTGGCATTCCATGCAAGATCCAAATGGGCAGCCCCTGCGGGTGTGAAAAAAAAGAGTGATAAGATGATAGCGGTTAGCATTTTCCTCATAACTGTTTCTCCTTTCTTAGTGGTTTCCGAAATCCATGCGTCTCCTCCCGCCCGCTGTTTGCTCCAGCACGATGAGGGCGCTGATGAGTTCCAGGAGTGTGGAAGAATAGAAGACTATTCCAACCAGGCCGAGGGCAAGTAATAATCCTGCAAAGCATCAGGGTTTGGAGTAATGCCATTAGGTTTAACTACTGACAATAATTAGCAATTGTTGAATCCCTAAATTCGCAATTGCCTGTAAAAAGGACTTTTTACAGGCGCATCAACAGTCTATCGTAAGAAACCGAATTCATTAAGAAGCTTTGCTTTTCGTAGGCAGCTACCCAGGACTGGTCTAAAACTCAAATACTTAATTATTTAAGCCTGACCCCATCTCCAAACCACGGGATTGACAAGGTAGCCTGTCCCTTTTCTCTCTTCTTTGTGTGAAAGTTCGCCAAAAGCATTGACATTGGGTTATGGCGGTACTATTATGTATGTGTATCACAAAGGAGGTCACATGAAACGAACAACAATCATGATACCTGAGGATTTAAAGATACAAGCCCTTAAGCACGCGAACATGGCGGGAATGTCTCTCGGAGGATTCATTCGTGAGGCGTTAAAAAGGGCGTTAGAGCTTCCGAATGGTGGCAAACTGGTTGATGATCCTTTTTTCACTGACAGGGTTGTGTTCAACGGGGAAGTGCCGAGTGATCTTGCTAGAAATCACGACGCGTATCTTTATGGAGATAGATCGTGATTTACATTGATACCGGTGCTTTCCTTGCTCGCTACCTTGGTCGGGATCAATACCATCAGCAAGCCAAAGCTTTCTGGGATGCTATTGATAAGAAACGCGAGTCCTGCTTCACCAGTAATTTTGTTTTGGACGAAACCTTTACTCTGCTTGGAAGACGTGCCGGGTATAGTTTTGCAGCCGCAAGAGCCCAAAACATCTATGCGTCGAAGCTACTTAGTATCCTGCGCCCCACCAGAAATGACGAGATAAAAGCGATTGAATTCCTTCAGAAGTTTGCTGAGCATGAGGTCAGTTTTACCGATTGCATTTCCTTTGTTCTCATGCGCAGGGAAAGAATCAAACGGGTATTTTCCTTTGACACACATTTTCAATGGGCAGGGTTTAAAATATTGCCTTAGGGCAATCAAAGCTACCGAAAAGTGCCCGCCAGACTAATGGGGGGTAAACTTTGAGCAAAAATTGGTAAGTTCCCGCGCGCCTCAGGCACACGAACCACGAACACGCTCCACGCATGTGCCCCTGCTTGATCCGTCATAAGTTATTTACTTTCTTACGGACGTTTCGCCCAGACGGGTTCTTTGAGGTGGCCACGGCCACACACGGATTTACACGACTATATCTCTCACCCCCGTCAATCCGCAGAAAAGATCCATAAGATCCGCCTAAGCATTTTCAGACATTGGTTCTGCTCCGCAAAACTAACTCTCGCCCGTCGGAGCGAAGCGTAGATTTATGCGCCTTTGGAGCATCCCGCGGAGCGGGGCTCCATTCCACTCGGCTCAGGGCTTTTCTCTGAGTTCTCTGAGAGCTCTATGAGAGATAGAGATAGTGAAAGTCTTTCAGGGTCACCATCAGGCCAACTTTTTTAGGGGTGGTTGTTGGCTTGCGTGACAAGTCAGGCGTGAGAGCGGGAGGAGGTTGTTTTATCCAGGAAAATGTCCAATAATCGGCACAAAGGAGAAGCGAAGGCTCAAGTTGGTATTGACACCTGGTCCGTCGATTACAGTTTTTTGTGATTATCAGACGCTCTTAAAAATCTAAATTGCTGGTCCCTAAAGCGAGTCAGAAGAACACCAAGTATCGGTTTATTGTCAGGATTTTTTTAGTTATTGAAGAGCGTCCTGCTTTTCCCTCTTTTATGGATGCACCCCACGGCGTACTTTGAACTTTTTTTCCGCTTGACAAAAACCATTATTAGTATATACTAATAATATATATTTGAAATGGAGAGTAACAATGAAAACAGCAAAATTGTTTAAAAATGGGCAAAGCCAAGCTGTCAGATTGCCAAAGGAATTTAGAATGATCGGCGAAGAAGTGTATATTGAAAAACAAGGCGAAGCAATTGTTTTGTTACCTAAAAATAAGTCATGGGCTCCTCTTTTTGACAGTCTGTACCATTTTGCGAAAGATTTCAAAATTGAGCGAAATCAACCAGGAGAGGATCAGAAACGAGAGCCAATGTTCAAATGAAATACCTTCTGGACACAAATATTTGCATATACATCATAAATGAAAAGCCAGAGAAGGTGTTGAGAAAATTTGAACGATATCCCGTTTATGAATTTGGGATCTCTTCAATAACACACGCTGAGTTGCAGTATGGAATTGAGAAAAGTAAAAATAAAAATACAAATCAAGATGCTCTCGATGAATTCCTGCTACCTCTAACGATTCTTCCCTTTCACGGCAAAAAATTGGCTACATGTTATGGGGAAATAAGGGCATTACTCGAATCCAAAGGCAAAACAATTGGCCCTCTTGATATGCTAATTGCTGCCCATGCCTTGAGTCTGGATCTAACGATTATTTCAAACAACATCAAAGAATTTTCGAGAATCCCAAACCTCAAATGTGAAAATTGGATACGCGAATTGTAAGGGATTAAGGTTACCCATTCAAGGTGAGGACATTTTTTCTTTCCCGCTTCTACTCTCATTCGCCACTCTCGAAGCGCAATTTGATTTGCCAGGTTCCTCGGCTTGTCGATGGGACTTCCAGCTACACTGATAGTTCTTAACTGCTCCTGATGATTCCCCTTTCTTGCAGAAAAGCCATCACCTTTTGCACGCTCTCCTCGACACTCTCCTTATCCGTTTCAAGGATAATCTCTGGGTTTTCCGGTTCCTCGTAAGGAGCAGAGATCCCGGTAAACTCCGGTATTTCCGGAAGTAGCTTCTACAATAACCATTCCGGGTTTAAGGTTCCTTTTTTTTCAGCCGATTCAATGATATGTTTCGCTACGCGATCTTTAATGCTTCCGCCGGGATTGAGAAACTCGGCCTTGGCGAAAACATTCCCAGAAGACAGTTTTTTCAATCGA
>JAFDDT010000005.1 GCA_019310725.1 Deltaproteobacteria bacterium | reverse complement strand
GTTTCAAAATGGTTTATATAGATGGAGCCTATGATTCTAAGGCTTATGGCTCAATAAACCATTTTGAATCGACCCAGTAAGGGGCCATGTCATAGGGCATAACCAAAAAAAAGACACCCATACCCTGGACTTTGACGTTACCCTGCTAATTAAATCCCTTGCAATAATCCCACCTTTTTTCTATGATATCCTGACTTTAGTTACGGCATGGCGTCCGAGATTCTGTTCAGTCTTCTTGTGAGCGGCAAGCTAGAACCTTTTCCAGAGAGAGGGGATGGCTGGACTTTCCTGTAATCAGAAGGAATTTCTTCATATCATATGATGGTAAAAAAGAGTATTTTTTGTGCCCTGGGTATCGTTTTCCTTGTCTGTATCTCTCCCGAGTCTTCTTCTGCAAAAAAAGAGGCACACCTATCAGATATAATTGTCACAAATACGCTGGATCATCTCCTTGTTTATTTCAAGGTCGAGGAGTGCTTTACCGAGGAAATGAATAAGGCCATCATGAATGGGATTGAGACCAAATTTACCTTTATTATCAAACTGTATGAGGTCAAGCCAAAGAGATTTGATACCGAGATTGCGGATATTAGGTTGACGCATACTATAGCGTACAATACCTTGAAAAACGAGTTTACCCTTTTTCTGCCAGAACAGAACAACAAAAGGATCATAACCAAAGATTTTGAGGAGGCCAGGAAATTAATGGCAGGGGTGGTTGCCCTAACGGTGACTAATCTTGCCAATCTCAAAAGAGGGCTCCACTACCAGCTCCGGCTGAAGGCAGAGCTTGATAAGATTGAATTGCCCTTTTATTTGAACTATGTCTTCTTTTTTCTCTCCCTGTGGGATTTTGAGACCGACTGGTATTCAGTGAGTTTTAGATACTAAGAACGATGATAAAACATATGGATCTAAAAAAAGAAGATCTAAAGAGACGAAGACGAGAAATACTCATCATATGCATCATACTTCCCACCATTGTGTTGCTTACCTATCTGGGTACCAAAGTTCTTGATCTTGGTATTGAATTGCCTATCGCCGACAGCATCCTGATTTTTGCCCTCATTGATATCAATGTGATCCTAGTACTACTTCTCCTCTATTTGACTATGAGAAACCTGGTCAAGCTGGTTTTTGAGAGAAAAAAGAAAGTAATGGGTTCTGGCCTGAGGGCTAAGCTTGTTCTTGCCTTCGTAATCCTTTCTCTTTTGCCAACGATCATCATCTTTTTTGTTTCAGTTCAATTTATTTCCCTCTCGATTGATTACTGGTTTAATCTTCAAATTGAACAGTCTCTTCAAAAATCACTAGAGGCTGGTCAGGACTACTATGCCAGAATTGGAGACGAGGTCCTGGCCTTTGGCAATAACCTGAGTTCCGTCATTACCCATAATGGGTATATGTTGGTATCTCGTGCAGACCAACTGCAAGCTTTTTTAAAGGAAAAAAGGAGGGAATACAATCTCGCCACGATTCAGGTCTTTTCATCAAAGTTGCAGCCCAAGGTCGTTTCTAATGACCGCAGGGTTGATTTGAAACCCTTTAAAGCGCTAAGTGTTGACCTGTTGCGCAAGAGTTTTAAGGATTCAACTGACATAAAGGACATTCAAAGTTCCTCACACGGCGACCTGGTCAGGGGGATTGTTCCCATATTCTCACGAACTGAGACTAAGGCACAGGTAGGGGCGCTTTTTCTTGCGAAATTTGTCCCAGGAGTGGTTTCCACAAGACTGGCGACCATTGATAAAGGTCTGCAAGGGTATAAACAACTCAAGATGCTCAAGCAACCTATTAAATTAACCCATCTCATCACGCTGTCTATTGTGACTATTCTCGTTATATTTTCGGCGGTTTGGTTTGGTTTTTACTTGTCAAAGGGGGTGACTGTGCCTATAGAAGAGCTCGCCAAGGCTACTAATAGGATTGCATCTGGCGATTATAATTTTCGTATCAATATGGAGCCTAAGGATGAGATAGGCGTTCTTGTAAATTCATTCAATCAGATGACAAGAGATCTGAGGGAAGGCAGAAGAAAACTTAATTCAGTCAACCGGGATTTGATTAAGAGCACTAAGGAATCAGAGGAGCGCAGGCTCTATATGGAGACGGTTTTAGAAAATGTAGCCGCTGGCGTTATATCGGCAGATTCTGACGGGGTAATTTCGACAATAAACAAATCAGCGGAAGAGATGCTCGATATCTCTTCTAAAGATATAATTGGCAGGCATTATTCGGATGTGCTCGGTACTAAATATTGGTCAATTATTAGCCGGTTCATAGCAGACAAAAATCTCTTCAGCAAGGGATTTATGCAAAAGGAGATTGGGATTTCGATACGGGGGCGTTCTTTAAAGTTGCTGGTCTCATTAAAGGTCTTGAAGGATGATCGTGGTAATTATCTCGGATTGGTCGCGGTATTTGAGGATCTGACTGAATTGGAGAGGGCGCAGAGAATGGCAGCATGGAGAGAGGTGGCCAGGCGCATTGCACACGAGGTGAAAAATCCATTGACCCCAATTCAGCTTTCGGCACAGAGATTGAGAAGAAAGTACGGCAAGCGTTTGGCACAGGAGAACGGAACCGTTTTTGATGAGTGTACAAGGCTGATAATAGATAACGTTGAAGAGTTGAAGGTGTTGGTCAATGAATTCTCCAATTTTGCCCGCATGCCTACCTCTAATCCAGTGAGGGGTAATATCAAACCCATAATTCAAGATGCGATTCTATTGTACAAGGATATGTACAAAGATATTAGATTCGATTTTGTTGACAATGATAACGTTCCCGCGTTTAAGGTTGACAGGGAACAGATAAAAAGGGTCATGATCAATCTATTAGACAACGCTGTGGCGGCGATTCCTGGCAAGGGAAAGATTACGGTCAAGCTCCTTTTCGATGACCTATTAGGGCTTGTCAAAATCGAAGTGGTTGATACCGGTACTGGTATTGCCGAGCAGGACAAGCAAAGGCTCTTTGAGCCGTATTTTTCCACAAAGAAGTCTGGTACAGGCTTGGGTCTTGCTATTGTGAGCAGGATAATCAGCGATCATAATGGTTTTATCAGGGTTGAAGATAATAAGCCAAAGGGCACCAGGTTTACCATCGAACTCCCTGCACAGGCTTAGAAGTAGAAAAGGAGGTCTTTTGAGTGTTAATTGTGGATATTTGAGTTTTAGATAGATGTGGAATTTTCTCATTATTAATAGATATTAGCCTGTCGGGTGGGGAGATATGTATTGGTGGCATAGATAACCGGTTTAAATATAAACAAATTAGTCGAAAGCTTCTTGTCGTTTTTCACATAAACCATGAATGAGGTAGATTGTATGAAAATACTTCTCGTTTATCCAAAATATCTTGATACCTTCTGGAGTTTTAAGGGCGCTTTGAAATTTATCTCTAAAAAGGCAACTCACCCGCCGTTGGGGTTGTTGACTGTAGCAGCAATGCTTCCAAAGGAGTGGGAGAAAAAACTCATAGATATGAATGTAACCGCACTGAGGGATAAAGACCTTGAATGGGCTGATTTCGTTTTTGTTAGCGCTATGTCTATCCAAAAAGAATCGGTTAAAGAAGTAATTAGCAGGTGCAGAAAAATGGATATCAAGGTTGTGGCTGGTGGTCCCCTTTTTACGCTTGAATACGAAGAGTTCGAGGATGTGGATCATTTTGTGCTTAATGAGGCTGAAATCACACTTCAGCCCTTTTTAGAAGATTTGAAGAATGGATGTCCCCAACATATTTATACCTCTCAAGAATTACCTGACATACAAAAGACACCTCTTCCACTCTGGGACCTAATCGATATGAAGAAATATGCAGTTATGAGTATTCAGTATTCCCGGGGTTGTCCCTATAATTGTGAATTTTGCAACATCTCGGCGCTTTATGGGCGAAAAGTGCGTACAAAGAGTGAAACCCAAATAATTGATGAATTAGAAGATCTCTACTCCCAAGGCTGGAGAGGCGATCTGTTTTTTGTTGACGATAACTTCGTCGGAAGAAAGAGAAAGTTAAAAGAAGAAATTTTGCCCGCCATAATTGAGTGGATGGAAAGAAGAAAACATCCCTTCTTTTTTTATACAGAGGCGTCTATAGATCTTTCTGACGACGAGGAGCTTATGCAATGCATGGTCAAGGCTGGGTTTACTTCAGTATTTGTTGGCATTGAGACACCAAACGAGGAAAGCTTGGCAGAATGCAACAAAGTTCAGAACAGAAATCGCGACCTGGTGGCCTGTGTAAAAAAAATCCAGAAATTTGGTTTGCAGGTGGTAGGGGGGTTCATCGTAGGGTTTGATAGTGATCCGCCTTCGATTTTCGAAAGACTTAGTGTATTTATCCAGGAAAGTGGAATTGTCACCGCCATGGTAGGGTTACTGAATGCTCCGCGTAGTACCAGTCTCTACCAGCGACTTGTAAAAGAGGGCAGGTTGTTGAACGATGTATCGGGTGACAATACAGATTTTTCGATCAACTTCATCCCCAAGATGGATTACGAAGTGCTCATTAAGGGTTATAAGAAGATTATCAGCAGAATTTATTCCCCTGAACCATACTATAGACGGGTCAAGGAGTTTTTGAGAGAATATGAGCCATCCCAAAAAAAGGTATTTCGTTTTCATTTCAGCTACCTTGGAGCATTCTTTAAATCCATATTATTCTTGGGTATCATAGAGAGGGAAAGGCTTTATTACTGGAGGCTCTTTATGTGGTCTTTATTCAGGCGCCCACAACTTTTTCATCTAGCACTTACTTTTGCCGTTTACGGATTCCATTTCCGAAAGATTTTCGGAAATTATTTGTAGAATAATTGAAAAGAAAGGGACGGAAAGGAAAAAGATAAATGACTTAATCACTCTGCGGGGTAGACCATTTAAGCCAGAGATCAGTATGGGAAGCTGGGGGTACAGTGTAAAATATGGCGCTGTTGGCAGCTGAAATCTCCTTCAACAGCAAATCAAAGTGATGTGGTAGCGATACCAAGCATGGAGGTGAGGTAAGATGAAGGACTTGATTACAAACATTGCAAAGGCGCTTGTGGACAAACCAGAGGAAGTGGTGGTTACAGTAATAGAGGGAGAGCAGACCTCAGTGATTGAGCTGAAAGTGGCCAAGGAAGATCTCGGAAAAATAATTGGCAAGCAAGGACGCACGGCGCAGTCTATCAGAACGATACTCAATGCGGCCTCAAAGAAAATGCACAAGCGATTCGTTTTGGAGCTTATTGAGTGAAAAACGCCACCCAGAGGGCAGGACGGAAATAAAGGTCCTTTAACAGACTAACCGCCTTGCATGCGGGCCCGGCTGCTTCGCAAGGCAGACCGTTGCAAGGAGGAGCCTGGAATTTCCAATTTTGTTACGCCTTTGATGCGCTATGAGCACAATAAACTCAAGAAGCTCACAAGCAACACAATCAACCTTATACTCCACAGGTGGATTTAATCTGAGTGATGAAGTGGGTTAATTGGTTAACCATTCAAGAAAAGAAACAGGGGAATGCACTCACCTTTTTTCTGAGGACCATTTCCTTTTTTTATGGCATTGCTGTCAGGCTCAGACTCATTGCCTATAAGGCCGGTTTTTTCAGGATCGAATTCCTTCCTGCCTGTGTTGTCAGTGTGGGAAATATTACAGTGGGAGGTACTGGGAAAACACCATTTGTAGCCATGCTGGCTGAGTGGGCAAGTGAAAATGGCATCGGAGCAGCTATCCTATCGAGGGGCTACAAAGGGAAAACAAGTCACAACTTTCTTGTTGTCTCTGATGGAACTAAGGTTATGGCAACCTACGATGACGCAGGAGACGAGGCGGTGCTTATGGCAAAAAAGGTATCATCCATTCCCGTATTGACATCGAAAAACAGATACCTCATAGGGCATCTGGCCCTACGACGATTTAATCCAGAACTTCTGCTCTTGGATGATGGATATCAGCATGTATCACTACACAGGGATCTGGATATTCTCCTTTTAGATGCAAGAAGGCAGTTTGGAAACGAATGGTTACTGCCCTGTGGTCCCCTGAGGGAGCCACTTGAGGGGATAGAGAGAGCTGATCTCATTGTTATGACCAAATGCGCAGCTGGGTGTAACGGCAATGACATGGTAGATTTCTTGCGAAAGAACTTTCCTGAGAAACCAATCTTTAGATCGGCACACCTCCCAGATCAGGTTATATTTCCCCTTGACGGTAGAGCCTATCCACCAGACTTCTTGTCAGGGAAAAAGGTAGTGGCCTTTGCAGGGCTGGCTCATCCCGATGATTTTTTGGATATGGTGAAGGGCTTGGGAGCTAATGTAGTTCATTTCAAAGCTTTTTCGGATCATCATTCCTTTACTCAAGATGAGATCGGAAAGCTTGCTTCCTGCAAGAAAGTCTCGGAAGGCGATTTTTTATTGACCACAGAAAAAGACTGGGTCAGGATTGACGGGAGAATTGATGTTGGGGTAGATATCGCTGTATTAACCATAAAAGTGGGGCTTCTTTCAGATAGCGATATCTTTTTTGATACCATCAAGCAAGGGATCCTTGATTCTGGTGTGAAAAAAAGATGAGGGTTAGAGCAAGGCATAGCATCTCACCTGAGAACATTGATAAGATACTGGTAAGATCCACCAATTGGGTAGGTGATACCGTGATGATGCTTCCCTCCCTGGCAGTAGTTAGAAGGGCTTTTCCTCATGCCCAGATAACGGTTTTGGCCAATCCATGGGTTGTTTCGCTCTTAAAGAATCATCCTGCCGCGGACAGAATCATGATCATTGACAAAGGTAAGGGTTTGCTGAGTGTCTGCAAAGAGTTGGCAAGGATCATATCTGAGCTGAGGCGCGAAAAGTTTGATCTGGCTGTTCTTTTTCAAAATGCCTTTGAGGCTGCTTTCTTGGCCTCTTTGGGAGGAGTGAGATATAGATTGGGTTATGATACCGATGGAAGGGGGCTGCTTTTAACCCACAAGGTTAAGAGAGATAAGGCCATTCTCTTGGCCCATCAAGTTGAATATTTTCTTGGGATCATGGAGGCGATGGGTTGGGAGGTAGAACGCCGAGAGCCGCGCGTATACCTTGATGATAAAGACGTAGCCTCAGCTAATGCAGTGCTTGCCACAGAGGGTATTGATGAAAATTACCTTGTAGTTGGAATTAACCCAGGTGCTGCATACGGATCAGCCAAGAGATGGTCAGCGGAGCGGTTTGCCGTGATCGGTGATTGGGCCTCACAGAGGTGGGGTGCAAAGGTGGTGCTTTTTGGTTCTTTTTCGGAGAGAGATGTTGCTGCACAGGTAGCACAACTAATGCACACCGATCCGGTCAATCTCTGCGGGAAAACCACATTAGGTGAGGGTATGGCATTGATCAAGCGATGTAACTTTTTTGTAACCAATGATAGCGGTCTCATGCACATAGCCGCTGCCTTTGACACACCTCTAGTGGCTGTATTTGGCCCTACTGATCACATGCGGACGAGCCCGGTTAGCAGAAACGCAAGAATAGTCAGGCATAGCGTTGAGTGCAGCCCCTGTTTGAAAGAGGTGTGTCCATCGGATCATAGGTGTATGTTATCCATTGAGCCAGAAGAGGTCTGGGATCAAATGGAAGCCCTGAAAAAGGAATTAAAAATTGTAACAGTTTAGCCACCGATTCACACAGATGAACACAGATAGGTTTAAATACAAAAAAATCACAGACTCTTATAATCAATTGGCTGGCGGCGACAAATATTGAAATTGGCTTATTATTGAACTTTGGCAAAAAACCAGAAAATATCAGTGGTAATCGGTGTAAATCTGTGGCTGAGTATGTAATAAAAATTTGAGATTGAAATGAGACCAGCAGTATTTATAGACAGAGATGGAACCATAAATGAGCAGCGGGGTTATGTAAATCATATAAGCCGCTTTGTGCTTTTGCCCGGGGTAGGGGAGGCCATATCACTTTTGAACAAGAATAACCACCTTGTGGTTGTGGCATCGAACCAGTCTGGTGTTGCACAGGGCTATTTTCCTGTAAAACTGGTGCATGAGATCCATGATTTAATGAAGCAGGAGCTAGCTGAAGATGACGCGTACCTTGATGGCGTCTATTTCTGCCCTCACCATCCTCATGGTTTAGTTTCTGAGTATAGGAAAGAGTGCGGGTGTAGAAAACCAGGAACAGGTCTCATAGAAAGGGCCAGGGCTGAATTAGATATCGATATGCAAAGGTCATTTGTGGTCGGTGACCGCTGGGTTGATATAGACTTCGCACATAACGCAAGTCTTCCTGGTATTCTGGTCTTAACCGGCTACGGCAGGGGGGATTTAGAATACATTGTGCCTCATAAAAGGCTAAAACCCATCTTTGTGGCAGAAGATCTATTAAGGGCTGTAACATGGATTTTACAACAGGATAGTAGCTTTTGACGGGGCTGGGCCTATTTCCTCCAGCGCAACGGTAAATGACTGCAGATCTCAATCATCTAATTGAGTGCAATTGGTGACGTTTTTCCCAGTCTGCCTTTTGTAGAGGTCGTGAGGGATAGATTCCTACAAACTTTAGCTCACTTTCAACCCTGGTACAGACCTGGACTATAGATTTAGTAAGCTAATTCAAGCACATAGTGGCTTATAAACTTAGTAGGCTGATCATAGCAAATAGCGCCAGGGCGGGCTTTAGGCACTTTAGGTCACTTAAACGTGAGGAGGTTTGACTATGGCTATCAGCAAGGAACTGCTGGACATTTTAGTATGCCCCAAGTGTAAGGGCGATATCTACCTTACTGAAGCAGGAGATGGACTTATTTGTGATAACTGCAAGCTTTTATACGAGATTAAAGATGACATACCTATCATGCTCATAGATGAGGCAAGGCCTCTAAAAGAGGGTTAATTGGATCTCTCTATTATTGTTGTTAGTTTCAATACAAGAGAACTCGTGCTTGAGTGTTTGGCCTCCATCAACAAAACCGTCAAAGGGGTTTCTTTCGAGGTATTGCTTGTTGACAATAATTCAACCGATGGAACAGTGGAGGCCGTAGGAAAAGAATATCCTGATGTCACTATCATAGGAAACAAGCAAAACTTAGGTTTCGCTGCCGCAAACAACCAGGCCTTCAGGCACATGAATGGACGGTATGCTCTGTTGCTCAATAGCGACACTGTATTGACCAATGGGGCTGCAAGGGAGCTCTATGGTTTTATGGAAGCTACCCCTGAGGCAGGTATGGCATGTGGGCAGTTGTTGAACCAGGATGGTTCCAAACAGAATTCTATTGCCAATTTTCCTTCCCCTCTCACTCTTCTGAGCAATGAGAGCCTTCTTAGAATGGTAATGCCGAACCGATTTCCAAGCAAAAGGAGAGTCTATGTTTCGCCTATAAAGGTAGATTCAGGTATTGGTGCCTGTCTAATAGTTCGAAAAGCGGCCATAGATGATGTGGGGTATTTTGATGAGAGGTATTTCTTTTTCTTTGAGGAGACTGACTGGGCCTATAGGATGAAACGGGGCGGGTGGGCTACATATTTCGTGCCTTCGGCACGGATATTTCATGCCCAGGGGAAGACAGTGGGGAGTGGTGTAAATTCAAGGATTATGTTCTATAGGTCTCGCTATCTCTTTTTTAGAAAGTGGCATCCCCATTCCTATCCCGTGTTCTATTTGATTATTTTTTTTAGGTTGTTGATCAATGTCATTCTCTCTCTTATAGGTATGGTGTTTACCCTCGGGGTTGAGACCTCGACAAGAAAAAGATTCGTCGTTTACATTCAGTTAATAGCGTGGCATCTAACGGGATGCCCCGAAAAAAGGGGAAAGTGAAGACCCATGTTGGTTAAAGGTAGGGCATTTTCACCGGAAGGTATTACCAGGATCCTGTTAATACAATTGGGAGATGTAGGGGATTTGGTGCTTACTACCCCTACCATGAAAACACTCAGGGAGAATTGTCCTCGTAGTGAGATCTTTGTCTTTGTAAGAGAGCATACAAGGGAATTGGCAGAGGGCTGTCCGTGGGTTGATGGTGTGATTTCGGTGAACAAGGGTAATAGGAACCTGAGAGAGGAGATCGCCTATCAGAGAGATTTTCTTGCAGCGCTACGGAGGAAAAGATTTCAATTAACCATTGACCTCCGGGCCGGAACCAGGGGCGCCATTGTCTCATATTTGAGTGGGGCGAAAGTGAGGATAGGAAGATATTCTGACGATGGAACATTGTGGAGGAACAGGCTTTTTACCCATTTGATCCGACCCGAAAACGAATTGGAGCAATATTCCTCACTCCATAGTCTGAATATTTTGGCCCCGCTGGAATTAGAAGTCAAGGATACATCTCTGGCGTTAGTGGTCACACCAGAAAAGGAAAAAAGCGCATTAGAGATACTGAGAAGGGAAAAAGTGCCTTCTGACAAACCAATACTTGCCCTGCATCCCTTTTCTCGCTGGAGGTACAAGGAATGGCTTACTGAAAATTATATCAGACTCATCAACCATATAGGCTCCCGGTACCCGGTGGCTATTATAGTAACCGGTGCGCCCGAAGAAAGGGATAGGGTAAGTGAGATAGTATCGGGGAGCAGTGCAGATGCATATAACTTTGCCGGGAAGACGTCTCTTGTTGAGCTGCCAGCCGTTCTCAAGAAGTGTAGTTTACTGATTGGGATAGATAGCGCCGCTATGCATATTGCCGCAGCGGTTGGTATACCTACTATAACGATATTTGGGCCATCTTCTCCGGTGAGCTGGGCTCCCCGTGGAAAGAAGCATCGCATTATTCAGAAAGATTTGCTATGTGTCCCGTGCAGGCAAAAAGGGTGTAATAACAGTGAAGTAAGCCGGTGCCTTGATGAGTTAGAGCCAGAAGAGGTCATCCCGTTAGTTGAGGATCAGCTCAATGAAATCTTATCTCCTTTGTAAAGACTCATCTCTCTGACGTAGATCCCACCACTTCAATGCGCTTTCATCTTTTCATCTGACCGGGCAATGACAGCAATACTGTGCCCGGAGTACATTTTGGCAATGAGGCGGGCAAACGGTTTGAGTATCAGGATCCGGCCCCATTTCTCTTTAATAATGGAAGAGTGATAATCTTTACTTTTTATGACTCTGAAACCGTGTTTCCCGAGAAACTGCATCAAGGTCTGAGAGGTAAAGTGCCAAAAGTGGTATGGTACAGACCAGTCATCCCATTTTTGCCACATTCTCTGGGCATCGCTTCCTCTATAGTTGGGTACGTCGATTGCCAGGATTCCATCTGACTTCAAGCATGATTTCGCCACCTGTAAAGCGAGATGAGGATTGGGGGTGTGTTCCAGAGAATGCCACATGGTGATTATATCGAAATGGTGAGAGGGCAGGGTTAGGTCACCAAATTTTCCGAGCCTGACAGGAATCCCAAGCCCTTCAATGGCATACTGGGTTGCCCAGCCTGAGACATCTACGCCACTTACCTCGAACCCCTCATTCCGGCAGGCGGCCAAAAAGTAGCCATATCCGCATCCAATATCGAGCAGCCGGCCATCCTGTTTTACCTTTCTTATGAATCGAACACGATGCTTCTCACTACGGAGCCTTTTTTGGAATTCCGGAGAATTTGGATCAAGACCCTCATCGTATCGTTCAAAGAAATACTCGTTGCGATAAAGATGCTCGATCTCTTCTTGAGATGGACGGGGGTCAAGGAATCCGAGGCCACATTTCTGGCACCGATATATTTTCCAAGAGCCTTTCTTGATCAAAAGTTCTCTTTCTTGCGCGCCACAAAGAATACATACCTCAGGTGCTCTTTCCATCAAACCGGGTTTCCTCTGCGAACGAGTTTGTGATACAGATCTGCTACTTGATCGCCCACCTTATCCCACGTATATTGCAATGCAGCCTTTCGTGCATTATCGCCCAATCTCATGCGATTTTCTTTCTTCATCAGAAAGGCAAGTTTTTCGCTGAAATCCAAAGGGGAGGGGTCTTTCCCGAGCACGAATCCGTGGATATCAGGATCTATCAGATCGCTTGCACCCACTTTTTGTGTAATAATAACAGGTAATCCCGCTGTCATTGCCTCCAGAACGGCCAAGCCAAAGGTATCTAGCTGGGATGGCATGGTAAAGATGTCGCTCGCCAGGTAATATTTTTCTATCTCACGGCTTACCCCTGCAAAAAGAATCCGATTCTGGATGCCTAAACCCCGCGCCATAGCCAGATACCGCCTCTCGTCACCTTTGCCCACAACAAGCAGTTTTAAGGTGGAATTGGTCATTTCTGTACCAACCAAGTGAGCAATTCCCTTCAAGACCAGTTGCAATCGTTTGATCTCGAAGTTCATTCCCACGAACAGGACGATAATATCGCTTTGCGACAAGCCATGGCGCTGGCGAATCTCATATCGGCAACTTTCGTGATCCAGAGCCTTAAAGCGGTCTATTGAAACCCCTGGGTGGATAACCTGAATCTTGGATTCAGGAATATCATAGATTCTAAGAAGCTCCTCTTTAACTAGGGTTGAAACAGGGAGGATCATAGGAAGGGATGATCCTTTCAAGGCTTTTTCCTCTACCCAGGCCATGGACCTGTCGAAAAGACTCAAGGGTTTTGCCCGAGCCTCTCTGATCCATGTTTTATGGGGAATGCCATGCATGGTGAAGATATTCATCGTGAAAATTCGGTCATGACTGTGTATCAAATCGTAGTATTCAGGATGAATTCGTCTTTTTGAAAAATATGCGAAGTTAATCGGTCTCATAAAGCGTGGGAAAGGGAGATGCGGAACCTTGTGAAAGGTAACAGTGGACCTTCCTTGGCGCCATTTATTGGCGAATACATGAATCTCAAACTCATCGCGCTGAGCCAATCTTTCCGTGAGTTCGTATGCAAAGGCTTCTGCCCCCCCTACTAGCCCATATTTAGGAATCACAACTGCAATCTTCATAGCAAAAAACTATTCTTCCCCCAGTTCAAATGTCCCTCGTGCCGAATGCCTTCAGAACCAACCTGTATTTTTCCAATTTTTTAAGGGAGGCATTTTTATCCGAGCAAAAGGGAATGGTAAGTTTCAAGATCAAAATCCTCCAGAAGGCTTTGATAAGGTTGGCTCGCTTTATTCCACGGATAGCCCTTTCGGAGTAGTGTTTTCGGTAAAAGACGAGTTCTGCCTGAAATTTCTTCTTCCAGACCTCTGCAGGCAGATTTTTACGCTCGCTTTGTCCACCCCAGTGGACCACTGCTGACTCGTTGATATACTCGATAGTCCAACCTGCCTTTCTTATTCTCAGACATAGGTCTTGTTCTTCCCCATAGAGAAAAAAATCTTCATCGAAGCCGCCCAAGTCTTCAACAATTCCGCGCCTGGCTATCATGCTGGCGCCCATTACCCAAGCAATATTCCCTTTTAGATCTCTCAACTCTTGTTTTGCATATTTTTCACCGGGATAGCGCTTTTCAATGGATGATTGGGGCGATCCATCGGGATTGACAATTCGGGTTCCGGCAAGGCCTACCTCAGGGCGCTGATCCATAAAATCGATCATGTTTCGAAAACATCGTCCCATGACCTCTGTGTCAGGGTTGAGAAAGTACACGTAATCGGCTCTGCAGGTCTTCAAAGCTAGATTGTTGGCTCGGGCAAAGCCTAGGTTGCGTTCATTCGCAATCACTATCACCCATGGGAAATTATTCCTTATCAGGTCAAGGCTATTGTCCTGTGAAGCGTTATCAACAACTATGACCTCGGAATCGATCTGTGTTTGTGAGGCAATCGAATTCAAACACCTGACAAGAAAGTCGGCGGTGTTGTAGTTAACAACAATCACTGAAAGGTCACTTGGCGGGCTGGTTTCCAAAACGATTCTCTATCTCCCTCAGCTTGACATACCGGACAAACAGGGCATACGCAGACGTAATCGCTATGATAAAGCCGGCAAGGCCATCCAAAAAACCCAGCTTAAGCACATAGACCTCCAGAAACTTGAATGCTGGACGGGCCACAAGCAACCAGAGATGATACTGCTTTCCTTTCGCGTACATGTCTTGTGCCAGGAGGCTGGAAAAGCTGTTTACGGTTTGAAGCTGTCCAGAGATGGTGCCCTTATAGGGATAGTGCAAGAGGTCATGTTTCAGATCACCGACGCTCCCTTTTATCTCCACTTTTTCATGCACGCGCCCTCCTGTCCAGCGACCACATTCAGATCTGAAAAGGCGAAGCTGTCTATCAGGGTAGAAACCGCTGTGATCTATCCACCTCCCCTGGTAAAAAGACCGGCGAGGTATTCGGTACCCATCATTGGTGTGATGCCTACGAATCTCAGTTAAAATCTCCTCCCGCAGTTCAGGGCTTACCTCTTCATCGGCATCCAAACTCAATACCCAGTCCCCATGGGCCTTTGACAGGGCAAAGTTCTTTTGTTCCATATAGCCAGGCCATGCCTGTTGATACACCTTATCCGTATATTCTCTTGCAATCGCTACTGTTTTATCCTGACTGACGGAGTCAACAACCACTATCTCGTCTGCCCATGTTGAGCTGTCAAGGCACCTCCTGATATTGTGTTCCTCATTAAAACAAATAATGCAGACCGATATAGTCATAGGAGATATGATAGATTTTATATAGTAGAAAGTCCCACAATAGATTGCTCTGGCCGATTTTCCGGTTCATGATATAGTATTCCTATGCCAGCACACTGTTGCGCATAATCTTCCACTATTTCAATATGATTGCAGTCTGATCTTATTTCAGACCAAAACTTATCAACACCACAATCATCCAGAATATCATGAAATGCTATAACCCCAGATCTCCTAACAAATGGGGAGTATAATTGAAAATCTTTCTTCACGCCCTCATAAGAATGATCGGCGTCAATAAATAAAAAATCAATTTGTTTTCCACCCAGAATTTTCTGAACCCTTGCTTGACATGCAAATGATTGAGAGTTTTCCCTCAGAAAATAGATGTGCTGGCTCTCAAAGAAGGCTGAGTGAAAGAAACGGTTGAGAGATCTTCTGTATGTTCTGGGTAGATCTATGCTGATTATTAGACCATCTGGTTGTATAGCTTTAGACCAGAGATACAGCGTTCCGCCCTTATCGGTGCCTATTTCACATATGACTTTTGGATTCACCTTTTTCACAATATGAAAAAGCTCGGTAATCTCGGATTCGATCTGAACAGGCGCGATTGTGTGATATAGACCTATTCCGGCAAAACGCTTCACTACCTCCCAGGGGTCTTCATGGGCCAGTTCTACCTGGTGAAGCCGTTTCTTTGAGAGCTGTCTTACGAGTGGTCCCATACTCAAAAACTCATAGTACACTTCGCCTATTGCCTCTTGATACATTTTATATGACTTTGGAAATCTCCTTCTAAGTAATTTAGCCATTTTGATCCACGAGATCCTTGGTTACCTTGATGATTACCACCGGCAATCAATTATTGAGGAATACCGAAGCAGGGAACCGAAGACAGGCAGTAATCTAGAGCAAATCCTGCACACTGCTAGGATGCCCCATAACAGGAATAAAGTCAAGAAACCTGGCTGAGAGCTTGCACCAAAGCTAATATGGTTTTGAGGTTGCGTTTGAGAATTTCGACAGACCCTCATTTTCACTTTATCCAACAGTGAGTATATGTTATATGATTTTATATTCCGATAGATTGTTGATGTGGAATTGTTTTGTGGGGTTATACAGCTACGGGGGGCACATCTGCCGAGGATAGTGTGTACCATTTGATGCGACTGGAAAATAGTGGTATCTAGCTATGGAAAGTATGGATAGGGAGTATCTTAAAAGGGGAATTGATAATTTCGGAAGATCAAGGATACTGGTTGTTGGCGATATTATATTAGATCAATTTATCTGGGGAAAGGTTTCAAGGATTTCCCCTGAGGCGCCGGTACCTGTGGTTGGGGTTGAACATGAGACCACAATGCTGGGAGGTGCTGCCAATGTTGTGAACAACATTGTTGCTTCAGGTGGAAATGTTTTCTTATGCGGCGTTGTGGGCAATGATTCTAGAGGAAGAGAACTTACCGCAAAATTAGAGGAATTAGGTGTTAATGTTGATGGAATTATTGTGGAGCATGGTAGACCTACAACCGTCAAAACAAGAATTATTGCTCATGCTCAACAGGTTGTGAGGTACGACCGGGAGAAAATAGGTTTGGTGAAACCAGAGACAACTAATCGTATCCTTGATTTCATTCATAAAACAAAGAGGGATCTCTCTGCTATTATTGTGTCAGATTATGGAAAGGGTGTCGTGTCTTCCCAGCTTATGGATGGCCTCAGAAGCGTCATTTCAGAGTGTAATTTGCCGGTGACAGTAGATCCCAATGTGAAGAATTTTCCCCTCTATAAAGAGGTAACGATTATCACACCCAACCATAATGAGGCAGCAGCAATAGCAGGCATGGAGATAGAAGACGAGAAGGGTTTGTTAGAAAGTGGAAAAAAACTCCTCAGTAACGAAAGCTGCAGGGCAGTTTTGATAACGAGAGGAGCTGATGGAATGACCCTCTTTGAGGAAGATGGCAGCATAACACATATAGAATCAGTAGCAAGAAAGGTATATGACGTGACTGGTGCCGGGGATACGGTCATCGCCATGCTTACCCTCGGCATTACTTCGGGGTTGGATCTCAGAGCCGCTGCCTATCTCTCTAATCTGGCGGCAGGCTTAGTGGTTGCCGAGATAGGCACATCTGCAGTCAGGCTAGATGGTCTCAAGGAGTTAGTTGCTTCTCGTCTTGATAGTGGTAAGGAGCAGGGGGGAGGTAAGCAGAAAGAGTAGACGAGAAATGAGTGACCAATAACGAGTCATGAGCATCCCGAAGGAATCACCAAAGGTAAAGTTGATAAGCAGTCTCTT
The DNA here is from genome assembly GCA_019310725.1 of Deltaproteobacteria bacterium. Taxonomy (GTDB): domain Bacteria; phylum Desulfobacterota; class DSM-4660; order Desulfatiglandales; family B25-G16; genus JADFWK01. Next base: position 38,408 of record JAFDDT010000005.1, on the reverse strand, counting down.
TTCAGCAGAAGATCAATTGATAAAAAATGCCATAAAACAGATGGAGGGCTATTTCGGCTCTGTCGACTGGGTGAGCGAGAAATTGGTGTTTGACAGAACAGAATACTATGCAAGAGAGATGGGGTGGCCTCTATTTAGGCGATTCGTATCTTTTTCGAAACTGATCTCTCCAGACTCCCTTGTAGATATAAAACTATTGACCAATGCCATTGAAAATGTACATTTAGCAAGAAAAAAGAGAAGGATTAACATTGATCCGGGCTATATATCTTTAGAACGACTAGTGCTTGCTACTGGCAAAAACTATACCCACAGGATCTACTTAGACAAGGGGACATATGCAGACCTCACCCTGATATTTCATGCCGGCACCTTTATGCCTCTTGTATGGACATACCCTGATTATGCAGATGAAAAGGTTATCCGGTATTTCAATATGGTGAGGGCTGGATATTTGCACCATTTGAGACAAGAGGAAAAAGATAACCATGCTTAGGAGTATGACTGCGTATGGCAGGGCAGAGTCGGTGAAAGGAAACACCGCGTTTGTCGCAGAAATGAAGTCGGTAAACGGTCGGTATCGAGAAATTATTCTGAGACTCCCGCAGATTCTTCAACCACTGGAAGACAGGATTAAGCCCATGATTTCTTCCACCTTAAAAAGAGGTAGGATAGAGATATCCATTCAGATGAAAAACAATAGCGGTAATAATATAGAGCTCGAGCTTAACAAGCCGTTGGTTAGGGCCTACATTACTGTCTTCAACGAGCTCAACAGGGAACTCGGTTGCGATCAACCTATAGATCTCGCTGTTTTCTCTCAACTGAAAGACACGATTATCATGAAACAAGAGAATGTGGATATCGAGAAAATGTGGCCTGATTTGAGAGAGGTTATAGATAAGGCCTTGCTCTCGTTAGATGCCATGAGGCTAAATGAAGGAAAGGTTATAGAGAAAGATTTGCTGGTTAGGCTAAAGAACATTAAATGCTATATCAATGATATAAGCAATCAAAGTAAAGGAGCAATTGATGGTTACAGAGATAAACTGATAGAGAAGATCCAGAAATTAGTGAAGAATCTTGAGATAACGGAAGATCGATTGGTTCAAGAAGTAGCGTTTATGGCAGAACGGTCTGATATTACTGAGGAACTGGTTCGGATACGAAGCCACCTGGAGCAGTTTAGAAATTACATGAATCACAATGATGTTGTGGGAAGGAGGCTGGAATTTCTCCTGCAAGAGGTAAATCGAGAGGCTAATACTATTGGATCTAAGGCTGCAGACTCCTTTATTTCGCAGCGGACAGTTGAGATTAAGGCTGAGTTGGAAAAGTTGAGGGAGCAGATTCAAAACGTGGAATAGGCACTTTAGCTCACTTAAATATGGGAGAGAGGCGTTATGGACCCAAGTTTACTCAATATCGGCTTTGGGAACTTCCTTGTATCAAACAGAGTTGTAGCCATTATATCGCCATCTTCGGCACCTGTTAGACGGCTTCGGGAAGAGGCCAAAGATGACAAGAGGCTTGTTGATGCAACGCAGGGGAGAAGAACAAGATCAGTGATAATAACTGATAGTAATCATGTCATTCTGTGCGCAGTACAATCTGAAACAATAGCCCAGAGATTTTCTCCAAACGGGACATTACGGAGGGAGGACTTAGTATAGCATAGGCCCATGAGAATACTGTTATGAAGGTGCTATTGCCTAAAAAAGGAGAACTTTTTGTAGTCACCGCGCCCTCGGGAACCGGAAAGACAACAATAATAGATATCATAAGGAAAAAGGTAGAGGGGATTGGCTATTCCGTTTCTCATACTACGCGACCACCCCGCAGAGGGGAAATTAACGGAGTGCATTATTGCTTTGTTACCAGGGAAGATTTTGAAAAGATGATCGAGGCTCATGAATTTGCTGAGTGGGCTATTGTCTATGATCACCTCTACGGAACCTCTGTGTCAGGCGTAGAGAGCACATTATCATCTGGCAAAGACCTCCTGTTAGATCTTGATATCCAGGGAGCTCAAGAAATAAAAAAACAATTTCCAGAAGCAACATTGATTTTCATTCTCCCGCCTTCACTAAAGATTCTTCAAGAGAGACTGCAGAGGAGATCAGCGCAAGACGACACAAATATAGCATTACGCATGGAAAAGGCTGTAGAGGAAATAAGAAAATGTAGAGGTTATGATTTCCTCATTATCAACGATGATCTCAATCAAGCGGCAAGGGAAGTAGAGGGAATTATTGTTGCCCAAAGGGCCCGGACTGAGAGACGTTTTCCGCTCGTTCACGAGGTTTTTCACATGGGGTAATTTATCCTTGTATTGAGCAATGCAGCAGATTGTGTCTGGTATAAACGCCGTAAGGGAAAACATTAGAGAAGATAAGGGAATAGTTGAGCTGTTTATTGCCAAAGGAAGAAAAATTGAACGGCTGAAGGAAATACTCGATCTGGCCCGAGAGAAAAGCGTTCCAATCAAATTCAAAGATAGGATCTATCTGGATAAACTCGCACCTGGCTCCCCACACCAAGGTATAATCGGCATTTTAGGCGCCTACCGTTATTTCCATCTAGAGGACCTGATTAAGATCTCCCGTAAAAGAAAGGACGGGGGGCTTCTCTTGGCTGCTGATCACATTACTGACACCGGAAATCTTGGCTCTCTCATAAGAACCGCTGTATTTTTTGGGGTTCATGGTCTCATCTTACCAATGGACAGGTCTGCCTCTATAACGGATGCGGTTCACAAGTCATCGGCAGGAGGATCGGCCTATCTCCCTGTAGCCAGGGTAGTCAATATGGCCAGAACCCTGAAGGAGTTAGGGGATGAAGGTTTCTGGATAGTTGGTGCTGCAGGAGAAAGCACAACACGTATTTATGAGTTTGACTGGAGGAGAGATCTCGTCTTGGTGTTGGGGAGCGAGGACAAAGGAGTAAGCAGGATAGCCAGGGACAAGTGCCATCATTTGGTGTGCATACCGAGATTTGGCCACCTTAATTCACTTAATGTCTCTGTTGCAGCGGGAATTATCCTCTCTGAAATTGTGAGACAAAGAGGGGCTATTCTATCAGAGGGAAGCCTTTGAGAGCGCCGCATTTAATAAGGGCACGTACTACTTCACACACAGGTAACCCAACCACATTGGTGTAAGAGCCATTGAGTCGCTCTATCATGAAAGAGCCAATCCCTTGTATTGCATAAGCAGCAGCCTTACCAAAGGATTCACCTGTTTTTACGTACCCCTCGATTTCAGACTTGCTTAGTTCCTTTACCTTTACTTTTGTCAGAATTGCCTCGAGATGTACTTTCTTGCCTCCCGGATCCATAACACAAAATCCAGTAATCACCCTGTGAGTTCTTCCGCTCAAGTAAAGAAGCATCGTGTGACACTCATGAGCATCTTTTGGCTTACCAAAGACCTGCTTGTCGAGTGCTACGAGTGTATCGGCACCAAGTATCCATCGGTTTTTGTAGGTGCTCTGCACTGATTCAGCCTTACGTGTTGCCATCTGGCAGGCAAGGTCTGCTACCCTCATCTCGGTACAAACGGTTTCATCAGCCATACTTCCAACTGGCTGAAAAGGGACGCCAATCTGGGTCAAGATCGCTTTTCGTCTCGGTGAGATGGAGGCAAGGACAAGCGGATTGTTTTTGCTAATACGGTGGTGCCTCATCATGTAACCCAAGGAAAATTATGAAAATAAGACTAAATAATTTGTAAAAAACTTACGATATATGCTAAAAGGGTATGAAAGCATTATCTGGCCAAGAGGTTAAATACCATGGCAGTTCCCAATAAAGACAGTGCAAACAAGAAGATTAATAATATACAGGTCCTTCAAAAAGAGCTTGAATTCAGTAAGCGCCTTAATTTTATCACAAACAAGATCCATTCTTCCAGGGACATTGATGACATATTGATCAATTTGCGGGAGAGCATTCTGGGTATCTTTTCTGCAGACCGGCTCACCATCTATGTAGTGGATGGCACAAGTAAGGAGATTGTATCAAGATTCAAGACAGGCACGGAGATAAATGAAATAAGGGTGCCAATCACCAATACAAGCATAGCGGGATATTGTGCTAGCTCCGGAAAAATGGCAAACATTGTAAACGCCTATGATGACAGCGAATTAGAAAGGATAAATCCTGAATTGACATTTGACCGCAGTTGGGACGAAAAAACGGGGTATAAAACAAAGCAGGTCTTAGTAGCCCCTGTTAAATTCAAGAAATATCTTTTAGGTGTGATTCAGCTAGTCAACAAAGTCAACGGCAAATACTTTTCGTTGGAAGACCAGAAAAATGTGACAGAGATAGCTCAGGTTTTAGGAATTGCCTTCTACAATCATCGAAAGCTACTGCAACGTGGCAGAGCAACAAAATTCGATTATCTCATAAGAAATAATATCATTACCCGTAAGAATCTGGAAGGGGCAATGGCCCTTGCAAGGACCAAAAAGGACAGTGCCGAAAGTGTTCTCATGAATAGCTTCAATGTCACTAAGGACGACATAGGGAAGTCTTTGGCCGCCTTCTATAACACCCGCTTTGTAGCGTTCGATGAAAAAATGGTCATCCCGGGGCAACTTCTCAAAGGCCTGAGACCAAAGTATTTAAAGGATAATCTCTTTGTACCGGTGGGACAATCTGACTCAAAGATCGTGATAGCAATGGAAAACCCAGAGTATTTGCCTGGGCAGGATGCGGTAAAACGGCTTCTTCCTGGCAAGGACTTCGAATTCTGCGTAGCGCTAAGAGAAGATATCATTATGATGATTAACCACTTTTTTGATATCAAGAAGGTAGGCCTTTCAGGCGATTCAGGGAGTATCGAGGAGATCTTAGGTCAGCTAGAGACTGCCGGGGATGAGGAAGCAGAGTATGATGAGGAACTCGGGGGAGTTACTGAAGAAGATGGCGCTATTGTCAGGCTTGTGAGTAAAACGATCATCGATGCCTATAACAGGGGGGCCTCTGATATTCATATAGAGCCGAGGATGGGTAAGGCAGATGCGGTTATCAGGTTCAGGATCGATGGAGCATGCCATGTATACCAGACTATACCTTACACCTATAAGAATGCAGTTTGTTCTCGGATAAAGATCATGTCTGATCTGGATATAGCGGAAAGACGGTTGCCGCAAGACGGAAAGATAAAATTTAAGAAATATGGCCCCCTGGATATTGAACTGAGGGTGGCCTCAATACCTACCACAGGACGAAATGAAGATATTGTTATGAGGCTGCTGCCCACCGGGGAACCGATGGCGCTGGATCAGATGGGAATGAGCGAGAAAACGTACAATGCCTTTATCGACGTTATAACCAGGCCTTACGGGGTTGTCCTCTGTGTTGGTCCAACCGGTAGCGGGAAAACCACCACACTCCATTCCGCGCTGCGGTATATCAATAAAACGGAGACAAAGATATGGACTGCTGAAGACCCGGTGGAAATCACACAGGAAGGCCTGCGACAGGTTCAGATTCATCCAAAGATAGGACTTGATTTTGCAGCTGCAATGAGGGCATTCCTGAGGGCCGATCCGGACGTGATCATGGTCGGGGAGATGAGGGATCACGAGACCCTATCTACCGGAATCGAAGCCTCTCTTACCGGGCATCTGGTCTTCTCTACCCTTCACACCAACAGTGCACCTGAAACAATCACCCGCATGCTGGATATGGGAATGGATCCCTTCAATTTCGCCGATGCCCTTTTAGGAATCCTTGCCCAGAGGCTGGTGAGAACCCTGTGCAAGGATTGCAAAGAGGAATACCACCCGTCACGAGAGGAGTTTGACGCACTGGTCAGAGCGTATAATGGTGATTTTGATGCCCTGAATATCTCCTACACTGATGATTTAGTCTTTTTCAGGGCCAAAGGTTGTTCAAATTGTCAAAATATTGGCTATAAAGGAAGAATGGGAATCCATGAACTGCTGGTTGGCACTCCCGAGATGAAGACCTTGATTCAGACCAAGGCCCCCATGGTGGAAATAAGAAACCAGGCCATAGCCGATGGCATGACAACCTTGATGCAAGACGGGATCAGAAAGGTGTTTCTTGGCCTAACCGACATGAAGCAGGTGAGAAGGGTGTGTATGTAGGATTTCGGTTTATGGGAAGTTTCCCGGATGCATCAAACCAGCTGTTTCCTCGATGCCCATCATGATATTCATATTCTGCAAGGCGTTACCTGCCTGACCTTTAACCAGATTATCAATTACGCTAATAACGATCAGTTTCTCGGTTCTTGGATCGATATTCAGCGAGATATTGCAGAAGTTGCTGCCCCTCACATCGGTGGTGCTTATTGTCTCTCCATGGCTATACAACCGGATAAATGGCTCTTTGCCATACATGTCTGTATAGGCGTCTCTCAACCTTTTCAAACCTACCTGCGGAAGAAGATTCGTGTAGATAGTAGATATGATGCCCCTGGTTAGAGGAACCACGTGAGGTGTGAAGGTAATTTTGGTCTCTTTACCTGTTAACAAGACGAATTCCCTTTCAATTTCATAGACGTGTTGATGACCCGTTACCTTATATGCATTCACAGCCTCATGCCGGGCTGGGAAGTGAAAACTTGGTTTTGGCGTTTTTCCAGCCCCAGACACACCACTTTTTGCATCAATGATGATATCATCACTATCGATGAGCCGTAACTTGAGAGCAGGCGCAAGCCCAAGGATACAGCTTGCCGCAAAACATCCTGGGTTTCCAACCAGATTTGAATTGGCTATTTCTTTTCTATGTAACTCAGGCAGGCCATACGTAGAAGAGGGAAGAATATCCGGATCAGCATGGTCCTCTGGTTTCCCTATTCGGGCAGCATAGGATGCGTAGCTCTTTTTGTCGCTAAACCGGAAGTCCCCGCTGTAGTCAATCACCTTAGTGCCTTGATTGAGCCACCTTCGGGCCTCTCTTTGGCCAACCCCGTCAGGGGTGGCAAAAAAAACGAGATCAAACTCACCCGCACAATCGGGGTCGGCAGGATCAAGGACCGGCAGATCACAGAACCCTTTTAGGTGAGGGTAAATCTCGCTGATGGGCTTGTTGATATCATGCTTTGCCATGAGCGCACCTATGGAAACCGAGGGATGGTTAATGAGGAGCTCAATCAAACCAACACCACCATACCCTGTTGCCCCAATGACTCCAACTCGTATGTCTTTCTTAATCATTTCCTAAACGCTAAACCTAAACTTGATTATTTCCCCATCCTGAATGATATAATCTTTTCCTTCCAGTCTGAGCTGACCTTCCTTTTTTGCCTCAGAAAAAGTTCCGTATCTGACCAGCTGGTCGTACGGAAGGACCTCGGCCCTAATGAACCCTTTTCTCATATCTGAATGTATAAGATCTGCTGCCTCTAGCGCTGACGTACCTTTGGCAACGGTCCATGATCTTATCTCATTTTCTACGATAGTGAAAAAGGAAATAAGATTTGACACAGCAAGAGAGCGCTTAATAACTCTGTCCAGGAGAGATCTTTCAATGTGAAAGGCAGATAAAAATTCCTCTGCTTCCTCTGGTGCCATCTCTGCTATTTCCATTTCGAGTTTTCCCCGAACCACCATAACTTCAATATTATCTGGGATGTGCGGCATGCTTGGCAGATCTTCATCCTCATCTGAGTTATTTGAAATCAGGAGCAGCGGTTTGGCAGACAAAAAAGTGAAACCTTTGAGAACAGGGGAGGTGGTGATTTCGGGATCATCTCTGAGCGGTTTTTCTTCGGTGAGGAGGTGCCTGCATCTTTCCAGGAGAGGAAGCTCTTTTCTGTCTACCTCTTTCCCCTTTTTTGCATCTGTGGTTATCCGTTCGAGCCTTTTTTCAGCCACTATGAAGTCACTCAACAGCATCTCTGACTGGAGCTTGAGGAAATCCTCCTGAGGCGTGGGAGCAGGGCCTCCAAACAGCTGAAAATTTCTCACCACCTGAATGAGCCCATCACAGGTTCTGACCGCACTCAGGAACAGGTCTCCCTTTTCTCTTGAAGGCGAATCGAGATCTCCGGTCCTTGCAGGGAGCAGATAACCTATTTGGGAATATATGGTCTTTTCTGGTTTAAATGTCTTTGAAAGATAGTCTACCCTCTGATCAGGCACGTCAACAGTTACCAAAGCCTGATCTGCTCTCTTAGCCCTCTCAGTAGCTTTTACTTCTCGGGTGCCAGTCAGGGCCCTAAAGATGGTTTTTTTCCCCGATTGAGGCAGTCCAACGATACCTAATTTCATTTCAAGCGCCTAAAGTTAAGTCCTATTTGCGATATGACATACACGCTCTCGACATTGCACATCACAAGTCCCACATCGTAATTCACAATTCACAATCCCTCAGCGCCTCAATTTCCTCTACGTATCGCAATGCGTTCACTATGTTGCCTTTTATCTTTTTGTTTGTTCTGTAGAGACTTGAAAGCACGGACCTGATCTGTGCCCTTTTTGACGATGGCGATGTAGGGCAACCATTTTCTATTGTGGGAAACCCCATTTCCTCAGCATATTTCTTGATGGTAGCTCTGTTTAATAAGCATAAGGGTCTGATGATGGTAAGCTTTCCATTAAACAATTCTTGACAGGGGTGGAGTATGCTCATTGATCCTGCAAAAAGGAGGTTTAGAAAGAATGTCTCTATGAAATCGTCTTTTTGATGTCCAAATGCTATTTTGTTGCACCCAAGTTCTCCTGCCTTTTCAAAGATAGCCTTTCTTCTGAGACGGGAACACAAGAAGCATGGGTTTTCTCTGTTTTCTTTGCTATGGGCGAAGGGACCAAATCCACTTCTCATTATACAGAAATTAAAACCGTTTGCAGCGAAAAAGTGCTCCAACTTTTTTTCGGTACTGTTCGTGAAGCCGAGTTCTACGTATATGGCTGTAAGATCATAGGTAATCGGTATGCGTTTTAAGCGATCTCTGAGCAGCCATAAAAGGGACATGCTATCCTGACCGCCTGAAACTGCAACCAAGATTCTATCTCCTTCCTGTATCATGTGGCACTGGTGGATAGCCTTGCCCATGAGTCGCTTCATCTCTTTGGCAACATAACTCAATTATGACTCCCTCCTTACTCCAAATATCTTTGTTCCTATTCTCACCAGATTAGCCCCCTCCTCAATAGCAATCTGGTAGGAATTGGTCATACCCATGGAAAGATGCTTCATCTCCACATTTGGTAGGTGAAGATCCTTGGTCTGATCGAAAAGGTTTCTGGTTCTGACAAAATAAGGACGCGATTCCTCTGGATTCCCAAATCTCGGTCCCATAGTCATCAAGCCCATGATCTTTATGTGTTTGAGAGGAGAGATCTCTTTTATGAGACCAATCAGATCCTTGGGAAGCACTCCATATTTTTGCTCTTCCTCTCCGCTGTTTACCTCAATCAAAACGGGCATGACTTTATTTCGCCTTGCACAACACCTCTCTATCTCCTGGGCCAATCTGAGTGAATCAACGGATTCGATCATATCGAATACGTCAACTATCTTCTTGGCCTTTTTTGTCTGGAGATGCCCGATAAAGTGCCATTCAGCTTTTTCCTTTACCTCACCCAGCACCTTCTGGGCATCCTGAAGATAGTTTTCCCCTATGATGGTAACGCCTGCCCTTATTGCCTCAGATATTTCATCAGCATTTCTTTCTTTGGCAGCTGCGAGTAGTGCGACACCTTTTGGGAGCTCACTTAAGAGGCGTTTGACATTTTCCTTTATCATTGAAAGACCCTCTTTTCCAAGGATTTGATGTATTAGGGCTATCTTTTACTAATAAGGCACCAACAGGGCAGATTTCTGCGCAGGCATAGCATTCGTTGCATACATCTACGGGTTTATCGTTCTCGCCGAAGAAACTGATCACGGTATCAAATCCCCTCTTTGCAAAACTCAACATAGGTTGGCCATTCCTTTTCCGGCATACAAACACACATTTACCACACAAAACACACCTGGTGGGAATATACTCGAGGAAAGGGTGCTCGTGCTCTACCTCTATGTCCCGCTCAAGGGGTTCAAGCCGTTTGAGTTTCAAGCCGAAATGTAGAAATTTTGCAATTCGCTGTAATTCGCATTTTTTGTTAGCAGGGCAGTTTCGGCATTCCACATGATGAGTAGACAGAAGCAGTTCAAAGGCGGTCTTCTGTAATCTTCTAACGTGTTCCGTATTGGTCCTGACCACCATCCCTTGTTGGACCTTTACCCTGCAAGAAGTCCTAGGTTGATCATATCCTTCAATTTCAACAAAACAGAGCCTGCATGACCCAGGTGGATCCTCTATCCCGTTTAAGTAGCAGAGATTAGGGATATAGATTCCATTGTCCAAGCATGCCTGGAGAAGGGTTGACCCTTCTTGAGTTTCGATTTCCTTATTATCGACTATCAAGGTGACCACTGGCTACCCTTCCTCTGGACGCGCAATTTTAGGTGCTAGTTCAGGTGGAGACACCTTTCTTACAGCATCATACTCGGATGGACACGCCGTCATACATTCGCCACACTTGACGCACAGTGTTTGGTCAATAGCCTTTTTTCTATCCCTGGTGGTAAAGATTGATTCTGTTGGGCAGCTGCCAACGCAGGCATCGCAGCCCCTGGCACATTTGTCTAAATCAATATAGTATGCTGTCAATTCCCTACACATCATAGCAGGGCATCGTTTTTCCTGTATATGTGCCTCGTATTCATCTCTGAAATACTCAATGGTTGTTAAAACTGGATTGGGAGCAGTTTTTCCAAGACCACACAAGGAGCCCTCCTTTATATCTATACTGAGATCTTCCAAGAGTTCGATATCACCATCCCGGCCTTTTCCTTTGGTTATCCTCTCGAGAGTATCGAGAAGGTGCTTGGTGCCTATCCTACAAAATGTACATTTGCCGCATGATTCATGTTGGGTAAAGTCAAGAAAATAGCGAGCTACATCTATCATACAGGCATTCTCATCCATAACCACCATGCCGCCGGAACCCATCATTGCTCCTGCTTCCGTTAAAGAATCAAAGTCAATGGGGGTATCAAGAAATTGCTCGGGCAGGCACCCTCCAGAAGGGCCGCCGATTTGAACTGCCTTGAATCTCTTTTGATTTGGAACACCTCCACAGATGTCAAAGACGAGAGACCTGAGAGTAACGCCCATGGGAATCTCTACTAACCCGGCATGTACTATGTTTCCCACAACAGAGAATATCGCTGTGCCCGGGCTCTTCTTTGTACCTATTCCTTTCAACCATTTCCCCCCTTTCTCTATGATAGGTGGAATAGATGCCAAGGTCTTAACATTGTTTATCACCGTAGGTTTCCCCCACAAGCCTGTCTGGGCAGGATAGGGTGGCCTTGGTTGTGGCATCCCCCTTTGGCCTTGAATTGACCGTATTAACGCTGTCTCTTCTCCACATACAAAGGCCCCTGAACCCTGAAATACTGTTACATCCAGATCAAACTGTGTTTCCAGTATCCCTTTTCCCAATAGCCCCAGCTCTCTTGCCTGTTCAATAGCCTTCTGAACAATTTTCACAGCGAGGGGATATTCTGCCCTGACATAGACGATTGCACGTTTGGCACCAACTGCATAGGCGCAAATGGCTATACCTTCAATTACCTGATGCGGGTTGCTCTCAAGTATAGCTCTATCCATATAAGCACCAGGATCTCCTTCGTCCGCATTACAGATAACAAACTTGCCTTTTTCCTCGGCATCTTCTACGAATTGCCACTTTTTGCCAGTTAAAAAACCTGCACCACCTCTCCCTCTGAGGCCTGATTCGAGGACCTCAAAAATTATTTGTTCAGGGTCCAAGGTGAGCGCTTTTGCAAGAGCTGAGTATCCTCCCTGTGCAATGTACTGATAGATGTCCTCAGGGTCAATTAAACCGCACTTGCCCATTACCACCCTTTTTTCCTGATTAAATCGTGGGAATTCCATGACTGTCGGTATGAGCTCATTTTCTTCCATAGCTCCCAATACGTGCTCAAAAACTGGATCATCGCCTCGTAGAAAGGCCTTAACCAACAAATTCGCCTTTCCCGGTGTTACATTATGGTAAAGGATGGGGGGAAATCCTGGTTTATCAATAATAACTAAGGGTTCGGCGTAGCAATGACCAAGACAGCCAACAGAAATCACACGGGCATTAATCTTCTGCTCTGCTAGGGCCTCTTCAAATGCTCTTTTTACCTCTATCGCACCTGATGCAAGGCCACAGGTAGCCATGCCTATGAAAATATTCTGATTACTATCTCCTTTTATCTTTCCAAAGCGTTTCTCTGCTTCCGTCTTTATGGATGCAAACACATCGATTAGTGTTTCTTTACTCTTGAGATTCACTGTCCTGTTTTTCTCTTTCTTTTCGTTCTTTTTCTATCTCAAACCCCAAGATCACTCCCTCTACCTTGCTTGGGGCCATATGTCCATAAACAGTGTCATCGACTATGGCCACCGGTGCCAGGGCACAACACCCTACACAGGCTACCCTATCAATGCTGAATTCCCTGTCTGGTGTGGTCTCACCTGCTTTAATCTCAAGCTTACGTTCAAAATTCTCCAGGATTATGTCACCACCCCTCACATGGCAGGCTGTTCCGAGGCAGACCCTAATCTGGTGCTTGCCGGGTGGATTGAACCTGAACTGATTGTAAAAGGTAGCCACCCCATAGACTTCACAGCTGGACAACCCGAGATGTTTGGCAACCATCTGCAGAGCAGGGGGGGCAACATACCCATATTTTCCCTGTATCTCTTGCAAGATTGCCATAAGATTTTCTCTTTTTTTTTCATAGGTTCTGAGCATCGAGGCTATGTGATCAAACATTACCTTTTCTTCAGTCCGTGCCGAAAGGTTCATCCTGGTCTCTTGGTTTTTTCAAATTAACCATTTAATTTATTTGAAAAAAATTCCGGAGGCAAGCACAAAAAGAAGCAAAAAGCATGGGTGTTACAGTTTCTCCCTACCTGTCTTCTAGCCAAGCTAGGATATTTTCAAAATCGTCTGCCAATTTTCTCATGGCATTTCCCCTGTGACTTACCCTGTTTTTCTCTTCAGCCGAAAGCTGTGCAAAAGCCTTGCGAAGAGGAGGATAATAAAAAAGAGGATCATATCCAAATCCGTGTGTCCCTTCAGGCTTGCGTAGGATTCTCCCTGAACATCTTCCAGTATAGGTCAGAACCTGGCCATCTGGCCTGGCTATGGCGATAGAGCAAACAAAAGTGGCATCTCTTTTTTCCTTTCCATTCATATTCTCAAGAAGTTTTAGATTATTTTGGTAATCATCGGCCGAGTTTCCCGCATAGCGTGCTGAAAATATACCCGGTGCCCCATTCAGGGCTTCCACCACGAGCCCCGAGTCATCTGCCAGCGCGGGAATATCCAGCATTTTCGATGCAAATTGGGCCTTATTTATTGCAATTTCATCAAAGGTACTCCCCTTTTCTTCAAATCCAGGAATCTCCTGAAAATCAGAGAACCCCTTGATCTCTATGGGAAACTCCCTCAGCAGAAGATTGTATTCCCTCATTTTACCCTGATTGTGGGTTGCTACAACTAAAACTATTTTCGGCATAGATATTCACCTCCACGGGTAACGAATGAAATATAGCTTAAAAAATATCTCACTTGATTATTTATTGAAAGGTTTTTATATAGTGGCTAGATATTTTGTAGCCGTTCAAAGGTTCAAAGGTTCAAGGTTCACTGAAGACTTGCCCGCCATACGTCTGGCGGGCTGGCCTTCAAGCAAGATCGGCGAAGGAAAGATAACCCTGAACGGTGAACCTTTTTTGTCTTGTTTGAGCTCTCTAAGGGGTTGGCTTATGCCTGAAGGAAGGACACTTATTATTGGAGATATTCATGGCTGTCTCGATATGCTCAAGAGGCTCATTGACAAGATAGAATGGAATCCCCTTCATGATCGACTCATTTTTATTGGCGACTACATTGATCGGGGGGAAGACAGTAGAGGTGTTATAGACTATATTTTACAACTCAAAAAAGATTCTCACTTTATGCAGTGTCTTATTGGTAACCATGAACAGATGTTTCTTGACTACTTATCAGGTGCTGATTACAACAGCTTCATACTGAATGGAGGTCTCTCGACCCTAAGAGGTTACAAGGAAGTTAGGCGAGGGAGAAAGGATCCTCTTATTCCGCCTTCACATTTGGATTTTTTCTCTTCACTTTTACCAATGGTAGAACTTGACAGGTACTACGTTGTGCACGCTGGTTTCCGCCCCAAAGTAAGGATCCAGGATCAGGATCTTTTTGATATGATCTGGATTAGAGATGAGTTTATCTACTCTGACTATGATTTCGGCAAGGTGGTTATCTTTGGCCACACTCCTCTTTATAGTCCTTTGATCCTGAAAAATAAGATAGGCATAGATACCGGGGCTGTTTATGGTAATTGTTTGACCTGCCTCGAGCTTCCAGAGGAAAAATTCTATTCAGTCACACTCAAGTAAAACGGGATTGCACATACTATGTGTCAAGTGAATTCGGGCTGTGTGCTCAGTTTCAATGCAACTACTAGCGAAGCTCTGCTTTCCTGCGCCTTTGCTTAAAACGAAGAAGTGTTTGCCTAGACAAACTGAGCTTTGGGCCGTTTCGAATTTTGAATGTTTGAATTTTGGTATTGTTTTGGATTTAGGGTTTCGAGTTTCGAATTTTGAAGTTCCGAAAGAATCGGGATTTTCCTTCAGCATAAATAACTTCACACAACTTTTAGGATCTTGAGCTATGAAGACGTAGGTGAGGGTATCCTTGACTTTGAATTTTTTAGAAGGTATTTTACCTACTACCCGGTGGCTGAGTAGTCCTCAAATTTCGTTGGAGGAGAACATTGATTAAATTGGTTATCAAAGGTGGACCTTTTATGTATCCTATCCTTTTTTGTTCTGTGGCCTGTTTGGCCATATTCTTGGAGAGGATCTGGGTGCTGAGGCGAAAACTAATCATACCAAAGGATTTTATTGATAAGGTCGAAGAGTTGGTAAAACGAGATAAGATAGAAGAAGCGATTTTTCTCTGCCAAGGACACAGCTCTTCCATCGCGAGAATTTTTCTGGCAGGTTTAAGAAATGTCGGCAGAGGGATGTGGCTGGTTAAAGAGGCCATTGAAGACAAGGGAAGGAGAGAAGGTGTTATATTGGAAAGAAATATTGGTATCCTGCTAACCATAGCCAATCTCTCTCCGTTGCTTGGCTTGCTTGGTACTGTTTCAGGCATGATAAAGACCTTTAACGCTATCTCTGTACATGGTATTAGTGGTTCTGCACCGCTTGCAGGAGGTATTGCTGAGGCACTGATCACAACAGCAGCAGGCCTAATAGTAGCCATACCTACGCTGGTTGCCTATCGTTTTCTCACAGACAAGGCACAGGTCCTTGTTTTTGAAATGGAAGAGAACTCTATTCGGCTTGTAGACACCATTGAAGGGAGTGGAGAAGATGCGGTTTAGCCAGCCGAAGCGAGAGGAAATCAGCCTTGGCATAAGCATTGCGCCTCTCATTGACATCGTATTCTTGCTTCTTATTTTCTTTATGCTAACATCTCATTTTGAAATAATTTCAGGGATCGATATTTCGTTACCTGATATTTTGGAAAAAGGATCGGATCGATCAGCCGATAATATAGTTCTGGCCCTCGATAGAACGGGAAATTGTTACCTACAAGGAGAAAAAGTTACCTTAAAGAATCTCCACCTCAGGCTCAAAGAGATGAGCAAAGAAAAAAGAATTGGCCTCCTGCTTCAGGCCGACAAGGATGTCAGACATGGACTGGTGGTAAGCATAATGGATCTAGCTAAGGATGCAGGGGTTAGCTCCATTATTATAGCTGCCCAGTGGGAACCTGAAAAGGTGTACTAGATTTGCGGTATCTTAAAAAGAATCATTTAATCTATATATTTGCCTTTTCTTTTGTTGCACTGCTTTTAGCTGTTTGGTTAATCTTTGGACAGGACGGGCTACTAGACCTTTATAAGATGCAAAAAGAAAATGAGAGATCTCTGGCTGTAATAAAGGAACTAGAAGAAAAGAATAAACTGCTCGCCGCTGAGATCAGGAGACTAAGGGAGGATCGTCAATACCTGGAGTCGGTGGCTCGCAAGGAACTGGGACTGGTAAAAGACAATGAGATTATTTACCGTTTCAAAAGAGAATGGAATGGCAGCGGTCAGGGATCTGAGAATAAAAACGGGAGGCAACAATAAAGCAGGAGTTGGCAGTGAGTGCTTCAGATTTACTCGATAAAGAAATAATAGACAAGATAGAAACACCAAGTGCAAGTGTTCTCCTTATCAAACTACTTATAGAAGAAGGAAGAACGGAGATAGCCGTAAAGGCATGCCTTAAGGCGCTGGAAATATTCCCAGATGATATAAATATCAGAAGGCTTTTGGCAGAAACGTATTTTAGCCAGGGCCATCTGGACCTTGCAGAAATAGAACTAGACAGATTAGCTTATAAAATTGGGGAGTTATCTTCCATTTTTAAACTTCAAGCTAAAGTTTTCAGAAAAGAAGATAGGCTTAGAGAGGCTATTAAGGCGTTAGAGCTTTATTTGGCACACCATAAGAGTGATAAGGAGGCGTCTCAACTGCTCTCTGAACTGAACTCTCTTAGTCAGGAAGAAAAACCCGTTCTTCCAACCCCTACCTTAGCAGAGATCTACTATAACCAAGGAGCGTTAGATGAGGCAATAAGAACATATCAACAGGTACTTAGAGACTCTCCAGATGATGCGAAATCGAAGAAAAGGCTCAAAGCATTGATGGAGATAAAGGAAACAGGAGACCAGGGAAAAGGCACAGAGGGCATAGTGAGAGAACAGAAAATAAAGTTCATTGGCATCTTAGAAAGGTGGCTTTCTGCCATAGAGTCAAGGAAGCGTGTGAATCTTGTACAGCAACCCTGAACCTGTGTCTTTGCATTGTACTGGAGAATAACTTGCCAAAGGAGAGAAACTTTCGATGTATACAACGGCAGACTTTAGAACTGGGCTAAAGATCGAATTTGATGGAAAGCCATTAATGATTATGGAATTCTTGCATGTAAAGCCAGGAAAGGGCGGAGCATTTGTCAGGACAAAGCTGAAGAATATTATCACCGGCCAGGTATTGGAAAAGACATTCAGGGCTGGAGAAAAGGTTACCCCTCCTAATATCGAGGAGAAGGAAATGCAATATCTTTACCAGGATAGAGATGAATTCTGTTTTATGGATATCGAAACCTACGATCAGGTCTTTTTGAAAGCTGAACAGTTGAAGGACAATAGATTATTCTTGAAAGAAAATACCAATGTCAAGGTGCTGATATACAATGAGCGCATAGTAGATGTAGAGCTCCCCAATTTCGTTGATTTAGAGATTACCCAAACGGAACCAGGGGTTAAAGGTAACACAGTGACCGGAGGCAGTAAACCAGCCACTTTGGAATCAGGGGGGGTAATTCAGGTTCCACTCTTCTTAAACGTTGGGGACAGAGTGAAAGTGGACACGCGCTCAAAAGAATATATCGAGAGGGTGGAGCAAAGAATCAATTGAGAAAAAGCCTCTCTTTCAATTTTAAGGCTACTGGTGTCGGGAGCGTACCTTTTTTGGATGTGGATAATACCTGCCAGCGCATCCTTGAGATTTTTCATGATATTCCTTTCTGGCCTCAGTTTGTGAAGCGAAGCTCTCTAGAGGATATGTCTATCCAGGCAAGTCAAGGGCTCCCTTTGCTCAGGCTGAATCATGAAAAAAACGCCATTACAGTCCACGCTGTCGAAAATTCGGAGACTGAGCTTGTTGCCTTTTATGAGCACTTTTTGGCGGCTGATATGGATTATTTTGCCATTGGTGTTGACTATGCAACTGGTCTCTACAGACTTGTGGAACTGATTGAAGAAAGCCCGCAAAGCTACGGGTCTTTTATTAAGGGGCAGATAGTAGGTCCCATCACCTTCGCAGGAAGTCTGAAGGACTCTAGTGGAAGGTCTGCTCTCTATAATGGCGAGATTACGGACACCATAGTCAAAGGCTTGGCCATCAAGGCCCTTTGGCTCATCAAGAAGATGTCTATATCCGGCAAGAGGCCCATTTTGTTTATGGATGAGCCATATCTGTCCGGTTTCGGTTCAGCCTTTACGCCCATTCGGAGAGAAATAGTCATTAAGCTTATAGGAGAGGTTGTAGAGTACCTGCACTCCAGAAGTCCTGCATTGATTGGGATCCACTGCTGTGGAAACACGGATTGGTCGATGATAATCGAAACAGGAGTTGATATAGTAAATTTTGACGCATTTGATTATATGGATTATTTCTTGCTGTACCGGGACGAGATCGTGAGATTTCTGGAGGGGGGGGGAACAATTGCATGGGGAGCGGTTCCTACTACCTCTTTTAGCGGAAAAGAGACCCTGAACGATCTCAAGATCCAGTTGGAAAAAGGACTCAATAGATTGTATGAATGGGGAATCAAGAAGGGTTTTGTGGCGGAAAGGTCATTGATCACCCCAGCCTGCGGTTTGGGGACATTAGAACCGGATAAGGCGGAAAGGATCATGGAGTTGTTGTCCAGCCTGTCAGATATTATGTCTGAACCTCCACGGTAATCTGTATTCCCTACAGCACAAGAACAGAATTTTCTTTGGCGGGCTCTACCTCCAGGCTCGAATCCCTTTTGCTAACCGAGTCTTGGCAGAGCATTGCAATTTTTACTATATCGCTGTCCTTTCTCTCCGGTGCGTGGTGGAAGAGGACCAGTTTTTTCGCGTGAGCCTCAAAAGCAAGGTCTAATGCTGATTGATAATCAGAGTGTCCCCAGCCCCTGTGCCTTGGTATCTCTTCAGGTGTGAACTGGCTATCATGGATAAGGATATCCGCTCCCTTGCAAAATTCAACATAATCGCCGAAAGAGTTTCCCGTTACATCAAGTTCATTGTCGGTCAAAAAAACAAGGGTCTTATGTTCTTCCCGAAATCTAAATCCCAACCCCCCCTGTGGATGACGGAGAGGAATGCTGTCTATAAGAGTGCCATCGATTTCCAGGGAGCTTTGGGTTACTTTGCTGTCAAATTGTATGTCGGACTTGAGTTCCTCAAACCTGATTGGGAAGAAACCATCTCCCATCTTATTGTCAAAGCTGTATCGAACGCCTTTCATGCCTAAGCTATAACCATCAACCAGGATTTTCGTTGAGGATCTATAAATTGGGAAAAAAAATGGAAAACCAAGAATGTGATCCCAGTGAATATGGGTCATAAGAAGGTGGATGTCTACAACTTCTCTGCGTGATTCAAAATGATTGCCGAGAGATCGGATCCCTGTGCCGGCATCTATAACTACCTTTTTTCCACCCCTGAGGTCTATTTCCAGGCAGGTGGTATTTCCTCCGTAGATAATCGTTTCTTTTCCTGGCACAGGGGTTGATCCCCTGGTACCCCAAAACTTAATTCTCATCTATTTGCCCTTGGCCGTCAAAAAGGCTGGAAGATATTCAGGGATTTCACTTACGATTGATATGGTTTTTCCCCAAAGCCACACTCAATCGTACAGTAATCTTGGTAAATTCATGTGACATTACGAAATTGATTCCTCTGTGTCAATGCAAAAAAGGTACGAAAAAAGAGGCATTGCCCACAGTTTTTGCTCAAGGCCTGAAGATCCCCATCGTGTACAATACCGGTGCGTATGATCTCTTTGAAACGACCCGAAAGCCTGCCGGAATCGTTGACATTTACCTGCCTGATTTCAAATATATCAAAAATGATACCGCACAGAGGCTTTCAACGTCAGCTCAGGAGGCATAGTAGCGAGGCACAAGAAACCTTTGCGAGACAAGCGTTGCAGCAAGGTTCTAAAGCCGCAGTAGATGGCCACTGCAAGATCTGGGTTCAAAGACATCAGACTATGCCGAGAGAGCTGCTGAGGCGATTAGCGAGAATGCATTCTGTTGGGATGAGAGGCAATAAAAAGAGATAAATTCAAGAATTGTTGTAGTGAAAACAGGTTTTGTTGTATAGTTAGATTAACACAGCTATCTTGCCACAAAGGCACCAAGACCCGCCCGCCTCGCATGAGCGGCTCGCGATGGCTGGCAGGCTTTTCAAATAAGGTGAAAAACTCATATCTAGCCTTTGTGGCTACCTGAACAGTTAGGATTGTTTTCTTGAGGGGGAAGGAGGCAGCGGTAATGAATGAGCTGGCAAATAGATTGAAAGAGGTAGAGGCCGTTGAGGTTGTTACCCTGATGGACAACTATGTAGATGTTCTTCTCAGGAACTCTCCTGTCGCTACGAGACCTCCATTGGCAATGGGCGGAGAGATTCCCGATGATGCCCTGTTGGCCGAGCATGGCCTCTCTCTTCTGGTCACGGTAAAGAGCGGTGAGGAATCTCACACTATTCTTTTTGATTGCGGCTATACCAAGGTTGGCGTTCTCCATAACGTGGAGATTCTAGGGTTAGATCTAGGGCAGATAGAGGCGATAGTCATTAGCCATGGTCATATGGATCATACTGGTGCATTGTATCCTATAGTTAAGAGTCTGGGGAAATCTATCCCGTTAACGGTCCACCCTGATGCCTTTATTTCCCCCCGCTTCTTTGGACTGGATGATGGGAGGAAACTGAGGTTCCCCCAAACCCTTATAAGGGAGGATATGGAGAGTGCGGGCATTCAGATTGCTGAAAAGAGCTCCCCATCTCTGCTGGCAGATGGCATGATACTGGTGACGGGCGAGGTGGAAAGGGTAACGGAATTCGAAAAGGGGTTACCGAATGCCTCTTTGGAAAGGGATGGAAAGATAGAGCCTGACCCCATACGCGATGATCAGGCCCTTGCAATAAATCTAAAAGAAAAGGGCCTGGTAGTGATCTCTGGATGCGCTCATTCTGGCATTATCAATACTGTTTTTTATGCCAAAAAGATAACAGGGATCAATACAATACATGCCGTCTTGGGTGGTTTTCATCTTTCAGGCCCCGTTTTTGAGCCTATAATAGAGAAAACGATTACAGAATTTAAGAAGATTAAACCGGAAGTCATCATCCCCATGCATTGCACGGGCTGGGAGGCTATTAAGAGATTCTCTCAGGAATTTCCTGCATCCTTCATCCTTAATAGCGTTGGCACAAAGATAAGCCTTTGAAAAAATTCTTGCCAAATGAAATACCTGATCTATCTGATTTTAATACTGTATGTAATTTCCCCTTACGATATCCTGCCTGATTTTTTTCCAGGCTTGGGATGGATTGATGACTTGATAATATTGGGGGTCCTGTACTGGTATCATTTTATTTACCGCCGAGCCAAGATGAGACCCAGGTATGAGGAGGCTTACCACCAGGAAGGGAAGGGCACCAAACGGGAATACTACCAAGAGGAGCAGCAACAGAAGGCCCAAACGGATCCAAGATTCTCAAAACGTGATCCATATCAAATTTTAGGGGTAGAAAAAGGTGCCCCACTCAATGAAGTCAAGGCAGCCTACAGAAAACTGGCCTTGAAATACCATCCAGACAAGGTAAATCATCTCGGAGATGAATTCAAGATTTTGGCCGAGAAGAAATTCAAAGAAATTCAGGAGGCGTATCAAGAGTTGGTGCATAAGTAAGAGTAAAAGGGAGAATACCTATATTCCCAGATAGGCTTCTCTTATATCCGAAGAGCCCTTTATCTCTTCCGGATTTCCTTCTGCTTTGATCAGGCCTTCATGCATAATATAAACATAGCTGGCTGCATTTAAGGCAGCATCTGCGTTTTGCTCTACAAGCAGGATAGTTAAACCTATCTCATCCCGCATTTTTTGTATCGTTTCAAAAACAGACTGCACAAGTACAGGAGCCAGGCCTTGACTTGGTTCATCAAGCATTATTAATTGGGGTTTTGTCATTAGGGCTCGAGCGATTGTTACCATCTGTTGTTCACCGCCGCTCAGAGATCCAGCCATCTGCTTATGTCTTTCTTTCAGGCGGGGAAACAAGTTATACACAAGGTCCATGGATTCCTCTTTATGTTCAAGGGCTTTCTTCACGTATGCGCCCATGGCAAGATTTTCGTGCACATTCATGTTAGGAAACAGGTGCTTTCCCTCAGGCACTAATGCCATTCCCATTTCTACCTTTTTATGTGTTGGCAAGGCAGTGACATCTTTTTCCTCATACTGAATTATGCCCCCCCAGGGCTCAACAGAACCAAAAACAGTAGAAAGAAAAGTGCTTTTACCAACCCCATTCGGTCCAAGGAGTGCGGTTACTGTTCCTTTTTTAACTTGAAGGCTCGGCTTCCACAACACTTGCATAGGACCATAACCTGATTCGAGTTCTTGAACAGTTAACATCTTTATTCCTCCGGTGGATGACCTAAGTATACCTCCACAACTTTTGGGTCTTCCAGGGCTTCCTTGGTAGGGGCATCAACTATTTTGGAGCCTTGATGCAATACGATCACCTTTTCTGCCATCCCGACTACCGCCCGCATGATATGCTCAACCATGGAAACGATGGCTATTTTCTCTTCAACTGCAATTTGTTTGATAAACGCAACCATTTGATCGATGTCGTTCGGGTGCATTCCTGCCATTGCTTCATCCATGAGGAGGAGCTTTGGCTTCATTGCCAAGGCCCTGGCAATCTCCATCAGTTTCTTTTCCACAGGTGTTAGTGTGCCTGCTGGCTTATCCCTGTGTTCTTGAAGGCGAACCCGCTCAATCGTTTGATCTGCTATCTGCAAGGACTCGTCTACGCTAACCTTTCCACTGAGGGTACCGAACATTGCCCCAACAGCTATGTTTTCTCTTACACTGGCCGAGCCAAATGGCCTGGGAATCTGAAATGTTCTCCCGATCCCAAGGGGTGCTCTTTTATAGGGTGGGAGAAGCGTAATATCCAGATCATCGAAAATAACACTCCCTTCTTCTGGAAAATAAACCCCGCTGATAACATTGAAAAGAGTGGTTTTTCCGCTACCGTTTGGACCAACTATTCCAATAAACTCACCGTGGTCAATCTCCAAACTCACATGATTCACTGCTGTCAAGCCACCAAAGCGTTTTGTTACATTTTCAAGTTTTAATAAAGGCATATCGTCACCTAAATAATAAACCTGGCTAGAGCTGAATCCTTCAACCTGTATTTTAACATCCCGACCACCCCCTCTGGGAATAACACAATAATGATGATGATAATTGGCGCAAAAATCAGTAGCTGAAATCCCGGCATGAATATCGCGAGATAATATTTTGAAATGCCATAGATAAGCCCGCCTGCGACAGGCCCTAAAAGGGTGCCGGCACCGCCAAGGAGAACAATAATAATAGCCTCTATTGTATAATGGATCTCAAAAACCTCGGGCGGAAATACATAAGGGGTTTTTAACGCCCATGAAGTGGCTCCTACCAGACCCGCAAAACAGGCGCTTGTGATGAAAGCTATAATCTTGTATTTGGTAACATTGATGCCCATCACCTTGGCAGCATCTTCATCTTCTCTTAAGGCGGTTAGTGCATAGCCGATCTTGCTTCTCATGTAATATAGGGTTACAAAAGCAGCCAATGCCGCAATGATAAGCACCATGATGTCAGCCCAATAGGTCATTAGACTACTGGCGGCTTCTCTTCCAAGGATCTCGTTGAGTTGGGCAGTAAATATTAGACCCTCAGAACCATTCCATATTCTTGCCCCTTCAATAAGAAACCGGAACCCTTCATTCACACCGATTGTGGCAATGGCAAAGTAAGCCCCTCGAAGTCTCAGCGCGACTGCCCCCACAGCCACAGACAACAGGGTGGACATTAATAATGCCAGGATAAAACCGATTATGATAATTCCTATTCCCAGCCCTTCAATATGGGCAAGTTTTGTAATTGCCAGTGCCATCCCGTAGGTTCCAATACCCATAAAAGCAACATAACCAAAATCTACGTACCCGGTCATGCCGAGGAAAATATTAAACGCCTGTCCAAGGGCACAGTAGAATAAGAGCATAGCCACCAATTGCCACATCCCAGAAATGTTTCTACCGATTAAAAAAAGCAAAAGGTATGCTGCAAATACAGGTATCAAAGGATAGTACTTAGTGATTTCTTTTTTCATTTTGTACTCAGAAGTCCAGTCGGTTTAATAAGAAGTATGGCCAATAATATCACAAAAGACAAAAACCGCGTCAGGGCAAACGGTTCCACCCCAGGGATTAAGGCAAATAGCGTGTAGGATCCATTCTCAATTAACCCAAAGACCAGTCCCCCGAAAAACGCCCCATAGGGAGATGAAAGACCGCCCAAGACAGCAATAACAAATGCCTTCAGCGTATATCCTCCTCCCATATAAGGATTGATGCCAACCGGGATAAACATGGTGAGAAGCACACCACTTGAAACAGTTAGCCCAATTCCCAATGCAAAGCTCAAGGCATAGGCCCCTCCCACATTTACACCGCACACTCTCGCTCCTTCGCTATCCTCGACAACACTTCGTATGGCTGATCCTGCTCGAGTCTTCTTGAACCACAAGTAGAGAAGAAGGGCGATAATTACACTGCCAATGCAGGCATACAATTTTGACAGGGGCAAAACTGTTACACCAATGTCTATTTTGCCTACAACCCAATTATAGCCGCGAAATTCCGATCCGAAGATAAGCTTCACAAGCTCTTCAAGTAATATCCCGATGGAAAAAGTGGCCAACAGAGTGGCAAGCTCTGGGGCCTTGATTAACCGCTGCATGGTTGTATAGTAAAATATAAGGCCCAGTCCCATACCTATGACAAAGGCACCAGGGAGAGCAATTATTGGATTGATTCCAAGGGCATTGAATAGCCAGAGGGTAACAAATGCCCCAACCATAATAAAGGCCCCGTGCCCCACATTAACAACCTTAAGGACGCCAAAGATAAGGCTGAGGCCCATGGTAGCCATACCATAAACCGCACCCAGTATAATGCCCTGGATGAGATTGCCGCTTAGCTGTTCTAAGAGCATTCTATCATTCCCTCATAATTATTGCTTTTAGAGCGTTCTTTTCATGAGATAAAAATTGCCCCCCACCAAGAGATCTTTTTTGATAGAGGGCGATTATGTTTTTTATCTTGGAAGTGCTACCTTCCCCCTTGCTTTTTCGGCGAAAGTAGGCATGGGGTAAGCTACGTCCCCGGTTTGGGCTTCTTTAGGCCAGACTATAATTCGTTTGCCCATCTGCCATTGCACGTCCACCATTGAATGCCCAACCTGAAGTCCTGTGTCGTCAACATCCCAGCCACCATAAAACGACATAAAGGTGAGATCGCCAAGGGCCGCCCTCACTTTTCGCGTATCAAGGGAATCTGCCTTCTCCACAGCTAATACATAGGCTAACACTTGGGCGCCTGCTTCTGCAGCATGATAATCCGGGATAATCTCTTTGCCCAAGGCCTTTTTAAAAAGGGCTACAAATTCATCCTGGTCTGGTCCAATCCAATTCAATCCCACTTTCTTAGCCTCCTCAACCGAGTATTTTACGCCGTATTCCCAATGTGAAGGTCCCATAACACCTTCTGCCATACTTGTTAATGCTTTATAGAAGGCAGGCAGTGTTGCTGCTGCTATCAAAGATAGGGCTTTAACATCTATATCCAGATCAGCCATCTGTCTGTTAAAAAGCTGGCCATCCTCAAAGTGACCCCCGCCGATAATGAAGTCTGGTTTGCTCGCTTTCAAAGCTGAGAGCAAGGGGGTCAGATCTGTTACACCCTTTGGATACGTCCGCTTAAAAACAACATTAAAACCGAGTTTTTTGGCATGTCCTTCTGCCCCATGCATCACCATTTTTGCAAACTCTGAATCCTCATAGGCCAGTGCAACCTTCTTGGCCTTGGGGTCAACCTTTTGAATCATATTGAGTGTTCCCTGGTGATAGTTGGTGGCAGGTCCAATGGTTTGGACTATGTATTTGAAACCCTGCCGGAATATTTTGTTGTTCGCGCCCCCATGATCCATGTAGAGCATTCCATGGCTTTCGGCCACAGGAGCTCCCCTAAGCGTGAGCCCCGAGCTATATGCGGAGAAAACAACGTTCACTTTGTTGACAGTTATCAACCGCGCAATAAGGCTTGTGACAGCCTCTTTTTTGGACTCACAATCGTAGTATTTGTATGCAAGTGGGAGCTTTTTCCCTGCTACTTGAACGCCACCATAGACATTGTTCACCCAATCAATACACGCCTTTACTCCTCCAATGGCCTGTTCACCTGCCTTTGCATACTTTCCTGAGAGGCATGCCGGGTGCCCAATGACTATTTTTTTTGGTGCTGCTAACGCATTCGTTGCCAAAAGAAAACCAAAGCATGCAAAAAAAATCATAGCAGTTTTTAAATAGTTTCTTTTCATGATTCTTCCTCCCTTTTTGAGTTTTTCGTTGGAAAAATGTGGTTAGTGGTTTATTTAGGAAATAAACCATAGCAATAAATACAAGAAAAGCCCGTATGTGAAGTTCACATGGCAGGCCTTTTGAGATTCCCTGAAACCTTTGAAAAAAAAGGCAAGTAGAGATCTCTGGAGAAAACAGGTTGAAAAAAGCATTTCTGCCGGGCAAAGAAATTTTAAACTCCTACTTGCCGTTTCTAATGTCCTGTTTACTTTGTTGTGAATCGTTTGTCAACGCTTTTTTGAATACCAAAGAATATCTATGTTATTACGAATAGTTACAAGATATTTGTTAAGTAGTTCCTATCTCACTGCCTCCTTTTGAGAAATCATTCCCCAGGTAGGTTATAAGGTTCTTGAGAAGAGGTTGTTATTGAAACGCCAAGACCTTTGCTCCTTGTAAACGATTTTGCCAACTGGTAAGGGGCTCATAGTATTAGACAGAGACCCTTGTTGGAGGTGATTAGAATGGAAAAAAATTCATTAGAAAGCACCCCTGTAAAGATAGCTCTATGGGAAATTGATCTGGATCCAGGTAGGTTTTGTATGAGCTTTGATTTCAGGCTGGAGCAACTTAAGGCCTCCATTGAGGAATTTGGTGTGCTAAACCCGCCTTACTTGATGGAAGATTCAGAGAGCCACTACACAGTGGTCGCAGGATATCGCAGATTACTGGCGGCAAAGGAGTTAGGATGGTCCGATATAGTCTGCCAGGTGTTGCCCCATGGTTATCCTCCCTTTAAGGCATTTTTGCTCAACCTATATGACAATCTCCTTCAACGAAAAATGAATGCGATTGAAAAGGCAATGGTTTTGCAGAGGCTTACCCGTTTCGTTGAGCATGAACAAATAATAACACAATTCATGCCCATGCTAGATATCCCCGCCAACAGACAAACACTAAAGCTATTCCTGGGTTTGGAGGGGCTTGAGGAGCCAATAAGGCACTCTATTTCCGCGGAGAGGCTGTCACTAAGAGTAGCGGGCCCAATGATGAGCCTTGATACAAAGGATCGCCTAAAGATCAATGAGTTATTCATGGCCTTCAAATGGAGTTTCAATCAACAATGGGAAGCCATTCAGTGGATAATGGAAATTGCCAGCAGGGAAGGGCGGTCAATAGAGGAGGTTATAAATGAAAGAGAAGTCACAGAGATTTTGCACAGTAATAGGATGAGCAACCCCCAAAAATTGAAGACCATAGTGAAAGTACTCAAAACAAGACGATTTCCATCTCTTATGAAGGCAGAAAGTGAATTTATCAAGGGCGTTTCTGCGCTCCCTCTTCCTGAAAGGGTGAAAATAATCCCCCCGCCATCTTTTGAGGGTATTAATTATAGGCTTGAAATAGTTTTTACAAAAGGAAAAGAGCTCAAAGAGAAGTTAGCTGATTTATATAGCTTATCTGGATTAGAAAGGGTTACAGATTTTTGGAAAACTAGCAATGGTAATGTCCATTGAAAGTTGTTAGTTGTCCGTAGCAGAAGGTCCCAGTTTTATTGAAAACTTAAACCATCATTAAACACTCTAGTTAAGAATGCATGTGGCGTTGAAGAAAAGGTACCGGGGTTAGAAAATATTAAAAAGCGACTAACGACTGACAACAGACTACTGACACTATTTAGACGATGAAACAATTTACAATCAGGCGGATTTTGATTGAAAGGGGAGCTGAGAGCGACTCCCTTGCTAAAGTGATACCTAAGAGGTTACCGGATATACCGAAAGAACTTGTTGATTCACACGATTTGGCTTTACCTGAGGGTACCGAAGAGATGGACAAGGAATCCCTCCGGATCATCCATCACAAAGGGGAGTTTCTCAAACCTTGTCCGGGGACAAAAAGATATATTTGCTGCGGCTACCAGATACTAAATATCGGTATTAACTGTCCCATGGACTGCAGTTATTGCTTTCTTCAATCCTATATTAATCAACCATCACTGAGGGTTTATACTAACCTGCCAGAGAAACTCGATGAAATAGGCGAATATATCGATAGCTTTCCTGGGAGGATATTCAGGATCGGGACCGGGGAGTTTACTGACAGCCTCGCGCTCAATTACCTTACCGGATGGACTGATTATCTGCTTCCTGTCTTTTCTCATAGGAAAAACTGTATCCTAGAGCTAAAGACAAAGACCTCTTCGGTGCAATCGCTACTCAAAAGCATACATCGAGAAAGGATCGTTGTCGCATGGTCTCTTAATAGCCCTCGTGTCGTAACTGGTGAAGAACGTAAGACAGCGAGCCTGAGAGAGAGGATTCTCGCCGCCCATGACTGCCAAAAAGCCGGCTTTGTGCTGGCTTTTCATTTTGATCCTTTGTTTTACTATCCGAGGTGGGATGAGGACCTGGAAGAGCCAGTCAGGCTTTTAGAGAAATATATTGATCCGGAATCAATAATCTGGATAAGCCTTGGTTCTTTTAGATACATGCCAGCCCTTAAATGGGCCATTAAGAGAAGATTTCCGAAAACAAAGATTTTTGATGGCGAATTTGTTACTGGTTTGGACAGAAAACTCAGATATTTTAAGCCAATTAGAATTGAAATGTATTCTAAGTTAGCGGAAAGATTAAAAAAATGGCATGAGGATTTAGGGATCTATCTCTGCATGGAAAGTGGCGATGTTTGGAAACAGTCTTTTGGGTGGTCGCCAAAAACCTCTATTAACCTTTCCAGATACCTTGATAATAGGGTAAGAAAGCTGATGGTTGGGTGAACGTGAATGTTACGAATGTCTTGTTATCGACCCCTGAATGTGTTAGAAGGACGTCAGTTTCAAAATGGGGTGTGTTTTGTGTGTTCAATACCACTGCTGATATACATCTAAAATTTGTAAT
Source organism: Deltaproteobacteria bacterium (assembly GCA_019310725.1). Classification (GTDB taxonomy): domain Bacteria; phylum Desulfobacterota; class DSM-4660; order Desulfatiglandales; family B25-G16; genus JADFWK01. Next base: position 9,180 of record JAFDDT010000005.1, on the reverse strand, counting down.
AGTTATTGAATAAAGGTAATGTGATACATTAATTCAATTGTATTCAACGTATTAAGAGAGGAGGGATTATGGCAATCAAAAAGATAGGTGTAGTTGGAGCAGGCACCATGGGTAATGGCATTGCTCAGATCGCAGCCCAGATAGGGTGCGATGTTATCATGAGAGATATTGAGATGAGATTTGTGGAAGGGGGCATGAAAAAGATACAAGCTTTTCTTGCCAGGAGTGTGGAAAAAGGAAAGATGGATGCCAATGAGAAAGATGCAATCCTCGGGCGAATAAAAGGTAGCGTAGACATGGCAGACCTCAAGGGTGCTGACCTCATCATAGAGGCTGTTATTGAAGACTTAGATCTCAAAAAGGCGGTTTTCAAGGAGCTAGATGAACTGTGTAGACCTGAGGTGATCTTGGCGACCAATACCTCATCTATGTCTATAACAGAAATAGCAGCGAGCACGAAGAGGCCTGATAAGGTCTGTGGAATGCATTTTTTTAATCCAGTTCCATTAATGAGACTTGTTGAGATAATTAGGGGTTATTCAACCAGCGATGAAACAATCAAAACGACCACCGAATTTGCCCAAAAACTGGGCAAGATAACCGTGGAAGTAAAAAAGGATTCGCCGGGCTTTATCGTTAATAGGATAATGATTCCTCACATGCTAGAGGCGATAAGGATTGTGGAGGAAGGTATTGCATCCATCGAGGATGTGGATGTGGCCGTGAAAAACGGGCTCAATTATCCCATGGGACCCTTTGAATTGATGGATTTGACCGGTATTGATATCGCATATTTTGTAAGTGAATACCTTTACAAGGAACTCAACAAGGAAAACAAATGGGTTTCTCCCGGTCTGTTAAAGACGATGGTGAGGGCAGGTAACTTGGGAAAAAAGACCGGTAGGGGTTGGTACTAGGGGAAAGAAGATTTTTCTATTACTTGTTCTTGTGGCGCATTGATTTTTTTAATTTCCGATGCTTGTGTTTTGTTATTTTTTTCTTTCTTTTTTTTACGACACTGCTCATTAAACTGATAACCTCCGATTATTTAATACGGTAGCGCGATGATGATATAAGAGAGGAAAAAAGTCAATATATTTCTTAGTTTACATAATATATATTATCAGACTCAAGATAAACCACAAATACTATCAGTAGCGCTTGTTATTCTTTGTAGAATAGAGATCCTTGTCAGCCAAACCAATCAGCTCATTGAGCTTCATTCCCTTCTTATATGTTGCAAAACCTATACTTGCAGTAACCGCACTGTCTTGCTGAAATCCTTTCCTCAGCCTCTCGCTTATGGTTTGTGCGATCGCGGTATCAGCCTCAACCAGAATAACAGCGAACTCATCGCCTCCGTATCTGAAAGCAGTATCTACACTGTCGCGGATGTTTGAAAGAATGACCTTCCCTGCTCCCGCAAGCATCTGATCGCCAGCAAGATGACCATATTTATCGTTAAAATATTTGAAATTGTCTAGGTCCAAAAGAATTAGAGACAGAGGATGCTTCTGGCGATTTGCACGCTCAATCTCCTCTTTCAGCCTGTTGTAAAAATGCCGCTGGTTATAAAGACCGGTAAGATTATCGGTTATTGAGAGCCTGGCCAATTCATTGAGATTCTCTGTCTCAATAAGGATCCTCTTTATTTTGGCCTCCATCTCGTCAATTTTGAAGGGTTTACTGATAAAATCAGTTGCTCCAGCGTTAATAACGTCCATATAGGTGTAGTCTTTATCGTAGCCGGTCATGGCAATAATATTGATCCTGGGTATTTCTTTCTTGACTATTTTTATCAATTCAATGCCGTTGAGTTTCGGAATATTTATATCAGTAATCAAAAAGGTGTAGTCTTCGTTGCGAAGCTTCTCTAACGCATTCTTCCCGTTACCGGCGAATCCAGTATTGAATCCCAGTTTTGCAAGTAGATCCTGTACTATTTTCCCTATTTCTATCTCGTCGTCAACTATCAAGAGATTTTCTTTATGGTAGTCGAATTGTTGCTCCATTTCTTTATAGCCTAAGAGATTTTTTGACCTTATGCACCAACGATTTCGCCAAGTAGTGAATTCTGGAACCCTTGGATAATTTTTAGGTTTACCAATTCTCCCCTGAGATCGGTTGGGGTATAAAAATTGACAACCTTATTTCCCGGGGTTCTTCCACTGAGTTGGCGATTCCCTCTTTTGCCAGGGCCTTCTACCAAAACTTCTTGAATGGTTCCCTCAAGGGACTTATTTTTGGCCAGGGTGATCTCTCTTTGCCTTTGCTGCAATAGAAACAGACGCCTTTGCTTTTCAGTATCCCCTATTTTTCCTGGCAAGTGCACTGCCCTTGTTCTTGATCGTTCGGAATATTTAAAGGCAAATATACTATCAAATTTCACCTCTTCGATCAACCTTAAACTGTCTTGAAAGTCTTGTTCCCTTTCTCCGGGGAACCCAACAATCAGGTCGGTTGTAATAGCTATATCAGGCCTAACTTTCCTGAGGCGCTCTATGAGACTAAGATATGTATCCCTTGTATACCCCCTATTCATAAACCCAAGTACTGCATCGGATCCTGATTGAACCGGGAGATGAATGTGTGGGCACAGGGTTTTTAATTCCTCGAAAAGACTGATGAGCTCATCAGATAAATCCTTGGGGTGAGAAGTTGTAAAACGAAGCCTTTTCAAGCCTGAAATACTATCTAGCGCCTTGAGTAAACCGGGAAATGTCGTTACAGACCCATTCTTGGCATTGTAAGAATTCACATTCTGCCCAATAAGGGTGATCTCCTTTATTCCCTGTCGAACTAAACAATTCGCTTCGTCAATAATATTTTGGGCTGAGAGGCTTGCCTCTCTGCCCCTAACAAAAGGAACAATGCAGTATGAGCAGAAGTTGTCGCATCCCTCCATAATCTTCAAGAAACAGGTAACCCGTCCTTTTAAGTAGCCGTTATATTTGGAAAATGAGGTGATTTGACCGGACAAATCAAGCGAGGAAATCCGTTCTCTTTTTTTCTTGATCTGAGCAATGGCTTTATCTATGTGGTGAATATTCCTTGGGCCCAGGATGAGATCGAGATGTGGGAATCGTTTCATGAGAGCCACCCCTTGCTTCTGAGCCACGCATCCAACAACACCGACAAGCAGGTTTCGTTTCTTTTGCTTTAAGGGAGCCAACCGACCAAGCACGCTTAGTGCCTTTTCTTCAGCCTTTTCCCTGACCGCGCAGGTATTAACCAAGACAATATCAGCATCGTCAATGCTTTCCGATTGCTGATACCCTTCATTCATAAGAATCTGGCTGATAGAATCAGAATCATGCTTATTCATCTGGCAGCCAAAGGTTTTTATGTGAAATAATTGGGGCAACCTATTTCTCCTGCTCGGCCAAGCCATGAATGGCAATTTTTTTTACATATTCTACCTTGATAGATAAAAGCCCATAAGAAAGCTGGCCATAAAAAATGCGATCTTTCTCCATTTCTAATTCAACTTGGGCTTCCTTTTTCATAGTAACCGTGGCAAAGATATCTTTGCCACGGGCATAGAAATTTATCTCCTTAATGTTTTCAAATGGTATGGAAACCATGGCACCCCCACGCTTGCCTGAGAGAAACGTTTGTCCCTCGAGACTGAAAAGGGTAATAGGTGAAGCAACATCACGTTGGTCAATTACCGTTGCCGAGAAATTGTCGTCAGGTTCCGGAATTTTTTTAAGTTTTTCCTCCCCTACCCCGCCCATTCCGACAGTACAGAATCCAATCATTACCATAACAGTTGTTTTCACAACGCCATCAATCAGTTTTCTTGTCCCTAACATGAATAATTCCCTCTTCCTTTAAATGCTTAATAAGTGAAAGAATCTCCTCTCTGCATCCGGGAGCTATAGAAATTTCAATCTTACCAGTTTTGGGATTAACGGTTCTCATCGAGGCCATCCCATCATAGGCTTCTATTACCCATTGCAAATAGCATATTTCCTTTCTATTTATTGAAAATCGACACTTACTCGTCTGTTGTGTTGTAAGTGGGCTCACCCCATTTGAGTTTTGTCCGGAGGATATCATAATAGTCCTGATCGGGTGATTTGATGAGCTTCAATTTTTTCTCTGACTTGGAAATGATAACCCTGTCATGAGCCATAAGATCAAAGCCGACCTGACCATCAAAGGTGAGGATAACTTCCTCATTTTGTTTCCCTATCTGAATTTCTATAACCGATGTATCGGGTAAAATAATAGGCCGTTGCGTCAGCGTAAAGGGACATATCGGGGTCAAGATCAACGCCTCTAGATCTGGGTACAATATCGGGCCCCCTGCAGAAAGGTTATAACCGGTTGAGCCTGTCGGGGTGGATATTATGAGCCCGTCTGCACGAAAGGTGGTGAGAAAATGACCATCGATGGATACTCTCAGATCAATAATCCTGGCCAATGCCCCTTTGTTGATAACAACATCATTTAACACTGAGAAACGACATTTTTCTTCAGCGTTTCTTAAAACGCTGGCTTGTAACATGAGTCTCGGTTCAACAGTCACTTGGCCAGTGATAACCTTTTCGATGTCCTTATAAAGCATTTCTAAGGGGATCTCTGTTAAAAAGCCTAAGCCTCCGAGATTAACACCCAAAATAGGGAGGCCATATCGCCCAACCTTCCGGGCAGCTCCCAGCAATGTCCCATCCCCACCCAAAACTACAACCAAATCGACGGTATCCGGTATAGTTGTTCCTTCTTCGAGGCACTGTGATAGATGAGCACGAGATGCCATTTCCTCTGTATACACGGTCATTCCTCTCTGTGTAAACCAATCCCTTAAGCGCTTGCACTCCTTCTTTGCAGGCTGGAAATTGTGCTTAAATATTATCCCGACCGATTTTGGTATCTTTGCCATCAGAAGTACCTCGAGTGCCTCGAGTTATGAGTGCCTAAAACATGTTCCACAATCAGTAATAAATCATCTAAAGCCAATAACTTTAGGCACATTAGGCACCTATACCTTTAGGCACTTTATTACCCTCCATTCATCAACCAGATCTGAGGTTGTATCGACCAGAAGATGGATAATGTTAAGAGTTGGGTACGAACTTTTCAAGTCATCTAGGTCTACTGGCTGGAACTTCTTTCTATTATTGAGATAGGCCTGTTCAGTCAAGGCATTTGATTCATAATTCTCCCTGGTTCTCTCTGATATCCTTCTGAGAGAGATCTCCTGGGGGCACTGTGTTTGTTGAATAACAAAAACCTTATTATGGTTTGCAGCTATCTGTGCAGCCCTCTTTCTGAGTGCCTGCGTGATAAAGGTGGCATCCAAGATTATCCCTTTACCTTTATCTGCAAGCTCATCTGCACACGAAAACATTTTCTTGTAGACAAGCTCCCTTTTTCCCATGTTTGATGCGATCTTCTCATCAAAGATGTCTTCACCTTCTAGCACCTCAAGCCTGATAAGGTCTGTCCTTAGTATTTGATAGCCCTTAAGTTCAGCTATTACCTCGGTTGTTTCTGTTTTGTAGGAAGCCGGGAGGCCGCATGCTATAAGGACTGTTTGAGGCACTAATTCTCTTTTTATGAAACCTACAAAATCTTCTTTCATAAGCACCTTAATCCTGTCCCAACTGTATACTCCTTACTGCCTGCGCTATATAGGCTGTTGCCGAAATTCCTTTGATCAACAGCCCCTATATATAGGAGCTTGCAAGCTGGAAGTATCTTTTCGCTGTTTGTAGCGCTTCCTCTTTTTTTTCTTCACTGATGTTTTCATCATCAACCTGGAAGCTGGTCACCTTGCCCCTTACATAAGCTCGGTAAACCTTATAAAAGGTAAGCAGGCAATCCACCTCTCTTTCACCTGCGTCTTTTTTGTAGAAATCCCACAGTTCTCTAGAAAACGCATTGCCCCCGTGATATTCCAGATCCATCAGAAGGAAGGCAATATCACCAAGGGTATCAGTATACCTAAACCGGTCATTAAATTCAATGCAATCAAATATGGGGAGATCTTGGGTGAAGCAGATATGTTCCATATGAAGATCACCATGACAGTCCCTAATCCTTTTTGCCTTGATCCTTTTCCAGAAAAGCTCGCTGTGTCCACGGTAGAAGTCCGCAGTCCATCTCTTGAGGGCTTGAAAGTCTTTTTTTTGAATTGCCATTCCAATAAATTTTTCGGTCTGTTTAAAATTCTCATCAGTGTTGATGGCAAACATTTCTGGCTCACCATATTTATCAATATCTGAGGAATTGCGAGAAGTTAAATGAAATTCTGCAAGCACATTGGCAAGCTTTTCCAAGTGGTGAGTCTCCAGTTTTCCCTGAAGAAACAGAGATTTCATGAGCATTTGTTCAGGGAGTCTCCTCATCTTGACAGCATAGTCTACAACGCCTGTACCTTGTTTCGCGATTCTATAGATTTTACCATCATACAGGATTGGTAAAACACCGATATACACATCCTCTGATAAGCGTCTGTTGAGAATGATTTCCTGCTCACAGTAATAACGTCTCTTCTCAAGAGTTGAAAAGTCTAGGAACCCAAAATTTACTGGCTTCTTTACCTTATAAACGAATTTGTCTGCCAAAAAAACCAGAGAGATATGGGTTTGAATAACAGAAACCTTTTCTGTTCTATCCGGAAGAGACGCGGGATTTGAAAGATCATCAACCATGGAAGGCATTTTTGTCTCCTTAAATGCAGTATCAGCCGCTGTTTCTGTCTCACACAGCGTTTCTCTTTGCTGGGAGCATACTAAAGATCTGTTAAACATGGGTCAAGGATAAAATTGGTAAACCAGGTTGACTTTGTTTTTGATCTCATTTATGTAATTTGTCAGGTGTTAGTCGTGATGGAGCCCTTGGGCAGACAGTGATCTTTTTGAAGTGAAAAAGGATTTTGACAAGAGCCTGTCAAGGTTTTACCTGCAAGATATGTAGCTTCTCAATAAGTTTGGCTTCTGTCATTGCGAGCAAGGCGAAGCAATCTCTCATATCGCAATGAGATTGCCACGTCGCTTCGCTCCTCGCAATGACCGTAAATGTCAACGGCAACGAATCACCCGAACTTTTTGAGAAGTTACCAAGATATAGGATAAGGCGCAATGAACTCAGCATACTCGAAAATAGCCGAAGCAGCCGATTTTATTCGGAAAAAGATCACCAGAGAGCCACTCGTTGGGATGATTACTGGCACCGGGCTTGCCTCTCTTACTGATGCCATTAGAATCGATCATAGTATCCCCTATGCAGAGATCCCTCATTTCCCCAAAGCAACGGTTCCTGGCCACGCTGGCATCCTCGTTTTTGGCAGCATGGCGGGAAAACAAATTCTTGCCATGCAGGGTAGATTTCACCTCTACGAGGGATACACGGTTAAAGAGATCACCTTTCCGGTAAGGGTCATGGCAGTCTTGGGGGCAAAGTATCTCTTTATTTCGAGTGCAGCTGGTGGATTAGATCCTTGTTATAAACCCGGAGAATTAATGCTGATTACCGACCACATAAATCTTACAGGCACTAACCCCCTCGTCGGAAGAGATCTGGAGGAATTCGGACCTAGCTTTCCAGATATGACATCCGCCTATGACAAAGATCTGATCTCCCTGGCTCGGCAAAAAGCAGTGGACGCAGAGATTACCTTGAATCAGGGTATCTATGTGGGTACCACAGGGCCAAGCCTTGAAACACCTGCTGAGACAAGATTTTTAAGAGGGATCGGCAGTGATGCAGTGGGGATGTCAACGGTTAATGAGGTGATCGCAGCTGTTCATTCTGGGCTCAGGGTATTAGCAATTGTAGCTATCACCAACATTAATCTTCCTGATTGCATGACTAGCACCTCCATTGAAGAGGTGATCGCTAATGCAGAGAAGGCATCTCCCTCATTAGCTCGGCTATTCGCGCTAATCCTTGGCAGTTTGGAAAAATGAACGCAGCAGATATCCTGGTTTTTAATGGAACTATCCTTACCATGGATGGTCAGAACAGGGTAATCCCTGATGGCCTTTTAACCATAGAAGGGGATCGGATAGGTTCTATCAGGAAAAATGGAAAAGGCTCAATAAAGGCACACAAAGAGATTGATGCTGAGGGCGGCCTGATACTTCCTGGTCTTATCAATAGTCATACCCATGCAGCTATGACTCTTTTCAGGGGTCTAGCAGACGATCTTCCCCTTATGGAGTGGTTGAATAATTATGTTTTTCCTGTGGAAAGGAATATGGATGCTGATTTTGTGAGGGTGGGTAGCCTTCTGGCATGTGCGGAGATGATACTGTCAGGAACGACGACCTTTTGTGATATGTATCTTTTTGAGGAGGAGGTAGCTAGGGCTGCAAAAGAGTCTGGAATGAGGTGCGTTGTTGGAGAGGTCCTCTACGATTTTCCCTCGCCAAACTATGGATCAGTGGAAAAAGGATTTACTTATACCAAGGAGTTGATCGAAAGATGGAAGGAAGACCCCCTGGTAGATATAGCAGTTGAGCCGCATTCTCTGTTTACCTGTGGTGTGGATCTACTGAATAAGGCAAACAAACTGGCCCTTAAAAGTGATGTTCCCCTTATTCTGCATGTAGCAGAAACAAAAGCTGAGATAGAGCAGATTGAAAAACGATATGGCAAACGCCCTGTTCAGCATCTAAAGGATCTGGGGCTTCTGGGCCCTCATCTGATCGCTGATCACTGTGTGTATATAAACGAATCGGAAATAGAGGTGCTTGCGCAGCATAAGGTTAGTGTGGTTCATAATCCAGAGAGCAACATGAAACTTGCATCAGGCTTTGCCCCTGTGCCTGAAATGATAGCAAAAGGGGTAACGGTCGGTTTGGGCACTGACGGATGTGCCTCCAATAACAACCTGGATCTTTTCGCTGAGATGGACATGGCGGCAAAACTCCATAAGGTAAACAGACTGGACCCCACGGTAATGGATGCCCAAACAGTTTTCAGGATGGCAACTATAGATGGCGCCAGGGCACTTGGGCTTGAGAAGATAACCGGATCGTTAGAGGTTGGCAAGAGGGCTGATTTGATAATAATCGATACCAAGAAGCCTCACCTTATTCCCATGTATAATCCCTATTCTCACCTCGTATATGCTGCTGGTGCCCATGATGTGAAGCATTCGATTATAGACGGGAACATTGTTATGGAGGATAGAAGTTTGCTTACTCTAAAGGTTGAAGATATTAT